>NZ_JBSOPZ010000023.1:0-121635 GCF_053763515.1 Streptomyces mabaensis
GTTGACTTTTGGCACGCTGTTGAGTTCTCAAGGAACGGACGCTTCCTTTGGTCCCTTTTCATCGGGCCCTCCGGGCGCTTCCCTTCGTGTTTTCCAGCTTACCAGATCATTTCCGTTCCGTTTCCGGTTCGGATTCTGTTTCCGGTGGCCGCTGGAGTGGCCTTTTGCCTTTCGGCGTGTTCACTACGTTAGCGGATTTCCCTTGCTGCTCATAATCGAGCCGGTGAGTCCGAATTCAGGCATGCCGAATTCATCCCCGCCAGGGTGAATCGTAGGTAGTGGTTGGCCGCTTCGGGTTGCCTCTGGTCCGGCCCTGGGGCCGTACCGACAGCAGTGCCCGTTTCAAGCGGCTCGGGCTACGTTAGGCGTCCTCGGGGGCAGAGTCAAGTTGCCCTGCGCCTCGGGGCGTGTGCGCGGTACGGACTGACTGTCGGGTCGTCAGAAAGCCAGAACCGCCAGGGGTGGTGGGCACCGTCGCCGCCCACTCCCGTGCGAGGGCCGTTCCTCACCAGGTCAGGGCCTACCGGGGTGCCCTGGAGTACGGACAGCGGGGCATCGGGGCCGGCGCAGACGTCCGCGCCGTCGAGGGTGCGGTCCACGCCGAGGGCCGTCGCGAGCCGGGCCGGGCCTTTGGCCAGTTCCTTGTCATTACGGGCCGAAAGCCGACGTTTGCGCGCCAGCTCGTGGCCGGCCGTCACCTCGCCGGCCCTCAGCAGTACACCGCTCGCCGTGCCCTCGGGGCCGCACACCATGTTCAGGCAGTGCCACATGCCGTACGTGAAGTAGACGTACGCGTGGCCGGGGGGACCGAACATCACCGCGTTGCGCGGGGTCCTGCCGCGGAACGCGTGGGAGCCGGGGTCGCCAGGGCCGTCGTACGCCTCCACCTCGGTGATGCGGAGTTCGATCGAGCCGTCGGGCGTCCTGCGCACCAGGGTGCGGCCGAGGAGATCGGGGGCGACGGCAAGGACCGGCCGGTCGAAGAAGTCGTGCGTGAGGGGCGTACGGTCGGGGCTCGCGATCATCCGTACGAGCGTACTGGAACCGGTGCGTACGGGTAGGTGGTCACGGGTCGCCCCGGCTTGCCAGGGTGACGGGGGCGGAACCAGGTAGGTCGGTTCCGCGTTTGTAGAGGTCAGGATCGAGTGATGGGGAGAGACGCATGGGCTTCAAGAGGCTGCTCGCGAGCATGGGTGCCGGTGGCGCGTCGGTGGAGACGGTGCTGACCGAGGTCAATGTCGTACCCGGCGGTGTCGTCCAGGGTGAGGTACGGATCCAGGGCGGGTCCGTGGACCAGCAGATCGAGGGGCTCTCCGTCGGTCTGCAGGCGCGCGTCGAGGTCGAGGGCGGTGACCAGGAGGTCAAGCAGGACATCGAGTTCGTCAAGCAGCGTCTCGGCGGAGCCGTCGAGGTGAAGGCGGGCGCGGTGCACGTCGTGCCGTTCGGGTTGGAGATCCCCTGGGAGACGCCGGTCACGAGCCTGGCCGGACACCAGCTGCCCGGGATGAACATCGGGGTCACGACCGAGCTGGAGATCGCGCGTGCGGTCGACGCCGGTGACCTGGACCCGATCAACGTGCATCCGCTGCCGGCGCAGCAGGCGATTCTGGACGCCTTCGGGCAGCTGGGCTTCCGGTTCAGGAGTGCGGACATGGAGCGGGGGCACATCCGCGGTACGCGTCAGCGGCTCCCCTTCTACCAGGAGATCGAGTTCGTGCCGCCGCAGCAGTACCGGGGGCTGAACCAGGTCGAGCTCACCTTCATCGCCGACCACAGCGAGATGGACGTCGTACTGGAGATGGACAAGAAGCCGGGGCTCTTCTCCGAGGGCAGCGACTCCTACCGGGCTTTCAAGGTCGGGCTGAACTCCTACCAGGACACCGACTGGGCCGCCTACCTCAACCAATGGCTCGCCGCTGTCGGTGGCAAGCGGAACTGGGCCTAGAGCCTAGGCTCCCGTCCGTAGCCACTCTCGCGATCAGGAGGTTCCGTCGTGACCGAGCTCAACAGGCCGCCGCTCCCCCATGACTTCCACCCGCCAGTGCAGTCGTTCCATCTCGTGAGCGGGGATGTCACCCCGGGGAGCGACCTGGACGAGGCGCAGGCGAAGTCGGGCGGGAACGTCTCGCCGCAGCTGCGGTGGGAGGGGGCACCGGCCGGGACGAAGAGTTTCGCCGTGACCTGCTTCGACCCCGACGCACCGACGGGCAGCGGGTTCTGGCACTGGGTGCTCTTCGACCTCCCCGCTTCCGTCACCGAACTGCCCGCGGGCGCGGGGAGCGGGAAGTTCGAGGGGCTGCCGGCCGGCGCGGTGCATGCGCGGAACGACTACGGGTCGAAGGACTTCGGCGGGGCCGCTCCGCCGCCCGGCGAGCGGCACCGCTACGTGTTCACCGTCTACGCGGTGGACCAGGCGAAGCTGGGCCCGGACGAGGACACCTCGCCCGCGGCCGTCGGTTTCAATCTGCGGTTCCACACGCTCGCGCGAGCGCAGCTGATCGGTGAGTACGAGTCGCCCGCGGGTAGCTGAACGTTCGTCGGTTGTTTGCCCTGCCCTGGTCTTGGAGAGATCAGGGCAGGGCAATTTTTATGCCGGGGGTCGGTGACGGCCCTGGGGAGGCACAGATATTGCGTTGTCCATCTCGGCGCGCCCGGCCAGAGTTGATCCAAGCCCAAGCCCGCCAACAGGGGTGGGGCCGGCACACGGGAGGTGGGCGATATGCGGGACACGCTGGTACTGAACGCGAGCTTCGAGCCGCTGTCGACGGTGACACTCAACCGCGCGGTGGTGCTTGTCCTGCAGGACAAGGCCGTGGTCGAGCAGGCCCACCCCGGACTCCGTATGCGCGGCGCCGCCGTCGATCTTCCGGTGCCCCGGGTGATCCGGCTCTGCCGGTACGTGCGGGTGCCGTTTCGAAGACAGGCTCCGTGGTCGAGGCGGGGCGTGCTGGTACGGGACCAGCACCGGTGCGCGTACTGCGGGAGGCGGGCGTCGACGGTGGACCACGTGGTACCGCGGGCTCAGGGGGGTCAGGACACCTGGCTGAACACCGTTGCTTCGTGCGCAGAGGACAATCACCGCAAAGCGGACCGTACTCCGGAGCAGGCCGGCATGCCGCTGCTCCGGAGGCCGTTCGTCCCCACGCCCGCCGACGCGATGCTGCTGGCGCTGGGCGCGGGTGACCGGGAGGCCCTGCCGGAGTGGCTCGCGCAGTCGGCGTAGGACTTGAGAGATGTGGGCGTGTGGGTGAGGCCCGCCTCCGAGACGGAGGCGGGCCTCGTCGTTCTCGGCTCAGCACGCGGCGGCTCAGCGCGCGTCAGCTCAGCACGAGCTGGACGATCGCGATGATGCCGACCACGACGATCACCGCGCGGAGGGCCGGCGGCGGCAGGCGGCGCCCGACCTTGGCGCCCAGCTGGCCGCCCAAGGCGGAGCCGACGGCGATCAGCAGGACGGCGGTCCAGTCGAACTCGGCGACGAAGAGGAAGAAGACGGCGGCGACGCCGTTGACGATCGCGCCGAGGACGTTCTTGACGGCGTTGATCCGCTGGAGGTCGTCGCGGAGCAGCAGGCCCATCAGGGACAGGTAGAGGACGCCCTGGGCGGCGCCGAAGTAGCCGCCGTACGCGCTGGAGAACAGCAGGCCGGTGAGGAGGACGGGGCCGCCGTCGGGGTGGGTGTCGGTCTCGTTGCGCTCGCGGCGGCGCTGGATCGCCCTGGAGAGCCGGGGCTGTGCGATGACGAGGACCAGGGCGAGGGCGATCAGGACGGGGACGATCGCGTCGAAGGCGTCCGAGGGGAGGGCGAGCAGCAGGATCGCGCCGGCGAGGCCGCCGATGAGGGCGGTGATGCCGAGGCGGAGTACGCGGCGGCCCTGGCCGCGCAGTTCCTTGCGGTAGCCGATGGCGCCGCTGATGGCGCCGGGCACCAGGCCCAGGGAGTTGGAGACGTTGGCGGTGATCGGCGGCAGGCCGGTGGCGAGCAGTACCGGGAAGGTGATCAGGGTTCCCGAGCCGACGATGGTGTTGATGGTGCCGGCGCAGATGCCGGCCACGAACACCGCGAGTGATTCCCAGATGGACAACGCCATCTCCTTCACGTCAGTGAGATGCCTCCCCGCCGAAGGTCGAGGGGCCTCACTGATCATGCAGGAAGGGGCCGCCCGTCAGTCGATGGGGGGCTGTTCGCGGCGCTCGGTGCCGGTGGCCTGACGGCCGATCGTACCGCCGCTGTTTCCGCCGTTGCCGCCGCTGTTGCCGCCGTTTCCGAC
Source organism: Streptomyces mabaensis (assembly GCF_053763515.1). Taxonomy (NCBI): domain Bacteria; kingdom Bacillati; phylum Actinomycetota; class Actinomycetes; order Kitasatosporales; family Streptomycetaceae; genus Streptomyces; species Streptomyces mabaensis. The sequence goes on from NZ_JBSOPZ010000023.1 coordinate 4,272, forward strand.
GCCGCCCAGGGGGCCGAAGTTGCCCATGGCCCCGCTCAGTCCCTTGAGCGCGTCGCCGATCTCGCTGGGCACGATCCAGAGCTTGTTGGCGTCGCCCTCGGCGATCTTCGGGAGCATCTGGAGGTACTGGTAGGCGAGGAGCTTCTGGTCGGCGTCGCCGGCGTGGATGGATTCGAAGACCGTACGGATGGCCTGGGCCTCGCCCTCCGCGCGCAGGGCGGCGGCCTTGGCCTCACCCTCGGCCCGGAGGATCGCCGACTGCTTCTCGCCCTCCGCGGTGAGGATGGCCGACTGCCGGATGCCTTCCGCGGTGAGGATCGCGGCGCGCTTGTCGCGGTCGGCGCGCATCTGCTTCTCCATCGAGTCCTGGATGGAGGTGGGCGGCTCGATCGCCTTGAGCTCGACGCGGTTGACGCGGATGCCCCACTTGCCGGTCGCCTCGTCGAGGACGCCGCGCAGAGCCGCGTTGATCTCCTCGCGGGAGGTGAGGGTCCGCTCCAGGTCCATGCCGCCGATGATGTTGCGGAGCGTGGTGACGGTCAGCTGCTCGATCGCCTGGATGTAGCTGGCGACCTCGTAGGTCGCGGCGCGGGCGTCGGTCACCTGGTAGTAGATGACCGTGTCGATATTGACCACCAGGTTGTCCTGGGTGATCACCGGCTGGGGCGGGAAGGGCACGACCTGTTCGCGCAGGTCGATCCGGTTGCGGATCGAGTCGATGAACGGGACGACGATGTTCAGGCCCGCGTTGAGGGTGCGGGTGTAGCGCCCGAAGCGCTCGACGATGGCGGCGCTGGCCTGCGGGATGACCTGGATCGTCTTGATCAGGGCGATGAAGACCAGCACCACCAGAATGATCAGGACGATGATGATCGGCTGCATCGTGTTTGCCCGTGCCCTTCATGCTTCGAGAGAGTGAGCCCAGAAGCCCAAGATCGAGTTTCGCAGAACTCGGGCCGTGCTGTGGGGCGTTCGGTCACATGACGACTGCGGTCGCTCCGTCGATCTCGACGACATCGACCTGTTGGCCCGGTTCGAAGCTGCGGTCCGTGTCGAGGGAGCGGGCGGACCAGACCTCGCCGGCGAGCTTGATGCGGCCGCCGCTGCCGTCGACCCGTTCCAGGACGACGGCGGATCTGCCCTTCAACGCGTCGACACCGCTGGCGTGTTGGGGGCGCTGCGCCCGGTGCCGGTTGGCGATCGGGCGTACGAAGGCGATCAGCGCGACCGACACCGCCACGAAGACGAGCACTTGGGTCACGATGCCCGTGCCGAGGGCGGCGACGACCGCGGCGGCTGTCGCACCGGCGGAGAACATGCCGAACTCGGGCATCGCCGTGAGCACGAGCGGAATGCCCAGCCCGACCGCCGCGATCAGCCACCACACCCACGCGTCGATTTCCACATGGTCATGTTAGGTGCGGGGGTCCCCGTCGGGACAGAGGGCGAGTTGAGGTCGTCCCGGTCAGGTCGGTTCGCCGGGTCAGCCGGGTCAGCCGGGTCAGCCGGGTCAGCCGGGTCAGCCGAGAGGGAGTCCCTGGGCGGTCCAGCGGTCACCGTTCTGCTCCACGACGAGGGGCAGGCCGAAGCAGCGGGAGAGATTGCGTGAGGTCAGTTCGAGTTCGAGCGGTCCGGCGGCGACGACCTTGCCCTGACGGATCATCAGGACGTGGGTGAAGCCGGGGGCGATCTCCTCGACGTGGTGCGTGACCATGACCATCGACGGGGCGTACGGGTCGCGGGCCAGTCGGCCGAGGCGGCGGACCAGGTCCTCGCGGCCGCCGAGGTCGAGGCCGGCGGCCGGCTCGTCGAGCAGCAGGAGTTCGGGGTCGGTCATCAGCGCGCGGGCGATGAGGGTGCGCTTGCGCTCGCCCTCGGAGAGCGTCCCGAACTTCCGGTCGAGGTAGTCCGACATGCCGAGGCGGTCGAGGAACGCGCGGGCGCGCTGCTCGTCGACGTCCTCGTAGCTCTCCTGCCAGGTGGCGGTCATGCCGTACGCGGCGGTGAGGACCGTCTGCAGGACGGTCTGCTGCTTCGGCAGTTTGTCGGCCATGGCGATGCCGGCCATGCCGATGCGCGGGCGCAGCTCGAAGACGTCGACCTTGCCGAGCCGGTCGCCGAGGACGGTGGCGCTGCCGGTGGACGGGAAGAGGTAGCTGGACGCGACATTGAGCAGGGTGGTCTTGCCGGCGCCGTTGGGGCCGAGGATCACCCAGCGCTCCCCCTCCTTGACCGACCAGGAGACCTGGTCCACCAGAGCCCGGCCCTCGCGGACCACGGATACGTCCACCAGCTCCAGTACATCGCTCATGAGCGCGTTGTCTCCCATTGCAGTCTCGGATGTCGCGTGCGCGTGTGGGCGCAGCCCCCAGGGAAAACCTACGCCACTGTCCGGACGGGCCGGTCCTTAGGTCGGTGCTTAGTCCTTGGGTCGGTGCTTAGGTGACTGCCCCGGTCCGCTCCCGCGCGAGTCCTTAGGGTGGGTGCATGCTCTCGGAACCACGTTCAGGACGATTGGCCGCATGGGGAAATGCCCTGTTGGCCGGATCTGTGTCGCCGGATGACGCCGCGCTCTCCATCGTCGGGGAGGACGCCGTGCACCGGGTCGAAGGGCTCCCGGGTGAGTCCGGACCGGTCGGGCTCACGCTCGCGCTGGGGCGGCTGCGGGCGCTGGGGGTGACCGGCCTGCGGCTGGCACTGCCGGCGCCGGGGCATCCGCTGGGGCTCAGCGGGCCGCCCGAGTTCAACGCGCGTGCGCTGGAGGCGGAGGAGGCGGTCGTCGCGGTGGGCGCGGCGGTCGGACTCGTACCGGAGGTGTACGAGGTGGGGCCCGAGGGCGATCTGCATGTGGAGGTCGTCTGGCACTGCCTGCCGGTACGGGAGGCGCCGCCGGCCGATGTGCCCTCGCTCGGGGAGGCGGAGCGGGAGCTCGCGGAGGCGCTGCGGGATGCGACGGAGGGACTGACGAGGCTCGACGTGGCCGGGTCGGGACCGGTGGCGGAGGCGGCGATCGACGCGTACCGGGCGCGGGCGCGCGGGTCCTCCGGCCGGGAGGTGCTGGCTCCGGGGTATCCGCCGCGGGCGGTGCGGGTGTTGGAGCTCGCGCAGCGGGTGGGGCTGCTGATCTCGGTGGCGTACGAGAGCGGGCACGGCGGGGCGGTGAGCGCGGCGGAGATGGCGGCGCGGGCGGAGACGCTGCGTCCGGTGGAGCGGGTGGCGCGGCGGGCGCAGGTGGCGGCGTACAACGCGTATGTGGAGGAGGCGGGGCGGGGGTGCTGACGCGGTTCCGCAGTGCGGTTGCGCGGTGCGGGCCGGTGGTTGTTCCCCGCGCTGCGCGCGGGGGCTTGCCCACCCCGCCCGCCCGTTCGGCGGGAGTGAAGAGGTGGGCGTTTCCCGTGGGTGGCCGCCGCCGTCGGCGGCTGCGGGCCCTTGGCTCCGCCACGGCTCACTGCGGGACCGTGGGTGCGCTGCCGCGCTGCGCATTTTGCGGACGGCTCCGGCCCCCGGCTCTTGGGCTGGGGGCCGGTGGCCTGGTGGGGGTGGAGTCAGTGGTTGACGCCCGTGTTGCCGAAGGCCGGGTTGAGCAGGCCCACCACGTTCACGGAGTTGCCCACGACGTTCACCGGCACGTGGACCGGGACCTGTACCAGGTTGCCGGAGGCGACGCCGGGCGAGTGGGTCGCGTGGCCGTGGGCGTGCGCGCCGCCGTCGGTGGCGGAGGCGGCACCGGCGCCCGCGGCGACGAGACCGCCCGCGATCATGGTGAGGGCAGCGGCCTTCTTGAGGTTCTTCACTTCTTGGGTCCTCCTGGTTGATCGCTGCGGCCGGCCGCCGCAGCACGCCATGGAGAACGGCCGGGAGCCGATCAGGATGCGCCGTGTGGGGGACATACACCCGACAGTATGAATCTTCGCCTGGAGGGAACCGCTCCGCTTCAGCCCGCCACCCCGTGGCGTACCGCCCACAGCGCCGCCTGCGTGCGGTCGGACAGGTCCAGTTTCATCAGGATGTTCGAGACGTGGGTCTTGACGGTCTTCTCGGACAGGACCAGCGCGCGGGCGATCTCCCGGTTGGAGCGGCCGTCGGCGATCAGGCCGAGGACCTCCCTTTCCCGCTCGGTGAGGGTGGTCCCCCGGCCCGTGCCGCCGGCGCTCTCCTCCTGGGCCAGCAGTGCGTCCGCCACCTCCGGCTGGAGCAGGACATGGCCCGCGTGGACCGACCGGATCGCGCCGGCCAGGGCGTCCGGGTCGACGTCCTTGTAGACGTATCCCGCGGCACCCGCGCGCAGGGCGGGGACCACGGTGCGCTGCTCGGTGAAGCTGGTCACGATGAGCACCCGTGCCGGGTTCGCCAGCTCGCGCAGCTTGCGCAGCGCCTCGATGCCGTCGGTGCCGGGCATCTTGATGTCCATGAGGACGACGTCCGGACGCAGCTCCTCCGCCCGGGCGATGCCTTCGGCGCCGTCGGAGGCCTCGCCCACGACCTCGATGTCGTCCTGCACCTCCAGGAAGGTGCGCAGTCCGCGGCGGACCACCTGGTGGTCGTCCACCAGCAGCACACGGATGGTCTTCTCAGCCACCGGGGACCTCCATCTCGATCGTGGTGCCCTTGCCGGGCTCCGATTCCACCCTGAGGCTGCCGCCCACGCCGCTCGCCCGGTCCCGCATCGAGACCAGACCCAGGTGGCGGCCGGCCCGTCGTACGGTCCTCGGGTCGAAGCCCTGCCCGTCGTCGGAGATACGCAGGAGCGCGCCGTGGTCGCGGCGACTGAGGGTGACCTCGACCCTGCCCGCTCCGGAGTGCCGGAGCGCGTTGTGCAGTGCCTCCTGGGAGACCCGGAGCAGCGCTTCCTCCTGGGAGGCGGGCAGCGCGCGTATCCCGGCGCTGTCGAAGGTGACGCGGGCGGTGTGGGCACGGTCGAGGACCTGGATCTGGGTACGGAGCGTGGCGACCAGGCCGTCCTCGTCGAGGGCGGCGGGGCGCAGCTCGACCACGGCGGCGCGCAGTTCGTCGGCGGCCTCGGCGGCCAGCGCCGCCACCTGGTGGAGCTCGCCCTTGGCGCGGGCGGGGTCCCGGTCGACCAGCGCGGCGGCCGCCTGGGCGGTCAGGCGCAGAGAGAAGAGTTTCTGGCTCACCGCGTCGTGCAGCTCGTGGGCCAGGCGGGAACGTTCCTCCGCGATGGTCAGCTCGCGGCTGCGCTCGTACAGCCGGGCGTTGGTCAGGGCGATGGCCGCGTGCTGGGCGAGGATGCCGAGCAGGTCCTCGTCGTCCTGGGTGAAGCCGCAGCCGCCGGCCGGTTTGGGACAGCGCTTGTTGGCGAGAAACAGCGCGCCCATGACCTCGTCCCCGTCCCGGATGGGCAGGCCGAGGAAGTCGGACATGTCGGGGTGTGCGGCCGGCCAGCCCTCGAAGCGCGGGTCCTTGCGTACGTCCGCGAGGCGCTCGGGGGTGGCGTCGTGCAGCATCGCCGCGAGGATGCCGTGCTGGCGGGGCAGCGGGCCGATGGCCTTCCACTGCTCGTCGCTGACGCCGTCCACCACGAACTGGGCGAAGCCGCCGTGGTCGTCGGGCACGCCGAGGGCGGCGTACTCGGCGTCCAGCAGTTCGCGCGCCGAGGCGACGATCGTCTTGAGGACGTCGCGCACCTCGAGATGCCGGCTCATGGCGAGCAGTGCGGTGCTCACCGCGGACAGCCCGGAGCGGGGGCGATGGCTCATGCGATCACCGTACCGGCGGTTGCGGCCTGCCCGTATCGGCTCGGTGGCGTACACCTCCTGGGCCGCAAGACCTAGGGCGAAGGGCCTTGGCACGGTGCGGCCGACGGCTGAGGCGGCGGGCGCCGGGCGTTCCTACGTTGGGGCTGACAAGGCGTAGGAGTCGACGAGGGGCGGATGTCATGGCTGTGGCGATCATTACGGGGGCCTCCCGGGGGCTGGGACGCGCCCTCGCGGCGGCGCTGGCCGGCCGGGGCTGGGATCTGGTGCTGGACGCGAGGACGGCCGGGCCGCTGGCGGAGGCCGCGCGGGAGCTGGAGAAGTACGGGACGCGGGTGGTGGCCCTCGCCGGGGATGTGACGGCCGGCACACACCGTGCGGAGCTGGTGGCGGCCGCGCGGGAGTTCGGCGGGGTGGATCTGCTGGTCAACAACGCCGGGATCCTGGGCGCCGAGCCGCTGGTGCCGCTGGAGCGCCATCCGCTCGACGGGTTCCGGGCGGCGCTGGAGGCCAACGTGGTGGCTCCGCTGGGCCTGCTTCAGGAGGCGTTGCCGCTGCTGCGCGAGGCGCCGGGCGGGGCGGTGGTCAATGTGAGCTCGGACGCCGGGGTGGAGGCGTACGCGACATGGGGTGCGTACGGCGCCACGAAGGCGGCCGTGGACCAGCTGTCGGCCGTGCTGGCAGTGGAGGAGCCGGGGCTGCGGGTGTGGTGGGTCGATCCGGGCGGGATGCGTACGGACATGCTGGCCGCGGCGGAACCGGACGAGGATCCGGCGGGGGTGCCACTGCCCGAGGAGGTGGCGCCCGCGTTCCTGCGGCTGCTGGACGAGCGGCCGCCCAGCGGGCGGTACACGGCGCCGGCCCTGCTGGTGGCGGGGGCGGCACGGTGAAGCTGCCGGTGTTTGAGGCGTTGCGGGTGCCCGAGACGTTGTCGGCCCGGGTGCCCGTGGAACAGCGCGGGCCGGGTCTGGGGCGGGACGCGGTGCGGCTGCTGGTCTCGCGCGGGACGGAGGTGTCGCACCACACGTTCCGGGATCTGCCGGGGCAGCTGCGGGCGGGTGACGTGCTGGTGGTGAACACGTCTGCCACACTGCCCGCCGCGGTCAACGCACGGCTGGGCGGCCGGCGCCTGGTGGTGCACTTCTCCACGCGGGCGGACGACGGGCGCTGGGCGGTGGAGCTGCGCGAGCCGGACGGCCGGGGCACCACGGGACCGCGCGCCGGGGGCCCGGTGGGGGCGGTGGTGCGGCTGCCGGGGGGCGCGCATCTCGTACTGGAGGAGCCGCTGGCCCCCGGGGCGCCTGGCCCGGCGGGGGCGGGGGAAGGGTCGCGGCTGTGGTGGGCCAGGGTGTCCGCCGCGGATGCGCCGGCGGGCTCGGCCGAGGCGCCGGGGTCCCCCGGTACCGCGTCCGCCGCGGACGTGCCGGCGCTGCTGCACCGGTACGGGCGGCCGATCCGGTACGCCTACACCGAGCGCGACCAGCCGCTGGCCGCGTATCAGACGGTGTTCGCCCGCCCCTCCCCCGACGGCGCCGCCTCGGCCGAGATGCCGAGCGCCGCGCGGCCCTTCACCGCGGAGCTGGTCGCGGAGCTGGTGAGCCGGGGGGTGCAGTTCGCTCCGCTCACCCTGCACACGGGCGTGGCGTCCACGGAGGCGCACGAACCGCCGTACCCGGAGCGTTTCGAGGTGCCGGCCGCCACCGCGTGGCTGGTCAACGCGGCGCGGGCCGGTGGCGGCCGGGTGGTCGCGGTGGGAACGACCGCGGTGCGGGCGCTGGAGTCGGCGACGGGGTCGGACGGGGTGGTGCGGGCGGCGGGCGGCTGGACGGATCTGGTGATCACGCCGGGGCGCGGGGTCCGTGCGGTGGACGGGCTGCTGACCGGTCTGCACGAGCCGGAGGCGTCACATCTGCTGATGCTCGAGGCGATCGCCGGCCGGGCGGCCGTGTGCCGCAGTTATGCCGAGGCCGTACGCCGTCTCTACCTCTGGCACGAGTTCGGCGACGTCCACCTCATCCTCCCGGAATCCGGGCCTTCCGAGGCACTCACAGCATGAATTGCTGATGCAACTCTCGGTGAGGCGACGGGTCGCGCGATGTGAGCCCGCGCATAGGACGCAGGTCACTTACGAAGGTGCCTAGTGGAGAGATAAAGGCGATGTGAGCGGTGTGAGAGTGGGTGATCCGGACTTTTCGGGAGCCCCCGATCCACTAAGCGGGATCGTACGTCACACCTTTGCCACAGAATTTTGCCGCCGCTAAGAATGGCTGCCGTCGCACAGCGCCGCGGATTCGAACCCGCGGCGTTTACCTGCGGCCCCCGCTATTCGAAGAGGTTGTTTCTGCTATGTCCGTGTTCCGCACTTCCGGCCACAGTCGCCTGACCAAGAAGCACAAGCTGTCGATCGGTGGCGTCGCCGCCGTCAGCGCCGCCGCCCTCGGTTTCACGCTCGTCCCGGCGTCGGCGTCCTCCGCCCACACGGAGCCCGCCGCCCTGAGCGCCGCCGCCGCCCCGGTGGCGTGGACCTCGGCCAAGCACAGCCTGCAGGCCGAGACCGTGCACAAGAACCTGACCAAGCAGCACGTTGCCGCGAACCTGCAGGCGAAGGCCGCGAAGGCCGCCGCCGACAAGGCCGCCGCGCAGGCCAAGGCCAAGGCCGCCGCCACGGCGAAGGCGAAGGCCGCGGCTGCCGCGAAGGCTCAGGCGAAGGCTCAGGCCAAGGCGAAGGCCGAGGCCGCCGCGAAGAAGCGCGCCACGCAGCTGGCCGCCAGCCGCGCCGCCGCCCGCAAGCCGGTCTACGCCAACAACCTCGACGGCTGGATCCGCGAGGCCATGAGCATCATGAAGAAGGAAGGCATCCCCGGTTCGTACGAGGGGATCAAGCGCAACATCCTCCGCGAGTCCAGCGGTAACCCGCGCGCCATCAACAACTGGGACATCAACGCCATCAACGGCGTCCCCTCCAAGGGCCTGCTCCAGGTGATCCAGCCCACCTTCGACGCCTACCACGTCAAGGGCACCAAGAAGGACCTGTACGACCCGGTCGCCAACATCGTCGCCGCCTGCAACTACGCGGCCGACCGCTACGGCTCCATGGACAACGTGAACGGCGCCTACTGAGCCGACACAGAGGCCGGCGCGCGAACCGGACACCTTGAAGAACGGCAGAAGGGCGGCACCCCGTACGGGGGTGCCGCCCTTCGGGCATGTGCGGGCCGGACGCGGCCGGCCCCGCCCCTGCTCCGCTACTTGCGCATCACCTCGGGCTCGTGGCGGCGCAGCAGGCGCGCCACCGCGAAGCCGCAGGCGATGCCGATCAGCAGCAGGATCGTCATGTTGAGCCCCCACTGCCCGGCGGTGTGCTCCCAGAGCGGGTCCAGGTTGCCGGGGTTCTTCTGGTCCCACGGCGGCATCAGGTGCGCGAGGTCGAGCGTCGCGCCGGTGGCGGCGATGGCCCAGCGGGACGGCATCAGCCAGGCGAACTGCTCCAGGCCGGGCGAGTCGTACACCTGGAAGAGGATGCCGGTGAAGACGACCTGCACGATGGCGAACATGACGAGCAGCGGCATGGTCTTCTCGGCGGTCTTCACCAGCGAGGAGATCACCAGGCCGAACATCATCGAGGTGAAGCCGAGCGCGATGACGCCCAGGCAGAGCTCGACGGCCGGCGGCATGATCAGGCCCTCTTCGGGCAGCTCGCGGGTGGCGAAGCCGATGCCGCAGATGATGACGCCCTGGAGGGCGGTGATCAGGCCGAGGACGATCACCTTGGACATCAGGTACGCCGAGCGGGACAGGCCGGTGGCCCGCTCCCGTTCGTAGATGACCCGTTCCTTGATCAGTTCACGTACGGAGTTGGCGGCGCCGGAGAAGCACATGCCGACCGCCAGGATCAGCATGATCGTGCCGGCGTCACCGTTGAACCGGGACGGCGGCGTGGGCGGCGCCAGGCCGAAGTCGGCCGGGATGACGACACTCACCACACCGAGGACGGCGGGCAGGATCACCATCAGGCCCATGAAGCCCTTGTCGGACGCGATCACCGACACGTAGCGGCGGATCAGCGTGGACAGCTGGGAGCCCCAGCCCTGCGGCTTCGGCGGGCGCATCTGCTGCGGCGACGGCATGTGTACGGACTGCGGGGCGACGGCGTCGATGTCCGCGGCGTACATCTGGTAGTGCTGCGAGCCCTTCCAGCGGCCCGCCCAGTCGTAGTCGCGGTAGTTCTCGAAGGCCGAGAAGACGTCGGCCCACGTCGTGTAGCCGAAGAAGTTGAGCGCCTCCTCCGGCGGGCCGAAGTACGCGACCGAACCGCCCGGCGCCATCACCAGGAGCTTGTCGCAGATGGCGAGCTCGGCGACGGAGTGGGTGACCACCAGGACCGTACGGCCGTCGTCCGCGAGGCCGCGCAGCAGCTGCATGACGTCGCGGTCCATGCCCGGGTCGAGGCCGGAGGTCGGCTCGTCCAGGAAGATCAGCGACGGCTTGGTGAGCAGCTCCAGGGCCACGGACACGCGCTTGCGCTGACCACCCGAGAGCGAGGTGATCTTCTTGTCCTTGTGGATGTCGAGCTTGAGCTCGCGCAGCACCTCGTCGATACGGGCGGCACGCTCGGCCTCGGCGGTGTCACCGGGGAAGCGGAGCTTGGCCGCGTACTTCAGGGCGGTGCGGACGGTCAGCTCCTTGTGCAGGATGTCGTCCTGCGGAACCAGACCGATGCGCTGGCGCAGCTCGGCGAACTGCTTGTACAGGTTGCGGTTGTCGTAGAGGACATCGCCCTGGTTGGCGGGGCGGTAGCCGGTGAGCGCCTTCAGCAGCGTCGACTTGCCCGAGCCGGACGGGCCGATGACCGCGATCAGCGACTTCTCCGGGACGCCGAACGAGACGTCCTTGAGGATCTGCTTGCCGCCGTCGACCGTCACCGTCAGGTGGCGTGCGGAGAAGGAGACCTCACCGGTGTCGACGAACTCCTCGAGCCGGTCGCCGACAAGGCGGAAGGTCGAGTGGCCGACGCCCACGATGTCGTTGGGGCCGAGCAGCGCGGAGCCGGCCTTGGCGAGCGGCTGCCCGTTGACGTAGGTGCCGTTGTGGCTGCCGAGGTCGTGGATCTCGAAGCGGCCGTCGGGCGTCGCGCGGAACTCGGCGTGGTGGCGCGAGACCTGGAGGTCGGAGACGACCAGCTCGTTCTCGAGCGCACGGCCGATGCGCATCACCCGGCCGAGGGCCAGCTGGTGAAACGTGGTGGGGCTGCGGTCTCCGTACACCGGTGGGGCCCCCGCGGCACCGCCGGGTCCGGGGGTCTTCTGGGCGTACTGGTCGGCGGGGCCCTGCTGGTGCGGGACCTGCGCCTGCTGCTGAGGCGTCTGCTGCCAGCCGCCCTGCTGCGGGGTCTGGGGGTGCGGGGCCTGTGCCTGGCCCTGTCCCGCCCAGCCGTGGTGGGGTGTGTGCTGGGCCTGCTGGCCCTGTTGGGGCACCGCGCCCTGCGCGCTGGGCACGGCGGCGCCCGCCGCGCTGCCGGACAGGCTCAGTCGCGGCCCGTCGGTGGCGTTGCCGAGGTGGACGGCCGAGCCGGGGCCGATCTCCATCTGGTGGATCCGCTGGCCCTGCACATAGGTGCCGTTGGTGCTGCCGTGGTCCTCGATCACCCAGCCCCGGCCGCTCCAGCTGATGGTGGCGTGCCGCCAGGAGACCCTGGCGTCGTCGATCACCATGTCGCCCTGCGGATCACGTCCGAGGGTGTACGACCTGGACGGGTCGAGCGTCCAGGTTCTTCCGTTCAATTCCAGTACGAGTTCCGGCACTCCATGCCCCACTAGTTGTCCCCCGAGGTACCCCCATCAGAGGGAGTCTAGGGATGGCGAACATCGTGGGGAACTATTTCAGGCCCGGTCCCCAAACTGAAAGTCGGGCCGCGTGAAGACTGCGTACCGGGCGCCGTTGACTCCACCGAAACACGCCCGGAGAGTAGTAAGCGCCCATGAGTGCGTACGGATCATGCGCGAATGCGGCTAACCGGGGCATACCCAGCAGAGATCCGGGGGGTCCTCATGGGGGCGATGCGAAGTACGGGCGGCGCGCGGTGGGGTGACGCGGTCGTCGCAGCGGTCGCCGCAGTGAGCTGGGCGCTGATCGCGATGGCCGGCACGGCCGCGCTCGGGCTGCATCTGCTCGGCGCGGACGCGGCGGGATCGCTGGGCCCGATGACCGCGGCCGTGGTGGCGCTGGCAGTTGGCGGTTCGGTCAGCCCGTCGGGCGATGTGTCGGCCTTCGGCCTCGACGGGGCGCAGGCGCGTACGGCCATCGATGTGGCGCCGCTGGGGGTGGGGCTGGCCGGGGCGCTGGTGCTCGCGCTCATCTTCCTGAGGTCCTTGCGGGGAGCGGGGGTTGCCATCTCCGGGGGCGAACTCGTCGCGCGGGTGGTGGCGGTGGCCGTGGTGTTCGTCGCCATGGTGGGCGGGCTCGCGTGGGTGGGTCATGACGTCGTCACGATCGACGGCGACGCGCTTGGGCAGCCAGGGCTGCCTGGGCTGCCAGAACTGCCGGACGGAGTCGGGGACATCGGAGGCATCGACATCGGAGGTCTGCTGCCCGACCGGCTCGGCGATCTCGCGCGGGCCGAGGCGTCGGTGGGCTTCACCGTCAACGCCGGGCCCTCGCTGGCCGGTGGGGCCGGCTGGGTGCTCGGCGTGCTCGTCGTCGCGTTGCTCGCCTCCCGTCGCGCGCCGCTGCCGCGCGGCTGGGACGTACTGCACCGGGTGGTGCGGCCGGCGGTGTCGGCGCTGGTGAGTGTGCTGCTGGTGGCGGTCCTGGCGGGGCTGGCGGCCGCCGCGTACGCCGCGTACGCCGCCGTCGGCGGCGACCAACCGGCGCGGATCGCGGGCGTCGCGCTGCTCGGCGCCCCGAACGGGGCGTGGCTCGCGATCCCGCTCGGGCTCTTCGTGCCGTGGGAGGGCGCGGCCACCGGTGAGCTCGCGAAGCTGCTGCCCGATCCGCTGGGCGAGCTGCTGCGGGTCTCGGCGGAGGAGCCGGTGACGGTGGGCCGGCTCGCCGAGCTGGACGGCCGGGTATGGCTGCTCGCCGTCGCGACGGCGCTGCTGATGCTGTACGCGGGCGTGCTGACGGCCGTACGTACGCCCCGGCCGCCGGGGCTGGGCGCGACCCGGTTCGCGGGGTGGTGCGCGCTGCGGCTCGGCGTGGCCGCTGCGCTCGCGCTGCCGCTGCTGGTGTGGCTGACGGGGGTGTCCGCCGATGCCTCGCTCTCGGTGCTCGGCGTCGACGCGTTCGGTGCGGGGATCGCACTGCACGGGAACGCGGGGGTGGCGGCGCTGCTCGGTGCGGTGTGGGGCGCGGGGGCGGGTGGGGTGGGGGCGGTGCTCGCGTGCGCGTCGGGGGTGGCGGGGGCGCGGGCGGTGGCGGCCCGGGGGGATGGCGGCCGTACGTACCCGGACCTGGCGTACCTGCCGGGGCCGTACAGGCCGTCGCCCGGGTACGGTCCGGTCGAGACGAACCCGTACCGGCGGCCGGCGGAGGAGTGGTACAGCGCACCGACGGTGTCGGGCCCGCCGCCGCCTCCGCCGCCGCCTCCGGGTGATGGCCCACCCCCGCCGGGTACGCCCCGCGGGCGCTGACCGGGGGCCGGGGGCGTTGTGGTGCCGGGGGCCGGGGCCTCCGGGAGTGGCGTCCGGGACTGTACGATTTACGGCGCGTTCAGCGGGGGTGAATCCGGTGCCCAGGGCCCTGCGCCACAAATCGCACTTCTACGTCCCGGACACCACTCCCTCCGACCCCGACCCCCTCCGCCGTCCCACCCGCCCGGCTCGTTGAGGCCCGCCGCCGGGCCGCCGCCCGCCCCTGGCCCCGCGGGAGGGGGCGGGACGTGCAGGGGTGCTGTTCTGGACGTAGAAGTGCGATTTGTGGCGCGGACCGCTGGAGCACTTCTCGCCGCCGCCGAGGCGCCGTAAATCGTACAGTCCAGAACGGCACCCCGGAGCGGCCCGCCCCCGGCACCCCGCCCCCGGGCGCGCAAACCGGCACCCGAACCCCGCGACCCGCCAGAGAGCCCCGCACCCCGCCCCCGGGCGCGAGAAGGCAACCGGTACCCCGCGACCGCCAGGGAGCCCCGTCCGGTGGGCGGGACGGGGGGACCGCCCGCCGGTGGGGACCTATACGGTGGGAGCACCATGAGCGCATCGCAGACCTCCGAGTTCCCCACTCTCCTCGTCAAGATCTTCGGCAAGGACCGTCCCGGGATCACCGCCGGACTGTTCGAGACCCTCGCCGCCTACTCCGTCGATGTCATCGACATCGAGCAGGTCGTCACCCGCGGCCGCATCGTGCTGTGCGCGCTCGTCACCCGGCCCGCCGCCGGCGGCACCACCGAGGGCGAGCTCCGCGCCACCGTGCACAGCTGGGCCGAGTCGCTCAAGCTGCAGGCCGAGATCATCTCCGGCATGGGTGACAACCGGCCGCGCGGCAGTGGGCGTTCGCATGTCACCGTGCTCGGGCACCCGCTCACCGCGGAATCGACCGCCGCGATCGCCGCCCGTATCACCGCCACCGGCGGCAACATCGACCGTATCTTCCGGCTCGCGAAGTATCCCGTCACCGCCGTCGAGTTCGCGGTGTCCGGTGCGGAGACCGAGCCGCTCAGGACCGCCCTGGCCACCGAGGCCGCCGAGATCGGCGTCGATGTCGCGGTCGTCTCGGCCGGACTGCACCGCCGGGCCCAGCGGCTGGTGGTCATGGACGTGGACTCGACCCTGATCCAGGACGAGGTGATCGAGCTCTTCGCCGCGCACGCGGGCTGCGAGGACAAGGTCGCCGAGGTCACCGCGCAGGCGATGCGCGGTGAGCTGGACTTCGAGCAGTCGCTGCACGCGCGCGTGGCCCTGCTGGCCGGCCTGGACGCGTCGGTGGTGGACAAGGTCCGGGCCGAGGTACGGCTCACCCCCGGCGCCCGCACCCTGATCCGTACGCTCAAGCGGCTCGGTTACCAAGTCGGCGTCGTGTCGGGTGGGTTCACCCAGGTCACGGATGATCTGAAGGAGCGGCTGGGGCTGGACTTCGCCTCGGCGAACACCCTGGAGATCGTCGACGGGACACTGACCGGACGCGTCATAGGCGACGTCGTGGACCGCGCGGGCAAGGCCCGGCTGCTGCGCAGTTTCGCCGCTGAGGCGGGGGTCCCGCTGGCACAGACCGTGGCCATCGGCGACGGGGCGAACGACCTGGACATGCTCAACGCGGCCGGTCTCGGCGTGGCCTTCAACGCCAAGCCGGTGGTACGCGAGGCCGCCCACACGGCGGTGAACGTGCCCTTCCTCGACGCCGTCCTCTATCTGCTGGGCATCACTCGCGAAGAGGTCGAGGCCGCGGACGTGGAGTAGAGGCTTTGGGCCCCCGGTATACCCGGGGGCCCGAAGGATCAGGGGAGTTACTCGTGCGGGGCCCAGTACTCCAGCAGCGTGCCGACCCCGTGTTCCACCGTCTTCCAGGAGCCCTCGAAGCCGACGACGGCGAGCGCCGCGGTCGGGAAGCCGCCCCGGCTCATCCGGGCCAGCGCATCGCCCTCCGCCCGGCCGGTGAGGGCGTCGGCGAGGGCATGCATACCGGGGTTGTGGCCGATGACGAGCAGGTCGCTTACTTCGTCCGGGGTCTCGTTGAGCAGCGCGATGAGCTCGCCCAGGGACGCCTCGTACAGCCGCTCCTCGTACACGGTCTTGGGCCGGTGCGGCAGTTCCTGGACGGCGAGCTTCCAGGTCTCGCGGGTCCGGGCGGCGGTCGAGCAGAGGGCCAGGTCGAAGGTGATGCCGGTCTCGGCCAGCCGGAGGCCGGCGGCGGGGGCGTCCTTGCGGCCGCGCTCCGCGAGTGGCCGCTCATGGTCGGACACCTGGGGCCAGTCGGCTTTCGCATGCCTGAGGAGGACGATCCTGCGGGGTGTATCGACGCTCATGCATTCCAGCTTCGCATGAATCGAGCCATGGGGCGCAGGGTGTTGGAAGGCTCGGTCCGGCTACTTCGCCAGGGTCTGCTGGATGCGCTCCAGCAGTTCCGCGACGCCCGGTTCGCCGCCCGCGGCGTGCGCCTCGCCCGGTCCCACGATGAGCAGGAGCAGTACGGCGAAGGCGATCGCGGGCAGCAGGACGGCCCACCACGGCAGCCGCGCCTCGACGCCGCCCCTGGCCGGGGCGATGGACCGGGTCTGCGTACGGGCCGACATGGCCGCCTCCGTGGGTCTTCGGTTCGTGTACCTCGAACCTACGGATCCGCGGGGGGCGTTCCCATCCGGTGATCCACCCACTCGACCCTGAGCCTGGCCCCCTAGGGGATGGTGGGGCCAGCCCCACCCCGGCGCTTGCGCGACGTCAGGGCGAGGCGATGGACGCGATGATTCCGATGATCACGCCGATGGCCAGCATCGTGCCGAACACGAGCAGCAGCTTCTTCTGGCCGTTCTGGGGGTGGGGGTCGAGCACAGGCATACGGTCAGTCTCGCATGCCGCATTCGTCCTCGATCGTGCGGTCCCGGCCCGCCAGCAGGCCGACCACGATCTGCGGCACCATCAGGCCCGCCATCAGCGCGATGGGCAGGTCCCAGCCGCCGCTGTGCTGGTAGAGCGCCCCGATGACCAGCGGTCCGGGGATGGAGATCAGGTAGCCGGTGCTCTGCGCGAAGGCGGACAGCCGGACCACTCCCGGCCCGGACCGGGCCCGCATTCCGATCATGGTGATGGCGAGCGGGAAGGCGCAGTTGGAGACGCCAAGGAGGAGTGCCCACACCCACGCGCCGGCCGCGGGGGCGAAGTAGAGGCCGGCGTAGCCGCTGAGACCGAAGACGCCGAGGGCGACGACGAGCAGACCCTGGTTCTTCATCCGGCCGGCCAGCCTCGGGATGACGAAGGCGAGCGGGACACCCATCACCATGGTCACGGCGAGCAGCACACCGGCGGTGCCCGCGGAGACTCCGGCGTCGCGGAAGATCTGCGGCATCCAGCCCATGGTGATGTACGCGGCGGTGGCCTGGAGGCCGAAGAAGCAGGCCAGCGCCCACGCGGTGCGGCTGCGGGTGATGCGTACGGCAGGGGCGTCCGGGTGCGGGGCGGCGCTCGCGCCGGCCGCCGCGGAGCGGCGCTCACGGGCCACCGGCAGCCAGACCAGTACGGCGAGGGCGGCGAGCACGGCCCACACGGCGAGGCCGGTACGCCAACTGCCGCCCAGGGCCTTGGTCATGGGCACGGTCGCGGCGGCCGCAAGGGAGGTGCCGAGGGCCAGTGCCATGGAGTAGAGGCCGGTCATGGTGCCGACGCGGTCGGGGAACCAGCGCTTGATGACGACCGGCATCAGGACGTTGCTGAGCGCGATGCCCGCCAGCGCCAGGGCGCTGGCGGCCAGGAAGGCCGCCGTGCCGCCGGCGAAGGGACGGATCACCAGGCCCGCGGCGATGGCCGCCATACCGGCGCAGAGGATCGCCGCGGGTCCGAACCGGCGGGCGAGCCGGGGTGCGGTGATCCCGAAGACGGCGAAGCAGAGCGGCGGTACAGAGGTGAGGAGTCCGGCGACGGTGCCGCTCATGCCGAGCCCGGCGCGGGTCTCCTCCAGGAGCGCGCCGAGGCTGGTGATGGCGGGACGGAGGTTGAGGGCCGCGAGGACGATGCCGACGAGGAGCAGCGGGGCGAGCCAGCCGGGAGACACGGGGGCGGCGGCCGGGGCCGAACGGGTGTCGGTGCGGGTCGCTGTCGCGGGGTTCAGGGTCTGGATGTCGTCGTCGGGCATGGAATCATCATAGAATCATGGGATGATTGGTTGTCCAATCCACGAAGGAGCACCATGGCACTGTCCTCTCCCCGGCGTTCCGCGCTCTCCGATCAGGTGATCGCCGAGCTGCGCAACCAGATCACCTCGGGCGAGTGGCCGGTCGGTTCGCGCATCCCCACCGAACCGGAGCTGGTGGAGCAGCTGGGGGTCGCGCGCAACACCGTCCGCGAGGCGGTGCGCGCGCTCGCGCACAACGGACTGCTGGACATCCGTCAGGGCTCGGGCACGTATGTGATCGCGACGAGCGAGCTGGCCGGGGTGATGCACCGGCGGTTCGCCGGGGCGGATCCGCGCCACATCGCCGAACTGCGCTCCACGCTGGAGTCGTCGGCGGCCCGGCTGGCGGCCCAGCGGCGTACCGAGAAGGACCTGAAGCAGCTGGACGCGCTGCTCGCGCGCCGCGAGGAGGCGTGGGCGACGGGTGACGCGGAGCTGTTCGTGGCGGCGGACGCGTCGCTGCACATGGCGGTGGTCGCCGCCTCGCACAACGAGGTGCTGACCGAGCTCTATGCCGACCTGGGCGACCTGATGCGCGACTGGCTGCGGGAGGACGTGGGTCCGCATCTGCGCCCGGAGGACCATATGGACCACTCGCGACTGGTGGAGGCGATCCGGCGCGGCGACGCGGAGACGGCCGCCACCGAGGCGGCCGGCTATCCGTTCATGTGCCTGGCGGTCACCGAGGGGGCTGGTGGCTGATCCAGACCGCGCGGACCTCCTTCCAGCAGCGGTTGGACAGTTCGGCGTAGCCGGCCGGGTCGATGGCCACGGGCGCGCTGTCCCCGTCGATGTCCCACCAGCGGTCGCATTCGACGTGCAGCCGGACGAGGTCGGTCTCGGGGTAGGGGTTGTGGCAGAAGGCGGTGACGCGCGAGCCGTCGATCGCCGTACGGCATTCGGCGCCGAAGCGGGCGGGGGCCGGGGCGGGGGCGGGACCGGGCGGCTCGGCGTCCGTGGTCGCGGTGGCCCGCGCGAGGGTAGCCGGGACCAGGAGACCGGACAGGGCGAGTGACGTCAGCAGCAGGGATACCGCTCGGCTCCGCCTCGGGCGCACACCCGCACCTCCTCCCCGCAGGAACGCCGGGAATGTCCCGGTTCGATCAGTCTGCAAGGGTTCGCCGGTCTTTTCGACTCGGGAAGCGCTCGGGAGCGAAAGCGGAGCGGCCGCGCACCCCGGTGCGCGGCCGCTCTGTTATGTGCGAGTGGGTGGCTAGGCGCCCATCATGTGTACGCCGCCGTCGACGTGGACGATCTCGCCCGTCGTCTTGGGGAACCAGTCCGAGAGCAGCGCCACGACTCCGCGTCCGGTCGGCTCCGGGTCGGCCATGTCCCACTCCAGCGGGGAGCGGTGGTTCCACACGTCCGCGAGCTCCGTGAAGCCCGGGATCGACTTGGCCGCCATGGAGCTGATCGGGCCCGCCGAGACCAGGTTGCAGCGGATGTTCTGCTTGCCCAGGTCGCGGGCGAGGTAGCGGGAGGTGGCCTCCAGCGCGGCCTTGGCCGGGCCCATCCAGTCGTACTGCGGCCACGCGAACTGCGCGTCGAAGGTCAGGCCGACCACCGCGCCGCCCTCCTGCATCAGCGGCAGGCAGGCCATCGTGAGCGACTTCAGCGAGAACGCCGAGACGTGCATCGCCGTCGAGACGGACTCGAACGGCGTGTTGAGGAAGTTGCCGCCGAGCGCGTCCTGCGGAGCGAAGCCGATGGAGTGGACGACGCCGTCCAGGCCGCCGAGCTCCTCACGGACCATGTCCGCCAGCCGGTTCAGGTGCTCGTCGTTGGTGACGTCCAGCTCGATGACCTTGGCCGGCTTGGGCAGCTTCCGGGCGATGCGCTCGGTCAGTGTGGGCCGGGGGAACGCGGTCAGGATGACTTCGGCACCCTGCTCCTGCGCCAGCCTGGCGGTGTGGAAGGCGATGGAGGACTCCATCAGCACACCTGTGATCAAGATGCGCTTGCCGTCGAGAATTCCGCTCATGGCGATCAGTGACCCATGCCCAATCCGCCGTCAACGGGAATGACGGCTCCGGTGATGTACGAGGCGTCGTCGGAGGCGAGGAACCGCACCGCGGCGGCGATCTCCTCCGGCTGCGCGTAACGGCCGAGCGGCACGCCGGCGACGATGCCCGCGCGCTGCTCGTCGGTGAGCACCTTCGTCATGTCGGTGTCGACAAAGCCGGGTGCGACGACGTTGAAGGTGATGTTGCGCGAGCCGAGCTCACGGGCGAGGGAGCGCGCGAAACCGATCAGACCCGCCTTGGACGCGGCGTAGTTCGCCTGGCCCGGCGAGCCCAGCAGGCCGACCACGGAGGAGATCAGGACGACGCGGCCCTTCTTCGCCCGCAGCATGCCCCGGTTGGCCCGCTTGACGACCCGGAAGGTGCCGGTGAGGTTGGTGTCCAGAACCGAGGTGAAGTCCTCCTCGGACATCCGCATCAGCAACTGGTCCTTGGTGACGCCGGCGTTCGCGACCAGCACCTCCACCGGACCGTGCTTCTCCTCGATCTCCTTGTAGGCCTGCTCCACCTGTTCGGCGTCGGTGATGTCGCACTTGACGGCGAGGCAGCCCAGTTGAATGAGGGCCTCCGGGGGCTCACCCGACCGGTACGTGATCGCGACCTTGTCGCCGGCGTCGGCGAAAGCGCGGGCGATGGCGAGGCCGATGCCCCGGTTACCTCCGGTGACGAGAACCGAGCGGCTCAACGGATCACCCTTTCGATAGCAGTCTCGTTCCCGGGAAATCTATCGGTCCTGTCCTGGTTGAGGAGAATCCACCCCTGACAGCGCCGCACGACGGTCACTGTCGGATCCCTACAGTTTCGCCGGTGCGTCAGTCCGCCATACCGGGCGCGAATGCAGCCAGTCCGACCTCGCGGGCCGCGTCGAGCATCCGCTTGTCGTAGGTGATCAAGGAATCGAGAGCCTCACCGATGGCCAGCGCACTCGCCACGTGGATGGCGTCCAGAGAACGCAGGGCCGCAGGAACTCTGGTCGCCAGATCCCGGACCTCCTCGGTGAGGAGGATCTCGGTGACCATGGTGTCCAGATCCGCCAGAGCGCTTGGAAACGAGCCGACCTTGTCGAGCTGACGGACCGTCTCCACGACGCCGATGGTGCTGGTGGCCATGGGCAGTCCGGGCCGGGCCGTGAGGAAGCTCCGCAGTGCAGTGGCGTTGGGGCGGCCGGTCAGCAGGGTCAGCAGAGCCGAGGAATCCATGTAGATCAACGGTCGTCGTCCTCCCGTTCCGCAAGGAGCAGTGCGACCGGATCGGGCGCATCGG
This sequence comes from Streptomyces mabaensis, assembly GCF_053763515.1. Taxonomy (NCBI): domain Bacteria; kingdom Bacillati; phylum Actinomycetota; class Actinomycetes; order Kitasatosporales; family Streptomycetaceae; genus Streptomyces; species Streptomyces mabaensis. Next base: position 25,081 of record NZ_JBSOPZ010000023.1, read on the forward strand.
CCGGGATGTCGTATCGGGGCAGGCGCGCGAGGTCGGAAGTCGTGGCCGCCTTGAGCCGGATCTTCCCCTGGGCGACGAGGTCGGAATAGCGGGCCACCGGCCCGGAGCCCGGCAGCAGTATGGCGATGACGTTGCCGTGGCGAGTCACCTGGACCGCCTCACCCTTCTCGACTCGGGCGAAGACGGCGCTGGGGTTGTAGGAGAACTCACGGACCGAGATGGTGCTCATCGGGTCTCCCTTCCGGGGCGAACGAGGAGTACCTACAGCCACAGAATTGTACCTACAAGCTCGGGGAGCTTGCCTCATGCGCAATCTCAGAAGATTCCAGCCCTGAGCCATGGTTCACTGCCGCAGACGGTCAGCAGGGCAGAGCCACATGAAGGGAAGGGCCTCCCGTGCCCCACGAGATTGATCAGACGTTCACGGCGCTGCCGCTGCGGGCGCTCGCCGACGCGGCGCTCGCGCGCGCCCGCGCGCTGGGCGCCGAGCATGCCGACTTCCGCCTCGAACGCGTCCGCAGCGCCTCCTGGCGGCTGCGCGACGCCAAGCCCTCGGGCTCCTCGGACACCACCGATCTCGGCTACGCGGTGCGCGTGGTGCACGGCGGCAGCTGGGGCTTCGCGTCCGGCGTGGATCTGACGATGGACGCGGCGGCCCGGGTGGCGGGCCAGGCGGTGGCGATGGCCAAGCTCTCGGCGAAGGTGATCGCCGCGGCAGGCTCCGACGAGCGGGTCGAACTCGCCGACGAGCCCGTGCACGCCGAGAAGACGTGGATCTCCGCGTACGAGATCAACCCGTTCGAGGTACCGGACGAGGAGAAGTCGGCGCTGCTCGCCGACTGGAGCGCGCGGCTGCTCGCGGCGGACGGGGTCGCGCACGTGGACGCGTCGCTGATGACCGTCCACGAGAACAAGTTCTATGCGGACACGGCCGGCACCGTCACCACGCAGCAGCGGGTACGGCTTCATCCGGCGCTCACGGCGGTCGCGGTCGACGCGACCTCGGGCGAGTTCGACTCCATGCGGACCCTCGCGCCGCCGGCCGGGCGCGGCTGGGAGTACCTCACCGGCACCGGCTGGGACTGGAACGCGGAGCTGGAGCGGATCCCCACCCTGCTGGCCGAAAAGATGCGCGCGCCGAGCGTCGAGTCCGGTACGTACGACCTGGTCGTGGACCCCTCGAACCTGTGGCTCACCATCCACGAGTCGATCGGCCACGCGACCGAGCTGGACCGCGCGCTGGGCTACGAGGCCGCGTACGCCGGGACCTCCTTCGCCACGTTCGACCAGCTCGGCAAGCTGGCCTACGGCTCGTCGGTCATGAATGTCACGGGTGACCGGACCGCCGAGCACGGGCTGGCGACCATCGGGTACGACGACGAGGGCGTCCAGGCGCAGTCCTGGGACCTGGTGAAGGACGGCACGCTGGTCGGCTACCAGCTGGACCGGCGGATCGCGAAGCTGACCGGGCTGGGGCGGTCGAACGGCTGCGCCTACGCCGACTCCCCCGGCCATGTGCCGGTCCAGCGGATGGCGAACGTGTCGTTGCGGCCGGATCCTGGCGGGCTGTCGACGGAGGACTTGATCGGCGGCGTCGAGCGCGGGATCTACGTGGTCGGCGACCGGTCCTGGTCGATCGACATGCAGCGCTACAACTTCCAGTTCACCGGGCAGCGCTTCTTCCGCATCGAGAACGGCCGGCTGGCCGGCCAGCTGCGCGATGTCGCCTACCAGGCGACGACCACCGACTTCTGGGGCTCGATGGAATCGGTCGGCGGCCCTCAGACGTATGTGCTGGGCGGAGCCTTCAACTGCGGCAAGGCCCAGCCGGGCCAGGTGGCCTCGGTCTCCCACGGCTGCCCGTCGGCCCTGTTCCGAGGCGTCAACATCCTCAACACCACGCAGGAGGCGGGCCGATGAGCCGCACGACCAAGCCGCACGAGGTCGTCGAGCGGGCCCTTGCGCTGTCCCGCGCCGACGGCTGTGTCGTCATCGCGGACGAGCACTCCACCGCCAATCTGCGCTGGGCGGGCAACGCGCTCACCACCAACGGGGTCACCCGCGGCCGGACCCTCACCGTCATCGCGACCGTCGACGGCAAGGAGGGCACCGCCTCCGGGGTCGTGTCCCGGTCCGCCGTCACGGCCGACGACCTTGAGCCGCTGGTCCGGGCGGCCGAGGCCGCCGCCCGGGCGGCGGGTCCGGCCGAGGACGCCCAGCCGCTGGTCACCGGGGTGTCCGCCTCCCCCGATTTCACCGATGCCCCGGCCGAGACCTCCTCCGCGGTCTTCGCGGACTTCGCGCCGGCGCTCGGCGAGTCGTTCGCCCGGGCCCGGGCGGGCGGACGTGAGCTGTACGGCTTCGCCAACCACGAGCTCGTGTCGACGTACCTGGGTGCGTCGACGGGACTGCGGCTGCGGCACGACCAGCCGACCGGGACCCTGGAGCTCAACGCCAAGTCGCCCGATCGCAGCCGTTCGGCCTGGGCCGGCCGCTCCACCCGCGACTTCAAGGACGTCGACCCGGCGGCACTGGACGCCGAGCTGGCGCAGCGGCTGGGCTGGGCCGAGCGCCGGATCGACCTGCCCGCAGGCCGGTACGAGACGCTGCTGCCGCCGACCGCCGTGGCCGATCTGCTGATCTACCAGATGTGGTCCTCCGCCGCCCGGGACGCCGCCGAGGGCCGTACGGTCTTCTCCAGGCCCGGCGGCGGCACGCGGGTCGGCGAGACGCTCTCGGAGCTGCCGCTGACGCTGCGCAGTGACCCGAACGAGCCGGGCCTGGAGTCCGCGCCGTTCGTGATCGCGCACAGCTCGGGCGACGACGCGTCGGTCTTCGACAACGGTCTGCCGCTGACGGCGACCGACTGGGTACGGGACGGCACGCTGACGCACCTGCTCAGCACCCGGCACAGCGCGGGCCTGACCGGGCTGCCGGTGGCGCCGGCGATCGGCAACCTGGTGCTGGACGCGGGCGGTGAGCGGTCGCCGCAGGAAATGGTCGCCTCCACCGAGCGCGGGCTGCTGCTGACCTGCCTCTGGTACATCCGCGAGGTGGACCCGGCCACGCTGCTGCTCACCGGGCTCACCCGGGACGGCGTCTACCTGGTGGAGAACGGCGAGGTCGTCGGAGAGGTGAACAACTTCCGGTTCAACGAGTCGCCCGTCGACCTGCTGTCCCGGGCCACGGAGGCCGGCCGGACCGAGAAGACGCTGCCACGCGAGTGGAGCGACTGGTTCACCCGGGCGTCGATGCCGGCGCTGCGCATCCCCGACTTCAACATGAGCTCGGTCAGCCAGGGGGTCTGACCCGCCTAGGGGCTGTCCGGTGGATCAGGGCCGGATAGGACGCGGCGTCTGGTGCGGTGCATCGCAAGGCGCCGGAGCGCCTTAATAGCGGAGCTATTAGGGCGTTTCGGCAACGCGGCGAGGTGCCGTGCCAGGCGTCGTGGCCCCGGCCAAGATCCGCCGGACAGCCCCTAGACTGACGGGGATCACCTGCCATCGTTGAAGGAGACACAGGACCGTGACGGACATCGTCGACGAGCTGAAGTGGCGCGGGCTGTTCGCCCTGTCCACTGACGAGGACGCATTGCGCAAGGCTCTCGCGGACGGTCCCGTCACGTTCTATTGCGGCTTCGACCCCACGGCGGCCAGCCTGCACGTGGGACATCTGGTGCAGGTTCTCACCGTCCGCCGGCTCCAGCAGGCCGGTCACCGGCCGCTGGCGCTGGTGGGCGGTGCGACCGGCCAGATCGGTGACCCGCGGCCGACCGCCGAGCGCACGCTGAACGACCCCGAGACGGTCGCCGGGTGGGTCGAGCGGCTGCGCGCCCAGATCGAGCCGTTCCTGTCCTTCGAGGGCGAGAACGCGGCCGTGATGGTCAACAACCTGGACTGGACCGCGGGCATGACCGCGATCGAGTTCCTGCGGGACATCGGCAAGCACTTCCGCGTGAACAAGATGCTGACCAAGGACTCCGTCGCCCGCCGGCTGGAGTCCGACCAGGGCATCAGCTACACCGAGTTCAGCTACCAGCTCCTCCAGGGCATGGACTTCCTGGAGCTCTACCGGCGGTACGGCTGCGCGCTCCAGCAGGGCGGCAGCGACCAGTGGGGCAACCTGACCGCGGGGCTCGACCTGATCCACCGCCTGGAGCCGCACGCGAACGTGCACGCCCTCGCTACGCCGCTGATGACCAAGGCGGACGGCACCAAGTTCGGCAAGACCGAGGGCGGGGCGGTCTGGCTCGACCCGGAGATGACCACGCCGTACGCGTTCTACCAGTTCTGGCTGAACGTGGACGACCGGGACATCTCCACGTACACGCGCATCCTGAGCTTCCGGTCCCGCGAGGAGATCGAGGAGCTGGAGAAGCTGACCGGGGAGCGGCCGCAGGCGCGTGCCGCGCAGCGGGCGCTGGCCGAGGAGCTGACGACGCTGGTGCACGGTGCCGAGCAGTGCGCGGCGGTCGTCGCCGCCTCCAAGGCCCTCTTCGGGCAGGGTGAGCTGTCCGGTCTCGACGAGGCGACGCTGCGTGCGGCGCTGGCCGAGCTGCCGCACGCCGAGGTCGGCGGGCTCGCTCCCGTGGTGGACCTGTTCACCGAGGTGGGTCTCGCGCCCAGCAAGTCCGCGGCCCGTCGGACGGTGAAGGAGGGCGGCGCCTACGTGAACAACGTCAAGGTGACCGACGAGGAGGCCGTGCCCGCTCCGGAGGACCTGCTGCACGGGCGCTGGCTGGTGCTCCGCCGGGGAAAAAAGACCTTGTCCGCGGTAGGGTTCGCGGGGGGGGACCCCCCGGGGACACGGCGAGGTGGCGGGTACGCGTGCGCCCCGCCCGCTTCCGCGTGATCAGGCTCGCGTTCTCCGCCTGCCCTTCATCGAGGCCCAGAGCATGTCGCCGACGGCGACCACGGCAACGGCTCCGGCCAGCTGCAGCAGATGGCGTATCCAGTCGATCCCCTTGGTGTCCGCCACGCCTATCCAGGCGGCGACGGCGTTGCCGAGGATGCTGCCCAGAATGCCGAAGATAACCGTCAGCCAGAGGGGGATCTGCTGCTTGCCCGGAAGGATGGCCTTGGCCAGCAGTCCGAGTACCAGACCCACGATGATGGCCCACAACCAACTCATGTCGCCTCCTGATGCGGCGCGATGTGCGCATGTGCGCCCAGTTTGGGCCGACGGGGCGTACGTCGCATGTCGGACAGCTCCATACGCGCTACGGCCGGTCCGGTCGGCCACGGTGAGGCGGGGCCCGCTCTCGAATGCGGCGGAGCCGCGGCGTACCGTGGAACAGGTCCGGAACGGGGAGCGTCCGGCCAGGGAATCGGGTGGTGGAACGTGATGCGGAAGCACAACGAGGCCGAGGTCTTCCGGATCACCGGCGCGCGGCAGGGTCTCGCCGACGATGTGCGCCGTCGCCAGCGCCGGTATGTGATCTCCATGTCCGTACGGACGGTGTCGGTCATCCTCGCGGCGACCCTGTGGAACGTGGAACGGCATGTGGCGGTCGTGGCGCTGGTGCTCGGCCTGGTCCTCCCGTACATTGCCGTCGTGATCGCCAACGCGGGCCGGGAGAACGCGCCTTCGCTGCCGTCGACCTTCATCCCGCCGCCGGTCCACCCGGCACTGGGACCGGCCCCGGTGGGCGGGCCGGCGGAATCTCAGGCGGAAGCCGGGGCGCCGGACGGGCAGACCCGGTCACCGGACGACCACTGATCGGTCATCGTCCGCGAAGCTCAAGAAAAGCTCAGATCAATCATGCAGTTCCAGTGCACCGCACCCGGTCCTGCGTGACATACTGCGTACGCGCTCCGCATCCCCCGTCGGAGCGACGGACCGACGCCGGGCAGCTCCCCCCGTGGCTGCTCGGCGTCGCCTTTGTCTGACCTAGGGTTGAGCCTGTGAACTCCCCTGAATCCACCTCCGAAGCCACGACCGTCTGCTCCGCCAAGGGCTGCCGCGCCGGCGCCGTGTGGGTGCTCGCCTGGAACAACCCGAAGCTGCACACGCCCGAGCGGCGCAAGACCTGGCTGGCCTGCGAGGAGCACCGCGAGTACCTCTCACAGTTCCTCGGGGTGCGTGGATTCCTGAAGGACGTGGTGACGCTGGAGGAGTGGTCAGCCTCCGATCGCTGACATCGGGCGGTCGGGCTGCAGGAAGGACGGGTCGTCCAGGCCCGATCCGGCCTTCTTCCCCCACATCGCCACCTTCCAGAGCCGCGCTATCTCCTCGTCCGGGGCGCCGGAGCGCAGCGCGCCGCGCAGGTCGGACTCCTCCCGGGCGAACAGGCACGTACGCACCTGGCCGTCGGCGGTGAGGCGGGTGCGGTCGCAGGCCCGGCAGAACGGCCGGGTGACCGAGGCGATGACGCCCACGCGGTGCGGGCCGCCGTCGACGAGCCAGCGCTCGGCCGGGGCCGAACCGCGCTCCTCGTCGCCCTCGGGGGTGAGGGCGAAGCGCGTGCGCAGCGATTCGAGGATGTCACCAGCGGTGATCATGCCGTCACGCTTCCAGCCGTGCTGCGCGTCGAGCGGCATCTGCTCGATGAAGCGCATCTCGTACTCGTTCTCGACGGCCCAGGCGAGCAGGTCGGGGGCCTCGTCGTCGTTGAGGCCGGGCATCAGTACGGCGTTGACCTTGACCGGGGCGAGGCCGGCGTCGCGCGCGGCCGCCATCCCTTCCAGGACGTCGTGGTGCCGGTCGCGGCGGGTCAGCGTCTTGAACACCTCGGGGCGCAGCGTGTCCAGCGAGACGTTGACCCGGTCCAGGCCGGCCGCCTTGAGGGCGGTCGCGGTGCGTCGCAGTCCTATGCCGTTCGTGGTGAGCGACATCTTGGGGCGCGGCTCGAGGGCGGCACACCGCTCGACGATGCCGACCAGGCCGGGGCGCAGCAGCGGCTCCCCGCCGGTGAAGCGCACCTCGTCGACCCCGAGGTCGGTGACGGCGATGCGGATGAGGCGCACGATCTCGTCGTCGGTGAGCAGGTCGGGCTTCGCGAGCCACTGCAGGCCCTCTTCCGGCATGCAGTACGTACACCGCAGATTGCACCGGTCGGTGAGTGAGACACGCAGGTCAGTGGCCACGCGGCCGTATGTGTCGATGAGCACTGTGGGCCCCCCTGAGCGCTGTCCGGACGAGTAGTTGATTTCGAGCCTACGCGACGCGTGTGACAACACGGCGTGCCGGAACGAACGAGACGCGACGCGGCCGCGTCGTAGGAGTCTACGACGCGGCCGGCTGCGGTCACGCTCAGTGAGCTCCGGTTCCGGTGAGGGAACGGACCTCCAGTTCCGCGTACTTCCCCTTGTCTGCCTCCTCCTTGGTCAGGACGGTGCCGAGCCAGCCGAGCAGGAAGCCCAGCGGGATCGAGACGAGGCCCGGGTTCTCCAGCGGGAACCAGTAGAAGTCGGCGTCCTTGAACATCGAGGTGGGCTTGCCGGAGACGACCGGCGAGAAGAGCACCAGCACCACGGACGAGATCAGGCCGCCGTAGATGGACCACAGCGCGCCCTGGGTCGTGAACTTCTTCCAGAACAGGCTGTACAGGATCGTCGGCAGGTTCGCGGACGCGGCCACCGCGAAGGCGAGCGCCACCAGGCCGGCGACGTTGAGGTCGCGGGCGAGGGCGCCCAGGGCGATGGCGGCGGCGCCGATGAAGACCGTGGCCCAGCGGGCCGCGCGGACCTCTTCCTGCTCGGTCGTGGTCTTGCCCCTGCGGATGACGTTGACGTACAGGTCGTGCGCGAACGACGACGAGGACGCCAGGGTCAGTCCGGCGACCACCGCAAGGATGGTGGCGAACGCGACCGCGGAGATGACCGCGAGCAGGATCGCGCCGCCCGCGGAGTCGGGGCCGCCGCCGATGGCCTGGGCGAGCAGTGGGGCCGCCGTGTTGCCCGCCTTGTTGGAGGCGATGATGTCGTCGCGGCTCAGCAGCGCGGCGGCGCCGAAGCCGAGCGCGATGGTCATCAGGTAGAAGGCGCCGATGATACCGATCGCCCAGTTCACCGACTTACGGGCGGCCTTGGCCGTGGGGACGGTGTAGAAGCGGATGAGGATGTGCGGCAGGCCCGCGGTGCCCAGGACCAGGGCGATGCCGAGGGAGATGAAGTCCAGCTTCGAGGTCGCGCTGACGCCGTACTTGAGGCCGGGCTCCAGGAACGACGCGCCCGCGCCGCTGTTCTCCGCGGCCTTGCCCAGCAGGTCGGAGACGTTGAAGTTGAACTTCAGCAGCACCAGGAAGGTGATGAGCAGCGTGCCGGCGATGAGGAGCACGGCCTTGACCATCTGGACCCAGGTGGTGCCCTTCATACCGCCGATGGTCACGTAGAGAATCATCAGGACGCCGACCAGGGCGACGATGGCGACCTTGCCGCCGTCGCTGGTGATGCCCAGCAGCAGGGAGACCAGTACGCCCGCGCCCGCCATCTGCGCGAGCAGGTAGAAGATCGACACCACGATGGTGGAGGTGCCCGCCGCGGTACGGACGGGCCGCTGCCGCATCCGGTACGCGAGGACGTCGCCCATCGTGTACCGGCCGGAGTTGCGCAGCGGTTCGGCGACGAGGAGCAGGGCGACCAGCCAGGCGACCAGGAAGCCGATGGAGTAGAGGAAGCCGTCGTAGCCGAAGAGCGCGATGGCGCCGGCGATGCCGAGGAACGACGCGGCGGACATGTAGTCGCCGGAGATCGCGAGACCGTTCTGGAATCCGGTGAACTGGCGGCCGCCGGCGTAGAAGTCGGCGGCGTCCTTGGTCTGCCGGCCGGCCCACACGGTGATGATCAGGGTCGCGACGACGAACAGCCCGAACAGGGTGATGATGAGCGGCCGGTGTTCGCCGGCGCCCGCCGCGGCGAGGTGGAACGTAGCGCTCATTCTCCGGCCTCCATACGGGACTTGATCGCCTCGGCCTTGGGGTCGAGCTTCGTGGCGGCGTGCCTGGCGTAGAGCCACGCGATGAGGAAGGTGGTGGCGAACTGGGCGAGACCGAAGACCAGCGCGACATTGATGTTGCCGAAGAGCTTGGTGCCCATGAAGCTGCCCGCGTAGTTGGACAGCAGGACGTACAGCAGGTACCAGGCGATGAACGCCACGGTGAGGGGGAAGGCGAACGAGCGGTAGGAGCGGCGCAGTTCGCCGAACTCCGCGCTCTCCTGCACCTCGACGAACTGTGCCGTCGTGGGTGCTGCGGGACTGGTGGCCGTACCGCCGAGGGGCGGCGGCGCTGCATCGGTAGCCACGGGCTCTCCTTGCGACGCGGGTGCTGTGGGATGACGGGACACGTCGGCCTCCGCCGGGGGTTGAGGCTGCGACTCCCCCTGTCAACGGCACGGGCCGCATCCCGGGACGGTTCAAGAACCGACTTTTCTTTCGGAATTCATTGCTGAGGCGGGAAGATCGGCGCTAGCTTCACTCGTCATGTACCCGTCCACGCGCAACCGCGTCTGGACGGATGTCACCGATGATGTGGAGAACTCATGGCTCAGCCACGCACCAGACGCCGTCGTGCCCTCGCGGTACCCGTCGGCCTGGCGCTGACCGCGTCGCTTGGTTTCCTCCCGGGCACCGCATCGGCCGAACCGCAGGAGACCCCTGCGGCGGTGGCCGCCGACGGTCCCAAGCTGTCGTACGTGGTCAACACCAAGACGGACCACCGCACGATCGCGTCCGTCAAGAAGGCGATAGCCAAGGCGGGCGGCACCGTCGTCGTCGCCCACGAGAAGATCGGCGTGATCGTCGTCCACTCGACGAACCCCGAATTCGCCCAGCAGATACGCACCGTCCGCGGTGTGCAGACCGCGGGCGCGACCCGCACCGCGCCGCTCAAGGCCGCGGGCACCACCGAGATGGGCGCCCCGCAGTACGTCGAGAGCAGCAAGGCGGTGGCGACCCCCGCCGCGCCGGACACCGAGCCGCTCGAGGCCGATCAGTGGGACCTGCGCGCCATCGGCGCGGACAAGGCCGCGAAGATCAACCCGGGCAGCAGCAAGGTCACCGTCGCCGTGATCGACACCGGCGTCGACGACACCCACCCGGACCTCACGGCCAACTTCTCCAAGAGCCAGTCGGCCAACTGCGTGGGCGGCGTAGCGGACACCAGCGAGGGCGCCTGGCGCCCGTACACCCCCGACGACTACCACGGCACGCATGTCGCGGGCGAGATCGCTGCCGCCCGCAACGGCGTCGGCGTGGCCGGTGTGGCCCCCGGCGTCAAGGTCTCGTCGATCAAGGTGAGCGACCCGGAGACCAGCCTCTTCTTCCCGGAGAGCGTGGTCTGCGCCTTCGTCTTCGCCGCCGATCACGGCGTCGAGATCACGAACAACAGTTACTACATCGACCCGTGGCTCTACAACTGCCTCGACGACCCCGACCAGGCGGCCATCGTCGACGCGGTCAACCGGGCCTCGAAGTACGCGCAGCGCAAGGGCACTCTGCACCTCGCGTCGGCCGGCAACTCCAACCACGACCTGGCCTCGGACGCGATCGTGGACGACTCCAGCCCCGACGACACCACCCCGGTCGAGCGCACCATCGACCCGTCGAAGTGCTGGGACCTCCCGACCCAGCTGCCCGGCGTGGTCACGGTCACCGCGACCGGCGTGCAGAACCTGAAGTCGTACTACTCCAGCTACGGCCGCGGAGTCGCCGACATCGCCGCCCCCGGCGGGGACAAGTACCAGATCCCGGACACCCCGGCGAAGAACGGCCGGATCCTGTCCACCATGCCGAACAACGGCTACGCGTACCTGCAGGGCACCTCGATGGCGAGCCCGCACGCAGCCGGCGTCGCGGCGCTCCTGAAGAGCACCCACCCGTGGGCCGGTCCCGAGGCGCTGCAGGCGCTGCTCAAGGCGCAGGCGGACAACCCGGGTTGCCCGACCGGGCTGTACGACCCGGACGGCAACGGCGTCGAGGACTCCACCTGCGAGGGGTCGAAGCGCGTCAACGGCTTCTACGGCTACGGCATCGTCAACGCGCTGGACGCGGTCAAGTAGCGGGGCTGTGAACAGCTGAGAACGGGGCTGGGCGGGGTTCTCCCGCCCAGCCCCGTCCTTGTGGTCACGGCGTGACGAGGACCTTCAAGGCGGTGCGCTCGTCCATGGCCTTGTAGCCGACCGGCACGCCGTCGAGGCCGACCGTGAGATCGAACACCGGCGAGGGGTCGATGCGGCCCTCCAGGACGTCGGGCAGCAGCTGCGGGATGTACGTACGGACGGGTGCGACGCCGCCGCGCAGGGCGATGTTCCGGTCGAACATCACGCCGAGGTCGAGGCCCGTGCCGCTGCCGTGCGGCACGCCGACGAAGCCGATCGCCCCGCCGTCACGGGTGATCTCGACGGACGTCCGCATCGACTGCTCGGTGCCCACCGCCTCGATGACGGCGTGGGCGCCCTGGCCCGCCGTCAGTTCACGGACCGCCGCGACGGCAGCCTCGCCGCGCTCCGCGACGACGTCCGTGGCGCCGAAGCGCCGGGCGATGTCGGTACGCACCTGGTGGCGCCCCAGCGCGATGATCCGCTCGGCGCCGAGCCGCTTGGCTGCCAGTACGCCGCACAGGCCGACCGCTCCGTCACCGACGACGGCGACCGTGGCGCCGGGGCGGACGCCCGCGCCGAGCGCCGCGTGGTGGCCGGTGCCCATGACGTCGGAGAGGGTGAGCAGGGCGGTCAGCAGATGGTCGTCGGAGGCCGCCTCGGCCGGCAGCTTCACCAGGGTCCCGTCGGCGTACGGGACGCGGACGGCCTCGCCCTGGCCGCCGTCGTGGCCGACCGAGCCCCAGAAGCCGCCGTGCTCGCAGGAGGTGGTGAGCCCCTCGGTGCAGAAGTCGCAGACGCCGTCGGACCACATGAAGGGCGCGACGACCAGATCACCGGCGGCGAAGCCGGACACCGCGGAACCGGTCTCCTCGATCACGCCGAGGAACTCGTGCCCGATGCGCTGACCGGGCTGCCGGGCGGCCTCACCGCGGTAGGCCCACAGGTCGCTGCCGCAGATGCAGGCGCGCAGGACCCTGAGTACGGCGTCGGTCGGCTGCTCGATTCTGGGATCCGGCACCTCCTCCACGCGGATGTCGTGCGGGGCGTGAATGACGGTGGCGCGCATGGTTGCTGTCCCTTGGGGGTACGGGGTGTCCGGTCGATCAGGCCGGGTCAGCGAGCGACCGGACACCCCCTAGGTGTTTGTGACCCCCACACGGTACGCGCGGCCGGCCGCGGTCTGTGCGTCCTGCCCGATGGGGGCGCCTGCGGCCAGCACGCCTGCCGTGAGCAGGGCCTGCGCCGCGAGGTAGGTGAGCATGATCCAGAAGTCGGGCACGGGCAGCTGCGGCCACTCGGCCACACCGGTGGCGATGAGGGTGTCGGAGAGCAGGAACAGCGCGCCGCCCGCCCCGGCGTACCGGCCGAGGCCGCTCGCCCGGAAGGCCATGGCGGTGAGCAGCAGGCTGTAGCCGGCCACCGGGATGCGCAGCTCGGCGGGCAGGTCGGTCCACAGCAGGGCGACCGTGCCGGTGAGGACGACGGCGTACCCGGCGCCGAGCAGCCAGGACGTGCTGCCCAGTCGGAAGAGCACGAGGTAGCACACGTGCCCGGCGGCGAAGGAGCCCATCCCGACGAGGAAGGCCGGCTCGGCGTCGAAGAGCAGCGCGACGTCGCCGCCCCAGCCGAAGAGCAGCGCGACGACGAGCAGCCGCGGCCCGCGCCTGGCGTAGACGTATCCCGCGAGCAGCGGCATGAGCAGCGGCTTGGCGAGGAGATGGCCGGTGTGCCAGCCGGCGAGCAGGGAGCCGAGGTCGGCGAGCGCGGCGAGCCCGAAGGCGGCGAGGAGGAGGGTGCCGATGCGGCCGCGGGTCATCGTGAACCACCGGCCCTGCGGGCGGCGGCCGTGCCGGGACCGGGGCGCCGGACGGCCACCGGACAGGGCGTCGCCCTGCCTGCGCGCGCGGTCATGCGGCGCTCTCCGGGACCGGGGCCGCGGCCGCGGCGGCGGCGGCGGCCGGGTTCGGCGCGGGCGCGGCCGTGGGGGCCGGCTGCCAGCCGGGGCCGCCGAAGACGCGGCCCGCGCGTTCGCGCCAGCTCCGCGCGGCGCGGACGTCCCGGGCGATGGCCGCGTACTCGTGGGTCGCCACGCGCAGCGGGTTGTACGTGCTGATGTTCTTCGTCAGGCCGAAGACCGGCCGCTCGGTCTCGGCGACGAAGGACCGGAAGAGCCGGTCCCAGAGGATCAGGATCCCGCCGAAGTTCCGGTCCAGGTAACCCCCTTGGGACGCGTGGTGGACGCGGTGGTGGGAGGGGGTGTTGAACACGTACTCGAAGGGGCGCGGCAGCTTGTCGATCCGTTCGGTGTGGATCCAGAACTGGTAGACGAGGTTCACCGAGGAGCAGAACGCGAGGGCCGCCGGGTGCACGCCCAGCGCGATCATCGGGAGGTAGAACGGCCAGACGGTCAGCGACGTCCAGGGCTGGCGGAGTGCGGTGGTGAGGTTGAACTTGCGGCTGGAGTGGTGGACCACGTGGCAGGCCCACAGGATGCGGATGACGTGGTGGCCGCGGTGGGACCAGTAGTAGAAGAAGTCCTGCGCGAGGAGCATCAGCGGGATCGTCCACCACAGCACGGGCACGCGCAGCGGGGTCAGTTCGTAGACCGCCGTGTAGATCGCGACGATGGGGATCTTCCACAGCAGGTCGAACGCGAGGCTGCCGAGGCCCATGCCGACGCTGGTCGCGGCATCCTTCGTCTCGTATCCGGCGGCGTCCTCGTCGGGATGGAACCGGTAGCTCACCATCTCCAGGACGGTGAGCAGGACGAAGGCCGGGATCGACCACAGCACGGCATCGGGCAGGTTCGGCATGCCCGCACCATAAAGGCGCCCCTGGGGGCTCCGCTAGAGGTTGTTACCGATCGGTATTGGACAGTGTTACCTGGAGTTCGCCCTGCGGAGGCGGGGTGCGCCGCCGATACTGGGCGGTCGGGCGGGTCCAGGCGGGCCGGACGGGGAGAGTGCACGGATGCAGGGGTTCGAGACGGTTCTGCTGCGGCTCGCGGGGACGGTCGTCGGCGCGCTGGTCAAGCCGATGCTCAGCCGGCCGCCCGGCGCGGGGCTCGTCGTGGACCCGGAGCGCCCCGCGCCGCGCTGGCGCCGCCCGGTGGAGCTGGGGCCCAGGGAACTGGACCGGCTGACCGAGGGGCTCGCTGCCCGCCTGGCGGTGGCGGCCGGGCGACTGCCGGAACACGAGCGGCTGGCGGCGGCCGACGCGGTACGGGACGCGTTCACGGCGACCGGAGCGCTGGACCAGGACGCGCTGTTCGCCCAGGACCTGGATCCCGTCCGGCTGGCCTCGGTGGTGCTGGCGAAGGCGCCGGAGGGCAGCGGCCTGAGTGAGGCGGGTACGGCCCTGTTCGAGGAGCTGGTCGGGCTGTGCTGCCGCCATGTCGTGGAGTACGTGACGACGCTGCCGGGGTTCTCGGCCCGGTCCGACGTCGAAGTCGTCCGCAGGACCGGGGAGTTGGGCCGGGCACTGGAGGACGTACGGGACCGGCTCGGGCCACCGCCCGGCTCGGTGGCCGCCCGCTTCGAGCAGCAGTACGCGGACTTCGTCGCCGCGACGCACGGCCGGCTGGAGCTGTTCGGGCTGACCCTGAACCAGGCGCGCAACGAATGGCCGCTGGACACTGCGTACATCAGCCTCGGCATGCGCTGGGACGGGACCGCGGGCACGCCCCCGGAGAGCCCGGGCCTCCCGCACGCCGAGGAGGTCGCGGTGAGGGCCGAACAGGTCGCCGCGGGGAGCACCAGACTGCTGCTCCGCGGTCCGGCGGGCTCGGGCAAGAGCACGCTGGTTCAGTGGCTCGCCCTCAACGCCGCGCGGCGCAGCTTCGGCCGGGAACTGGCCGACTGGAACCGGTGCGTCCCGTTCGTCCTGCGGCTGCGCTCGTTCAACTCCCCCGACGCGCTGCCCATGCCGGAGGACTTCCTGCGGGCCGCGGGCGTCCCGCTGTACGGCTCGGCGCCGCCCGGCTGGGTGGAGTCCCTGCTCTCCAACGGCCGGGCCCTGGTCCTGATCGACGGGGTGGACGAGGTTCCGGCGCGGCTGCGCAGCCGTACCGAGGCCTGGCTGAGGACGCTGACAGCGGCCTTTCCGCATGCCCGCTACGCCGTCACCACCCGCCCGTCCGCGGTCCCCGAGGACTGGCTGGCCGGTCTCGGCTTCGCCACTCCCTCGCTGCTGCCCATGGAGCGCGAGGACATCCGGGCGTTCATCGCCCGCTGGCACGACTCCGCGCGGCGGGACTGCGCGTCGGCCGCCGAGCGGGAGTCGCTGGACACGTACGAGCAGTCGCTGACGCAGGCGGTCGCCACCCGGCGGGAGCTGGGCCGGCTCGCCACCAGCCCGCTGATGTGCGCGCTGCTGTGCGCCCTCAACCGGGACCGGCGGATGCATCTGCCGCGGGCCCGGAAGGAGCTGTACGACGCGGCGCTGGACATGCTGCTGGTCCGGCGGGACACCGAGCGGGAGATCACCGGCGTGGAGGGCGTCGATCTGACCCGGGACGAACAGACGCTGCTGTTGCAGCGGCTCGCGTACTGGCTGATCCGCAACGGCCAGGTGGAGGCGGGCCGCGCGGAGGCCGTCGAGATGATCGACGAGTGGCTGGCCGCCATGCCGCAGGTACGCGCCCAGGGCACCGCGGAGCAGGTGTTCTCCCACCTGCTGATCCGCAGCGGGCTGCTGCGCGAGCCGGTGCCGGGCACCGTCGACTTCGTACACCGCACGTTCCAGGACTACCTGGGGGCGAAGGCGGCGGTGGAGGCCCGGGACTTCGGCCTGCTGGTGAGCAAGGCGCACGACGACCAGTGGGACGACGTGGTACGGATGGCGGTGGGCCACGCGCGTCCGGAGGAACGGGCCGTCGTGCTCCGCCAGTTGCTGCGCCGCGCGGACCGGGTCAAGACGCACCGCCACCGGCTGATCCTGCTGGCCGCGGCCTGCCTGGAGCACGCGCCGGAGCTGGACCCGGCGATCCGGGCGGAGGTGGAGCGGCGAACGGCGGAGCTGCTGCCACCTCGCCCCGGACAGGACCCGGCGGAGCTGGCGAAGGCGGGCGAGCTGGTCCTGGAGCTGCTGCCGGGCCCCGAGGAGCTGGACGAGGAGAGCGCCGCGGTGACGGTACGGACGGCCGCCCTCATCGGCGGTGACGCCGCGCTCGGGGTGGTCTCCCGGTTCAGGGCGGACGAGCGGCACGGCGTGCGGCTGGAGCTGTCGAGGTCCTGGTCCGCCTTCGACACCGAGCCGTACGTCACCTCGGTGCTGGCGCCGGGCGGCTGGGACGACACGTACCTCCATGTCCGTACTCCGGAGCAGTTACGGGCGCTCGCGCTGCTGCGGGGGACCCGGCGGGTCAATCTGTCCGGCGGCCACCCCGATCTGACGCCGCTGCATGTGCTCGACGACCCGCTGTGGCTCTTCGTCGCGGACAATCCGGAACTGACCGACGTCTCACCGCTGGCCGGGATGCCCGCGCTGAGGCTGGTCGGCTTCGACCGCTGTCCCGCGCTGCGCGACCTGTCTCCGCTGCGCGGGTCGGCGATCGAGCGGCTGTACCTCTTCGACACCGATCCGGAGCTCCGGCTGGACGCGCTGGGGCACATGCCCGAGCTGCGGCACGTCGGGTTCGACTACCCCCTGCCGGTCGGCAGCGTGGGCGAGCTGCCGCTCGGGCCGGATCTCACCGAACTCGCGCTGTACAACCACGCCCGCCATGTCTCACTCGACGGGATCGAACGGTGGCCGGGACTCACCTGGCTGTCGCTGGTCGGCGATGTCCAGGCTCCGCAGTTGCCGCGGCTGCCCACGCTCGACTCGCTGTCGTTTCTGCGACTGCACTGGCAGAGCGCGCTGGACGTCTCGGTCCTGACCCATCTGACCTCCTTGCGGGAGATCATTCTGTGGCAGTGCGATCTGGTCCGCGACCTCTCCCCGCTGCGGGATCTTCCGGCCCTCACCACGCTGCGGCTGTCCAAGTGCCGGGCCGTGGGCGGGCCGATCGACCTCACTCCGCTGAGCGGCCTCGACCGGCTCACCGTCACGCTGGTCGACCATGTCGCCGTGACCGGGGAGGACCGGTTTCCGCCGGGCCGTCTGGTCCGGGAGCGGACCAAGGTCCTGCGGCCCGAGTGACCAGGCCCGGGCCGGAGGCAGCTGTCACCACACCCGGACCGAGCCCCCCGGGGCGAAGGCCGGGCTCGTCGCGTTCGGCGGGACTTCCGTCAGGGGCTCGGCGATCTCCGCCACCGCCGGGCCGACCTTCGCCGCGACCGGGTCGAGTACGGACAGGTCGAAGCCGTACACCCGGGCCGCGTTGCCGCCGGCCATCGCCGCGACCTCCTCGTGTGGCAGGCCCGCGTAGGCGATGCGGAGGCCTTCGCGGGAGTACGGCGTGGTGCCCTCGTCGTGCGGGTAGTCGCTGCCCCACATGATCTTGTCGAGGCCGATCCGGTCGCGCAGCGGCACCTCGTGCGGCCGCATGAAGCTGGCTCCGACGAAGCAGTTCTCGCGCCAGACCTCGCTGGGCCCCTCGCCCATCGAGGCGGCCAGCCCCGCACCGAACTTGGACTCCGCGGTGGAGGCACGGGTCGCCGCCGCGACGAGCCGGCCGTGGTAGTAGTCAAGCATGTCGAGCACGCCGGGAATCCAGCCCGAGCCCTGCTCGGTGAGGACCAGTCTGAGCCCCGGGTGGCGCCGGAACGCCCCGCCGAACATCAGGTGCCACAGGGCCCGGTGGGAGAACCAGGTGGTCTCCACCATGAAGACGGCCCGCGCGGCCGGTTCGTCGCCCAGCGGCGGGGACGCGGACCCGCCGTGGTGGTTCACCGGAACCTCCAGCTCCGCGCAGACCGCCCAGACCGGGTCGTACGTCTGCGAGTAGAGCTCGGGGATGCCGGAGCCGGGCGGGGCGCCGGGAAGCAGGATGCCACCGGTCAGGCCGGCCTCCTTCGCGCGGCGGATCTCCCGTACCGCCTCGGCGACGTCGTTCAGCAGGATCTGCGCCACGCCCGCCCGCCGGCCGGGCGCGTCGGCGCAGAAGTCCGCGAGCCAGCGGTTGTGGGCGCGCAGGCCCGCCCAGCGCTGCTCGTACTCCGCGCGGGTCGGCGCGGGGGCCATCAGGGAGGCGCTGGGGAAGAACGGCGGGATGGTGTTGGGGAAGATCACCTCGGCGACGATCCCGTCCGCTTCGAGCTCGGCGAGGCGGCGGGCGGAGTTCCAGTTGCGGTCGGCGGTGTCGGCGAGGAGGTCTTCGTACGGGTTGACGTAGGTGGCCGCCCACGCGTCGAAGTCCTCGTGGTACTTCGACTCCAGGTAGGGCCGGTAGTCCAGCAGGTCGGCCCCCGCGTGGCAGTCGGCCGAGATGACGGTGTAGCGGTCGTCCGTCATGCGTCCACCCCCAGCCGGGGGAAGTCGTGGCCGGTGAGCCAGTGCCGGCCGGTCTCGCGCGACCGCGCCCAGGACGCCTCGACCGCCGACTGGTCCTCGGGCTGGCCGAGTTCGGCGGGGGTGGGGCCGATACGGCGAGCGACCGGTGCCAGTTTCTGGGTGTCGAAGCCGAAGACGTCCGCCGCGGCCAGGCCCAGTATCCGGCGGGTCTCGCCGACCGGGATGTCGTGGAAGGTCTTCCTCAGCCACTCCCCCGTGTGCGGCCAGGTCCCCTCGGGATGCGGGAAGTCGCTGCCCCAGAGGATGTTGTCGACGCCGATCTCGTAGCGCTGGGCGAGCTCCCGGCGTTTGGTGTTGGTGGCGCAGATGAAGACCTGGCGGTCCAGGTACTCGCTCGGCGGGCGCTTCAGCTCGGCGAACGGCGAGAGCTTCTTGCCGCCGTGCGCGCCGAGGTAGAGCCGGTCCATGAACCACAGCTGGTTCGGCAGCCACCAGCAGCCGGACTCGGCGACGCCGAACCTCAGCCCCGGGTGGCGCTCGAAGACGCCGGACCAGAGCAGGAACCACAGCGGCCGGGCCGGCCACCAGGTGACCTCGGAGACGTAGATGCCGAGGTGGTCGCCGTACTCGTGGCGCGGAGCCGCGCCGGAGTGGGTGACCACCGGCATCCGCGTCTCGGCGGCCGCGGCCCAGACCGGGTCGTAACGCCGGTCGTGGTAGGGGGCCTTGTCCACCCACATCGAGGGGATCATCAGCGCGCCGAGTCCGGACTCCCTGGCCCGGTGGATCTCGGCGACGACCCGTTCCGGCTCGCCGGTGACAGGCAGCAGCGCGACCCCGCAGTGCCGTTCGGGATGTTCGGATACGAACTCGGCGAGCCAGCGGTTGTGGGCCTGCGCGCCGGCCATGCCGAGGTCGGGGTCCTGGTCCCCGGAGAGGCCGAGGCCGACTCCGAAGGGCGCCGCGGTCTGGCTGTCGACGGCGTCGGCATCGGGGAAGACGACCTCGGCGGCCACGCCGTCGCCGTCGAGCTCCTTGACGCGCTGCGTGGTGTCCCAGCCGCCCTTCAGACCCTCCTCGTTGTCCCGGAACCACTGGTCGGCGAAGGCCTCGTTGCGGATGCCGAGGCGGGTGGCCTCCTCCCGGCGTGCGTCGCGCTGCCCCAGGAAGTCGTCGAACGCGCGGTGGAAGCGGGAGTCGAGATAGGGCCGGTACCGCTCGGTGGGCAGCCCGGCGTGGCAGTCGGAGGAGATGATCAGGTACGGGTCGTGGTGGTCGTCCGTCATCACTGCTCCCTGGGTCGAGCCGGTCGGTCGGGTCGGTCGAGAATGAAGCTCTCCAGGTACGCCGGGTTGGCGCGGTCGAGCATCGACTGCGACCTGGCCCGGATCTGCCGGTCGTTGTGCTCGCTCTCCGGCAGCATCCAGAACCGGTCCGCCCCGATCCCGTCCACGACGAGTGCGGCGACCTGCTCGACCGGGGTGAACCGCACCTCGTGCCCGGCCTGCTTCATCGCCGCCTCCCACTGGTCGAGGCTGCGGTACGGGCTCCGGCGCGGGCGCTGCTTCGCGTACCGCCCGGGACGGTTGCGGTGGGACTCCCACAGGCCGGTGCGGAGCATGTGCGGGCCGGGGAAGAGCACCGAGGCTCCGATGTCCGCTCCCTCCGCCCTCAGGTGCGCGTAGAGCGATTCGGTCATCGTCACGACGGCGGCCTTGGTGACGGCGTACACGGACGCGGTCGGCAGCGGCGCGATCCCGCCGTCGCCCGAGGAGGTGTTCACGACGTGGCCGGGCTCGCCGGCCGCCAGCATGCGCGGCACGAACGCCTGGATGCCGTGGAAGACACCCCACACGTTGACTGCGAAGGCCCACTCCCAGTCGGCCGGCTCGTGCTCCCACATACGCCCTTCGGCGCCGGATCCGACGCCCGCGTTGTTGCACAGCACGTGCACCGCGCCGAACGTGTCGTACGCGGCGTCCGCGAGCGCCTGGACGGAGGCGCGTTCGCTGACGTCGGCCACGCGCGCGAGCACCTGCGCGCCCCCTTCGATCAGTTCGTCGGCCGCCTTGCGCAACGGGCCCTCCTCGACGTCCGCGAGGACGACCTTCAGCCCCTCGTCGGTGAAGCGCCGGGCCATGGCCAGCCCGATCCCGCTCGCGGCGCCGGTGACGACGGCGACCTGCCCCGGGCGCAGCCGCATCAGACGCTCCCCTCGGGCGGTCCGTCGAGGATCTGCTGCGGGTCGTCGTAGCGCTGGTGGATGTACGGGAGCAGGGCCTGGGCGCTGACCCGTTCGACCACCCTGCCCTGCTGGTCGGTGGTCTTCTCGCCGAGGGTGATCCCGACCAGGCGGCGGACGGGCAGATCGGCGACCGGGTCGAACGGCGACTCGCGCAGCACCACGTCGCCGGTGACCTTCTCCAGCCTGCGGACCTTCTCGTTGCGGGTGCAGTGGACCAGCACCGGTTCGGTGTCGAAGCCCGAGCCCCCGCCGTCGACGGACGGCAGGAACTTGAAGTAGAAGTCGGTCCTGCGCTCCGGCTCGGGCAGCGGCAGCGCCCCCTCCACCACGCCGCGCACCTCCACGAAGGCGGTCCCGTGCCGGGCGAGCGAGGCCCGGACCATGTCACCGTCCCGCTCGACGGTGACCTCGCCCAGCTTCTTCGGCTCGCCGAAGACCTCGCGGCCGCCGATGAGGGCCCGCTCGTGCGTCATCGGCATCACCAGGGGGTACCAGCCCTCGACGCCGCCGTGCCGGGCGGACACGGCCACGGAGCCGGCACCCAGCGGATAGCCGGGCAGGTCGACCTTGCTGATGGTGGCCCGGACCAGGGGCCGTTCGGCGGGCTTGAGCGGCGGCGGGAGGACGGCCGCGACCACGTCCGGGTCGCTCTCCCACACCGCGACCAGCCCGGTGGACCAGATGTCGGGGAGTGCGGAGCCGCGCTCGCGCGCCGCCCGGGTCTCGGCCTCGGTGCGCGCGCCGTACCGTACACATGCCATGTCGTACCGCCCTTCCTCTCACACGGAGCTGCCTGTAACACAGTTACACCGCAGCGGACGAAGGGTAAAGAGCCGTGCACGCAACGGAGTTGGAGGCGCGATGCCGAGAACCGCACTGACCCGCGAAGAGGTACTCGACGCCGCCGCCGGCCTCGTCAGGCAGCACGGCCCGGGAGCCCTGACGATGCGCAAGCTCGCCGCCGAACTGGGCACCGCCGTCACCTCCATCTACTGGCACGTGGGCAACCGCGAGTCGCTGCTCGACGCCCTCGTCGAACGCACCGTCCAGGAGATGGGCGCCATCCGCCCGGCCGGCCGCACCCCGGCCGAGCGGATCGTCTCGGTCGCCCGGCGGCTGCGCCGCGAGCTGCGCGAGCGCCCGCACCTGATCGCGATGGTCCACGAACGCGGTCTCACGGAGCGGATGTTCCTTCCGGCGCAGCAGGCGCTCGTCCACGAGGTGCACGCCGCCGGTCTGCGCGGGGCGCGCGCGGCGGAGGCCGTACGCGCCGTCCAGTACCAGATTGTCGGGTTCGTCCTGGTCGAACGGAACCGTGAGCGCTCTCCCGTCCAGTCCCCGGGCGAAAGCGAGCTGTGGGACACCGCGACCGCGGAACAGGATCCGGCACTGGCGCGGGCACTGGCCCGGCCGGCCGATCCGGAGAAGCTGTTCGCCACGTCCGTACGGGCGTTGGTGACCGCTCTGCTGACGCCCTGACATTTCCGGCATCCCCGGGCGCGGCCGGACTCCGGGCCGGGGCAGGGCTGTCAGTCGCAGCCCGTATTCTCTGTGACCATGCTCGACGACCAGATGACCGCAGCAGCGTGGCCGGCCGCGTACCCCGAGGGGTACGCGGTCGTCGACGTGGAGACCACCGGACTCGCCCGCGACGACCGGATAGTGTCCGCTGCCGTCTACCGGCTCGACGCGCAGGGCAACGTCGAGGACCACTGGTACACGCTGGTCAACCCCGAGCGCGATCCGGGGCCGGTGTGGATCCACGGACTGACGAGCGAGGTGCTCGAAGGCGCCCCGCTCTTCCAGGACATCGCGTACGAGTTCTCGACCCGGCTCGCCGACCGGGTACTCGTCGCGCACAACGCCATGTTCGACTGGTCCATGATCGCCCGGGAGTACGCGAGGGCCGAGCGCACCGCCCCCGTACGACAGCGGCTCTGCACCATCGCCCTGTCCAAAGAGCTCCGGCTGCCACTGCCCAACCACAAACTGGAGTCCCTGGCCGCGCACTTCGGTGTCGTACAGCAGCGCGCGCACCACGCCCTCGACGACGCGCGCGTACTGGCCGAGGCCTTCCGGCCGAGCCTGCACGCGGCCGTGCGGGACGGGGTCCGGCTGCCGCTGCTCGAATGCCGGCCGCTGACGGAGTGGTCGGACGCGCCGGCCACCCCGCGGGTCGGCCCCCAGGCCTCGTACCGGCCGATGAGCTGGCGGCCCTCGCGCAGGCGGCCGGCCTGCCCCTACCCGAACCCCGGGCGGTACGAGGTGGGCAAGCCGCTGAAGCAGGGCATGCGGGTGGCGTTCTCCGGTGACACCTCCGTCGACCGCGAGCTGCTGGAGGACCGGGCGATGGAGGCCGGGCTGCACATCGCCACGAGTGTGTCCCGGCTCACCAGCCTGCTGGTCACCAACGACCCGGACGCCGCGACCTCCAAGACCGTCAAGGCCAGGTCGTACGGAACCCCGGTGGTCGACGAGGCGGGCTTCACCCAGCTGCTGCGGGATGTGGCCCCGGCGGGCATCCCCGCGGCGGACGCGGCCCCGGCAGACGGGTGATTGGCGGACGACTCGCCAGCCACCCGCTCGCTCCGCCGCCGCCACGCGCCGCACCCTGTGGCGCATGGCACGTTGCGAGGTATGCGGAAACGACTACGGCATGTCGTTCGAGGTGCACGCGCAGGGCGCGGTGCACGTCTTCGACTGCTTCTCCTGCGCCATTCACCGCATGGCGCCCCTGTGTGAGCACTGCAAGGTCCAGATCATCGGACAGGGCGTGGAGGCCGATGGCCACTTCTACTGCGGCGCGCACTGCGCCCGCGCGGAGGGGAAGGTGGGCATCGTCGACAGAGTCTGAGGCCGCGGCCCCGGGCACCGGCCCGGGCGCTCCACCCCCCTCCGTCCGGACACCCCATGACCGAGTTGTACGGTCGTGGGGTGTACCGCTTCCTGTTGTCCCGGCAGTGGGTGATCCTCACCCTCCTGGCACTCGTCCTCATCCCGGTGATGGTCGAGCTGGGTTTCTGGCAGTTCCACCGCCATGAGCGCCGGGTCGCACAGAACCAGCTGATCGCCGCCAGCCTGGCCGCGAAACCGGTCCCGGCCGGTGAGCTGACCTCCCCGGGCCACACCGTGCCCCGGGGCGACTACTGGCGCGGGGTGACAGTCACCGGGACGTACGACAGCGCGCACGAGGTCGTCGTCCGCCGCCGGACCAACGCCGACGACCAGGTCGGCTTCCATGTCCTGACCCCGCTGGTGATGAAGGACGGCCGCGCGGTCCTGGTCAACCGCGGCTGGATCCCGTTCGCCTCCGACCAGCGGGCGTTCCCCGAGGTGCCGCCCGCGCCCGGCGGCGAGGTGACCGTCACCGGCCGGCTGAAGGCCGACGAGACGACGGGCACCAGCGGAATCAAGGACCTCAGGGACCTGCCGGACCGGCAGGTCATGCTGATCAACAGCGAGCAGCAGGCCAAAGCGCTGTCCCGGCCTGTGCTCGGCGGCTACCTGGAGCAGACCGCGCCCGAACCCGCCGGTGACACTCCCGAGCCGATCCCGGCCCCCGACCACGACTCCATCGGCGCGCACATGGCGTACGCCGTCCAGTGGTGGCTGTTCGCCGCCGGGGTGCCCGTCGGCTGGGTGATCCTGGTCCGCCGCGAGAAGCAGGACCGCGCCGCGGCCGCCGCCCGGAGCACGCGGGACCCGGCCGAACCGGCCGCCGCCGTCTCCTGAGACCTCCTCGACGCCGTTGGCTGATTGGCTTTCCGGCCTTCCGGGCACACGGATCGCGTGACCCAACGCATCGAGGACTACGCCCTGATCGGCGATCTCCAGACCGCCGCCCTGGTCGGCCGGGACGGTTCCATCGACTGGCTGTGCCTGCCCCGGTTCGACTCGGCCGCCTGCTTCGCCGCGCTGCTCGGCGACCAGGAGAACGGCCACTGGCGGATCGCCCCCGAGGGCGCCGGCAACTGCACCCGCCGAGCGTACGCCGACGACTCCCTCGTCCTGGAGTCGGTCTGGGAGACCGAGCACGGCACGGTCAAGGTCACCGACTTCATGCCGCAGCGCGACCGCGCACCCGACGTGGTACGGATCATCGAGGGCCTCTCCGGAGAGGTGGCCATGCGCAGCACGCTCCGGCTGCGCTTCGACTACGGCAACATCGTGCCCTGGATGCGCCGCGCCGACGGGCACCGGGTGGCGATCGCCGGCCCCGACTCCGTATGGCTGCGCAGCGAACCGGCCGTACAGACCTGGGGCAAGCAGAACGCCACCCACTCGACGTTCACCGTCGCCGAGGGGGAGAAGGTCGCGTTCGTCCTCACCTGGCACCCCTCGCACGAGCCGCGCCCCGCGCTGGTCGACCCGTTCGAAGCGCTCCGGCACAGTCTGGAGGACTGGCGGGAGTGGGCCGGGCGGTGCCGGTACCAGGGTCCGTACCGCGAAGCGGTCCTGCGCTCGCTGATCACCCTCAAGGCGCTGACGTACGCCCCCACCGGCGGCATCGTCGCGGCCGCCACCACCTCGCTGCCGGAGGAGATCGGCGGCGTACGCAACTGGGACTACCGGTACTGCTGGCTGCGCGACTCCACCCTCACCCTCGGCTCCCTGCTCTCCGCCGGCTATCTCGAAGAGGCCGCGGCCTGGCGGGACTGGCTGCTGCGCGCGGTGGCCGGGGATCCCGCCGACCTGCAGATCATGTACGGGCTCGCCGGTGAGCGGCGGCTTCCGGAGACGGAACTGCCCTGGCTGAGCGGCTACGAGTCGTCCATTCCGGTGCGCACCGGCAACGCCGCCGTCACCCAGCTCCAGCTCGACGTGTACGGGGAGGTCATCGACTCCCTCCATCTCGCACGCGGTGCCGGGCTGGTGGGCGAGAAGAACGCCTGGCATCTGCAGGTCAGCCTGCTCGGCTTCCTGGAGGACAGCTGGCGCGAGCCGGACGAGGGGCTGTGGGAGGTACGGGGGCCGCGCCGCCACTTCGTGCACTCCAAGGTGATGGCGTGGGTGGCCGCCGACCGTGCCGTGCGCACCCTGGAAGCGGACCCGACCCTCGGTGGCAGCGTCGGGCGGTGGCGCGCGATGCGGGACGAGGTGCACCGGGAGGTGTGCGAGAAGGGGTACGACCCGGTCCGCAACACCTTCACGCAGTTCTACGGCTCGGAGGAGCTGGACGCGGCGACGCTCCTCATCCCCCGGGTCGGATTCCTGCCGCCCGACGACCCGCGGGTCATCGGGACCATCGACGCGGTGCGCGACGAGCTCGGCCACAGCGGGTTCGTCCGCCGCTACAGCACCCGGGGCCTGCCGGTCGACGGACTGCCCGGCGGCGAAGGGACCTTTCTGGCCTGCTCGTTCTGGCTGGCCGACGCGCTGCGGATGACGGGCCGGGTGAAGGAGGCCCGGGAGGTGTTCGAGCGGCTGCTGTCGCTCCGCAACGATGTGGGGCTGCTGGCCGAGGAGTACGACCCGCTCTCGGGCCGGCAGCTCGGGAACTACCCGCAGGCGTTCAGCCACATCGGTCTGGTGGGGACCGCCCTCGCTCTGGACGAGGAGGAGACGGCAGGATAGGGCCATGGATCTTGGACTGAAGGACCGTGTCTACGTCGTCACCGGAGCCACCCGCGGGCTGGGCCACGCCTCGGCCACCGCACTCGCCGCCGACGGCGCGCGGGTGATCATCACCGGCCGGGACGAGAAGAGCGCCGAGGAGGCGGCCGCCGGGCTCGGCCCGGGCGCGCTGGGCGTCGCGGCCGACAACGCCGACCCGTCCGCGGCGCAGCGCCTGATCGGCACCGCCCGGGAGCGATTCGGCCGCTTCGACGGCATCCTCATCAGCGTCGGCGGCCCGGCACCGGGCTTCGCCGCCGACAACACCGACG
Source organism: Streptomyces mabaensis (assembly GCF_053763515.1). Classification (NCBI taxonomy): domain Bacteria; kingdom Bacillati; phylum Actinomycetota; class Actinomycetes; order Kitasatosporales; family Streptomycetaceae; genus Streptomyces; species Streptomyces mabaensis. The sequence goes on from NZ_JBSOPZ010000023.1 coordinate 51,645, forward strand.
AGCAGTGGCAGGCGGCGTTCGAGTCGGTGTTCCTCGGCGCGGTACGGCTGGCCCGCGCGGCCGCGGCGGAACTCGGCGAGGGCGGGGTCATCGGCTTCGTGCTCTCCAGTTCGGTCCACGAGCCCGTTCCGGGCCTGACCATCTCGAACGGCCTGCGCCCGGGTCTGGCCGGCTTCGCGAAGTCGCTCGCCGACGAACTCGGCCCGCGCGGCATCCGGGTGATCGGCCTGCTGCCGGCCCGGATCGACACGGACCGGGTCCGGGAACTCGACGCGCTGTCCGGCGACGCGGAGTCGGCCCGGTCGGCGAACGAGTCCCGCATCCCGCTGCGCCGGTACGGCACCCCGGAGGAGTTCGGCAGGACGGCGGCGTTCCTGCTCTCGCCGGCGGCGTCGTACCTGACGGGAGTCATGCTCCCGGTGGACGGCGGCGCCCGCCACGGCTTCTGACGGTACGCCGGGAGGTCAGGGCGGGGCAGTCAGGGCGGTCAGGGCGGCGCGGTCAGGGCGGTCAGGCCACGCGTTCCGCGCGGTGCTTGACCGCCTGCAGGCGGACCTCCGACGGCAGGGCCGCCAGGCCTGCCGACTCGCGGGCGTGGGCCAGTGCCTCGTCCGTCAGGCCCGCCAGAGCCTCCGCCGGCGCCGCGTGCGGTTCCAGCAGGAGGTTCACCCGGGTCGTCGGGGCGTCGCGGCGGCCGCTGAGCCGGACGTGAGCGCGCGCCACCCCGTCCATCGCCTCCGCCTCGCTCGCCACCACGCCCTCCAGGGCCCGTCCCCGCAGCAGCGCCCCCTCGTCGTCGCCGCTGTCGACCAGAACCCCGTCCAGCCGCGCGCGCCTGAACTGGGCCAGCAGCCACCACAGGGCGAGGAGCACGCAGAGGGCCAGGACGGCCAGGACCACGGGCCACCACCAGCCCTCGTCACGCCACCGGTACCGGTCGGCCCGGCTCAGCAGTACGTCGTCGCGCCCGTCGAAGGGCCACCAGGACGGTACGCGGAGGCCCAGGCCGGCGGTCAGCACCGCGCCCCCGGTGACGATCAGCACCAGTCCCACCAGTCCGAGCAGCACCCGGTTCACCGTACGCAGCACCGCCGCCTCACCCCTTCTTCGTCGGCCGGCCGACATGGACGGACAGGCCCGGTGAGCGGGCGAGCCCGAGATCCCTGAGACGGGCGGCCAGTACCGTGTCCAGGTCGGCCCGTACCTCGTCGAGTTCGCGGAAGTGGGACACGGCACGGACAGCCGCCTTCGAGCGCCGCACGCGTACCCGTACCGAGTGGACGCCGGGCACCTCCATCGCGCGGTCGCGCAGCGCGAGTGCCGCCGCGCGCCGGTCCAGTCCCGCCCGTACGTCGGCGCTCTCGCGCCGCATCGGCAGGATGCGGCGCAGTCCGGGCGTGACCGCGAGCACCAGGAGCCACACGCCCAGCGCGAGAGCCGCCGCCGCGCCCGCGAGCACCCAGGTGCCGTCGAGGGAGCGCTCCGCGAGCTCCCCGGCGAGGAACCGGCGCCACCACATCGCGGGGCGGTCGGCCCGGACCGACGCGATGTCGTAGAGCAGCAGGCCCGCGGCGCCCAGCACGACCAGGGCGGTCAGCCCGGCCGGGAGTCTGCGCCCCGACCAGAACCGGCCGGCCCGGACCGCTTCCGCGGGCTCGGCGGGGGCGGGCTCCGGGTCGTGTGCCGCGGCGGAGGCCGGCTGATCCGGTTCTGGCGGCCGGGTACTCATCGGATCCTCTCCTTGGCCGTGCCCCGCGTGTGCTCCGAGTAGAGCCCCTCCACGTGGACGGCCACCTCGGGCACTTCCATTCCCGCCAACGCGTGCACCCGCTGAGCGACTTGGCGACGCACCGAGGCGCACTGGCCGCCGATGTCGGACGGGTAGCCGAGATCGACGGTGATGCGCACCCTGGCGGTGTCGCGGTGCACCGTGACGGACGCGTGCGGCGCGCTGCCGCCCGCCGGAACGGCGTCCAGCGCCTCCCGGGCCGCCTGCGCGGCGATCTTCGCGACGACCCGGTCGGCGATGCGGGTGGCCCCGCGCTCAGCCGCCCCGACCGGCCCCGAGTGGGTCACGTGGGTCACCGCAGCCGGTCGCCACGCTCGCGCGGGCGGAAGAAGTCGCCGGGTTCCAGGTCCCCGTCCAGGAACCTGCCCACGACAAAGCCGACGGCTCCGAGCGCCGCCACCAGCAGAAAGGCCCCGAAGCCGCCGAAGTATCCGGCGAACCCCAGCGCCATGCCGGCCACCAGGCCGACCATGGCCATGCTCATGCTGCGCTCTCCTCTACGGATCTGCCGGGCAGGGATCTGCCGTGTACGGATCTACCGTGCTACCGCAGCCGTGACTCCGGCTCTTCTTCGTCTTCCTCGTCCGGCAGCTTCACATCGCTGACCGCGATATTGACCTCCACGACTTCGAGTTCCGTCATGCGCTCGACGGCCGAGATGACGTTCTCCCGTACCTCGCGGGCCACGTCGGCGATCGCCACTCCGTAGTCGACGACGATTTCCAGGTCGATGGCCGTCTGCACCTCGCCGACCTCGGCCTTGACCCCGCGGGAGACGGACTTGGTGCCTCCGGGCACCCGGTCGCGTACCGCCCCGAAGGTACGGGAGATACCGCTGCCCATGGCGTGGACGCCGATCACCTCGCGCGCGGCGATCCCGGCGATCTTCTCCACCACGCCGTCGGCGATGGTCGTGCGGCCACGGCTCGCCGGGTCACCGCCGCCCCTTCTGCCGTCGGCCTTCCTGAGTTCTGCGCCTGCCTGTCCGCTTTCGGTCATCGCTGTTCGTCCCTTTCCGGCATGTATGGGCTCCCTTGCCCACATTAGGCGTGGTTGCCCCGCAGCGCGCCGGGGATACGGCAGGCTGGAGCAATGACGGCTGACCGATGGGCACGGGTGGTGCGGGAGCGGCTCGGGCTGGGCAGGCTGCTGCCTCTGGGCGAGGCGGCGGACGGGGCCTGGCTGGCGGAACGGGCAGCGGCCTCCGTACTGCGGCGTGCAGCGGCCTCCGTACCGTCGGCCGGCCAGGTGACCCTGCGCATCGCCCTGGCCGATCCGGACGAGGCCGGCGAGCCCGCGGTGCCGGCTCCCCCGGGCGCGCTCCCGCCGGGACCGCTGCGCATCGAGGCGGAGCTCGCGGCCACGGCGGACGCGCCGCTGCCGGCCACGGCACAGGCCCTGCGCGCGGCGCTGTTCACCACGGCGCGGGAGGACCTGGGGCTGCTGGTGACGGAGGTGGACGTGCGGGTGACGTCGCTGCTGGACCGGGCACCGGCGGCCGAGCGCGCACCGGAGGAGGAGCCCGTGGCAGAGGCTGAGCCGGCGGGAGCCGTCGCGGAGGCGGCGGTGCGGGTCCCGGGGGTGGCCGCCCTGACCGGTGTCCTGGGCGCTCCCGTCCATGACGCGGAGGGGCGCATCCGTATCGAGCTGGCGACGGCCCGGGACCACCGCGCGCTGGACGTGGCGGTGGCGGTCCGGAACGCGGTAACGGCCGGCCGGGAGGACCGGCCGGCCGTCACGATCGTCGTCACGGCGGTGGTGTAGCGCCGCCTCGCGGAGCGTCAGTCCGCGATGCCGGCGAGGTCGCGGAGGCGGCGGGCCTGGGCGGCTCGTTCCGCGGTGCGCTGGTCCTCGTACGTACGGCCGGACGCCTCGCGCAGCAGTGCCTTGGTCTCGACGACCGCGTCACGCGGCGCGGCCAGCAGGGCGGAGGTGAGGTCCTGGACCGCGGCGCCGAGTTCGGCGGCCGGCACGACCAGGTTGGCCAGGCCGATCCGCTCGGCCTCCGCCGCGTGGACGAAACGCCCGGTGGCGCAGATCTCCAGGGCACGGGCGTATCCCACCAGGGACAGCAGCGGGTGCGTGCCGGCGAGGTCGGGGACCAGGCCGAGGCTCGTCTCCCGCATGGCGAACTGCACGTCGTCGGCGACGACGCGCAGATCGCAGGCGAGGGCGAGCTGGAAGCCGGCCCCGATCGCGTGCCCCTGGACGGCGGCGATGGTGACGAGATCGTTGCGCCGCCACCAGGTGAACGCCTCCTGGTATTCGGCGATGACCGCGTCGAGTTCCGCGTCGGAGCCGCGCGCGAGGTCGATGAACGACGGCTCGCCGTCGAAGCCCTCGGGCGTGAATGCCTGCCGGTCGAGTCCGGCGGAGAAGGACTTGCCTTCACCACGCAGCACGACCACCCGGACGGTGCCCGGCAGTGCCCGCCCGGCTTCGGCCAACGCCCGCCAGAGAGCGGGAGACTGGGCGTTGCGCTTGGCCGGGTTGGCCAGGGTCACCGTGGCGACCGAATCGTCGACGGTGAGCTGTACGCCGTCCTTGTCGAGGACGAGGACGTGGTCGGGCGAAGCCATGTGCGCCTCCGGTTCAGAGCAGTCTGCCACTCAAGCTACTCAACAGTAACCACCCGGCCGACCTCACGACCGACCGGGGGCCACCGAACCGGTGGAACGACAGAAGCCGGCCTGCGATCAGGCCGTGACCGCCTTCTTGCCGCGTGTCGCACCGCCGCGTCCCCGCAGCGTGACTCCGGACTCACTGAGCATCCGGTGGACGAAGCCATACGAGCGACCGGTCTCTTCGGCCAGCGCCCGGATGCTCGCACCGGAGTCGTACTTTTTCTTCAGGTCTGCCGCGAGCTTGTCGCGCGCGGGGCCGGTCACCCGGCTGCCCTTCTTCAGAGTCTCGGCCACCCGTGCCTCCTCATGGAAGTGCGCTCTGGACTTCTCATGATCACCCCTTCCGGGCTTCCTGGCCACCCATTCGGCAAGGTCCGTCCCACAAGGTTTGCCCGAGCGCTCCCCGCCCTCACGAGCGGAGGAACTCGTTCCGCTTCAGCCCGGGGCAGGGGCCGGCCCGGTCCATGAACGAATGAGCTGGTCAGCCCGGCGAAATGATCAGCCGGGCGGTCGGGGCGGCCCGGCAGGCGCCCATGCCGGAATGGCCGGACGCCACACCGTGGTACGAGACCCACTCACTCAGATGAAGGATCACGCCTCAGCCGAATGATCCAGCGAGGGATGATCAGGGCCTCAGGCCAGCGCCACCAGGTCCCGGTAGTCGGCGCCCCAGAGGTCCTCGACGCCGTCGGGCAGCAGGATGATCCGCTCCGGCTCCAGTGCCTCGACTGCGCCCTCGTCGTGGGTGACGAGGATGACCGCGCCCTTGTAGGTGCGCAGCGCGCCCAGGATCTCCTCGCGGCTGGCCGGGTCGAGGTTGTTGGTGGGCTCGTCGAGCAGCAGCACGTTGGCGGACGAGACGACCAGGGTGGCCAGCGCCAGCCGGGTCTTCTCCCCACCGGAGAGCACACCGGCCGGCTTGTCGACGTCGTCGCCGGAGAAGAGGAAGGAGCCGAGCGTCTTGCGGACCTCGACGAGGTCGAGGTCGGGCGCGGAGGAGCGCATGTTCTCCAGGACCGTGCGGTCCGGGTCGAGCGTCTCGTGCTCCTGGGCGTAGTAGCCGAGCTTGAGCCCGTGGCCCGGGCTCACCTGACCGGTGTCCGGATTCTCTACGCCGGCGAGCAGACGCAGGAGGGTGGTCTTGCCCGCGCCGTTGAGGCCGAGAATGACGACGCGGGAGCCCTTGTCGATGGCGAGATCCACATCGGTGAAGATTTCGAGCGAGCCGTAGGACTTGGACAGCCCCTCGGCGGTGAGCGGGGTCTTGCCGCACGGCGCGGGCTCGGGGAAGCGCAGCTTCGCCACCTTGTCGGAGACCCGCACCGCGTCCAGGCCGGAGAGCAGCCGCTCGGCCCGCTTGGCCATGTTCTGCGCGGCGACGGTCTTGGTCGCCTTGGCGCGCATCTTGTCGGCCTGCGAGTTCAGGGCGGCGGCCTTCTTCTCGGCGTTCTGCCGTTCGCGCTTGCGCCGCTTCTCGTCGGCCTCGCGCTGCTGCTGGTAGAGCTTCCAGCCCATGTTGTAGACGTCGATCTGCGAGCGGTTCGCGTCCAGGTAGAAGACCTTGTTGACGACGGTCTCGACGAGGTCGACGTCGTGGGAGATCACGATGAAGCCGCCGCGGTAGGTCTTGAGGTAGTCGCGCAGCCAGACGATCGAGTCGGCGTCGAGGTGGTTGGTCGGCTCGTCGAGCAGCAGGGTGTCGGCGTCCGAGAAGAGGATCCGGGCCAGCTCGACGCGGCGGCGCTGACCACCGGAGAGCGTATGGAGCGGCTGGCCGAGCACGCGGTCGGGCAGGCCGAGCGCGGCGGCGATGGTGGCGGCCTCGGCCTCGGCGGCGTACCCGCCCTTGGTGAGGAATTCCGTCTCCAGGCGCTCGTACTTCTTCATCGCCCGCTCGCGGGTGGCGCCCTGGCCGTTCGCCATCCGCTCCTCGTTCTCGCGCATCTTGCGCAGGACGGAGTCCAGGTCACGGGCGGACAGGATGCGGTCACGCGCGAGGGTGTCGAGGTCTCCGGTGCGCGGGTCCTGCGGCAGGTAGCCGACCTCGCCGGAGCGGGTGATGGCGCCGGCCGCGGGGATGCCCTCGCCCGCGAGGCACTTGGTGAGGGTGGTCTTGCCGGCTCCGTTGCGGCCGACGAGGCCGACACGGTCGCCCTTGGCGATACGGAAGGAGGCGGACTCGATCAGGACTCGGGCGCCGGCGCGCAGCTCGATGCCGGTGGCGGTGATCACGGAAATACTCCAGGGCGGTATGGGCGGCGGAAGGGTGCGGGCGGAGATTCTTCGACGCCGCTAATGCACAAGGAGATTTGCCATACGAGTCAGTCTACCGGTGGCCCGCAACCACTTTTCCGATGCGGCCGGGGGAGCTCGTCCTGCCGGGGACTGTCAGACCCCCCTGCCAGACTGTGTCCTGGATCACATACGCGGGCCGTCCAGACCCCCCGACCGAGAGGAAGTGATCGACATGGCAGGCGGACCGAGCATCTGCCCGACGCTGGTGTACGCGGACGCGAAGGCGGCGATCAAGCTGCTGACCGAGGCGTTCGGCTTCACCCAGGCCGCGCTGTACGAGGGCGAGGACGGCAGCGTGCTGCATGCGGAGCTGACGTACGGCAACGGCATGGTCATGCTGGGCAGCAAGGGCAAGGGCGGGGTTTTCGACAAGGCGATGGGGAACGCGGGACCGGCGGGGGTGTACGTGGTGGTGGAGGACGTCGACGCGCACCACAGGCGGGCGGTCGAGCACGGAGTCGAGATCCTGATGGAACCCACCGACCAGGACTACGGCTCCAGGGACTACATGACCCGGGACGCGGAAGGCAACATCTGGAGCTTCGGCACGTACGCCCCGGGAGGGGCGTAGCGGCGGGGGCGCGGCCGGGGCGGGCGCGGCCGGGGCCTGCCCGGGGGTCAGGCTCCTCCGGTGTGGACCTGGAAGGCCGCTCGGCGGACTGCTTTGGCCAGGGCCGGGTCGGGGTGCGCCGCGGCCAGGGCCACCAGGACCTGCACGGTGCGGGGGTGGCCGATGGCCCGTACCTCGTCGAGCAGGGCGGGCACCGTGCCCTGCACCGCGGAATCGAGGTGGCGGACCAGCAGGTCGGTCTCGCCGTGGTCGGCGACGGCCGCGGCGGTGTCCACCCAGAGCCAGGTGGACTCCTCCCGGGTCAGCACCTCGGCCGCGTCCTCCGCGTCCACGCCGTCGTGCTCCGCCAGCCACAGCAGGGCGTACGGGCGCAGCGCGCTCTCGGCGGCCGCGGCCCGCACCTCGGGCTCGGCCGGGGCTCCGACCACGCGCAGCGCCTCGAAGGCGAGCCCGCGCAGCAGCGCGTCCTCGCCGCGGGCGACGCCGAGGAGCTCGGCGACCGCGCTGCCGACGGTCCGTGCGGCCAGCCAGGCCCGGTACTCCGCCCGCGCCGAGCCGGGGCTCAGGCGCGCGCAGCCGTGCAGCATCGCCTCGGCGGCCTGCTCGATGTTGCCCGCCGGGCTCTGCGCGGCCACGCAGATCTGCTCGAGCTTGACCCACACCGCCCAGTTGCCGAGCGGCGTCAGGGTCGCCTGGCCCTCGCCGAGGGTCAGCGCGCCCACAGCGGCGAGGCCCTCCAGGGCCCAGCCGAGGAGCAGGGAGAGCGGGACGGCAGCGGGCCCGGACGCCTGCGCGGGTACGGCGGGGAGCGGCTGCGGCCCGTACGGCACCTCGCAGCGCTCGTCGCGCAGTTCGGCGACGCGCTGTTCGAGGAGGTCGAGCAGGGTGGGGACGGGGACGGGGCCGGCGGAGAGCTGGAGCAGGGAGAGGAGCTGCGGTACGGCCTCCACGACCTCGGCCACGGCGGCCGGGGCGACATCGGCCGGCGCGGGGTGGACCAGTGACCAGGCGTCGAACAGAGCCACCCAGCCGCGCAGCACGGCCGCGTCGTCGCGGTCCCAGGCACGCAGCCGCCAGCCGGGGCGGGCGGTGTCGCCGTGCACCTCGACGAGTCCCGCGAGCCGGGCCCGGTCCCAGCCGGCCCGGACCTGGACCGGCGTCAGCTCCAGCGCGGCGGTGGCCCGTTCGACGGCGGACGCGGAGAGCGCTCCGGACTGCCCGGGGCGTACTGCGGCGGCCGCGCCGCGCTGCTGGTCGGCCCAGCGGGCGATCCGTACGGCGTCGGCGAGGCCCGTCCTGGCCTGACCGGCGAGCTCGGCGGCCGCCGGCGTGCCCTCGGGAGGGCGCGGCGCGGGCCGGGTGCGCCGGTTCGTCACGGCCTTGCGGGCGGCGGCGAGCTGACGCGGACGGACGAGTCGGAGCCTGGAGTCGCGCGGGTTACGGGACGTCACGGGAGCAGTGTTGCCTCTGACGGGCCGAAAGCCCAAACGGAACCGGGGGTTGCCGCTCTCCGGCCGCCCTCCGACGGCCCTCCGACCGCTCTCCCGCCCGCCTACATCAGGGGCGTGAGGAAGCGGCGCAGAGCCTCCTCGTAGGCCGCCGGGTCGGCGTTCCACATCGCTGCGTGCGGGGCGCCCGGCACCGTGTGCAGGGTGACCAGGTCCGGGCGCAGGGCGGCCAAGTCGCGCGAGTACCGCCAGGGGGCCAGTACGTCGTCCGGGCCGTGGAAGATCAGCGTGGGAACGCGGACGGCGTCCGCGTCGGCCGGGGCCGGGCGTTCGCTGTCCAGCCCGGTCCTGCCCTGGGCCGCCCGTACCGCGAGCGGCAGCAGCGGCGCCGGGGTCCGGCGGGCGGAGGCGAGGGCGCGCAGGGTGGTCTGCCAGTCGAGCACCGGCGAGTCGAGCACCAGGCCGGTGATCCGGTCGCGCATCGCCGAGTTGGCGGCGGCGTGCAGCGCCATCGACGCGCCGGTGGACCAGCCGTGCAGCACGATGCGCTCGGCGCCGTACCGCACGGCATAGCGGATGGCCGCGTCCAGGTCGCGCCACTCCGAGTCGCCGAGGTGGCCGAGGCCGTCCGGGGAGCGCGGCGCGCCCAGGTCGTTGCGGTACGCCAGGTCGAGCACGGGGAACCGGTGCTCGTGCAGGAACGGCATGACGACCATCGGGTGCTCGCGCGTGGTGCCGAGGCCGTGCACGGTGATCACCCAGGTGTCGCGGGCGCCTGGCACGAACCAGGCCGGCAGGGCCCCGAGTTCACCGGGAATGTCGACATCGGCGTGTTCCAGGCCCAGCGCGGAGTGCGGATCGCCGATGTGGACCTGCGGCGTGAGCCGGAGTTTCGCGCCGGTCCTGAGCGTGCCGTGGGTGACACGCTCCAGCCGGCGTACGACGGTGTCCGCGGCGTGCTGCGCGTCCTCCAGGACGGGTCCGACGACGGCGTGCACCCGGTTCCCGTGCAGCCCGTACGTACCGGGACGCAGCGAGGCCAGCGAGCGGGTCAGGGTGACCTGTCCCGCCGCGGTGGCGTGGACACTGAGGCGGGGGCCGAGGGAGACGGGCCGTTCCGGCGACGCCTTGAGCGCGACGTCACTGGCGTACCGGCCGGCCGCGACCGCGACCGCGCCGGCACCGAGAAGTGTGGTGACGGCCGCTGCCGCCGCTGTAGCCGGGCGCACCGTCCCAGTGTCGGTGCGTATGCGGACGGCTGCCAGTCAGCGGGACGGCCGGAATCCGCCGAGCCGTCACGATGTGCCGTTTGCGGCCCGCACCGACTGCGCGGCTCCAGCGGATCACTCCGGCGTGCGTGCGGGCGGCCTCGGGTGGACGTCAGCCATTCGTCATGTGTCGCATCGCTCATCGGCCGACCACCTCTGCATACGGTCGACCTGGCGACGGTCCGTTCTTCCGGTCCGTCGATGACGCCGCCAAAGGATGGTCATGGACGAACGTGAGGAACCCCCGGGGCCGGGAGGGCAGGACCGGTCACCGCGGGACCAGGATGCCGCCGCTCCGCATGGTCAGGAGAGGCCTGGCCCGCCGACTGAGCATCCGCCGGTAACAGGCCGACCCGATGGCACCCCGGATCCCGGGCACCGGCCGCCGCCGGGCCGGGATGCCGCGGAGCCGGTCAAGGCGCCGCAAAGTGACCGAGCCGACAGTGGGTCTCAACCGGCTCGCCCCGGCCCCCGCACCGGCGCCCCCACCGTTGCCCCCACCGGTGCCCGTACCGGGTGGCGGTCCGCACTCGCGGACAGGCCGCCGCCCGGTCCGTCGCGGCCGGAGTTCTGGCGCAGTCCGCTGCGGGGGCCGTGGCTGACGTCGGTTCTGGGCGCGGTCCTGCTCGTCGGTATCACGGTGCTGTTCGTGACCGGGCTGCTCTCCTATGCCGCTTACAACCCGGATCTCGCGCCGACCAACGACCAGACCCCCGACAAGGGGTGGCTCGGCTTCTACCTCTTCCCCTGGCCGACCAGCCCGTACTGGCTGTACCGCTTCACCCAGGGCGTCCACGTCACGCTCGGCATCGTGCTGATCCCGGTACTGCTGGCGAAGCTGTGGTCGGTGATTCCCCGGCTGTTCGCCTGGCCGCCGGCGAAGTCGGTCAGCCAGGCATTCGAGCGGCTGTCTCTGTTGCTGCTCGTCGGCGGCGTGCTGTTCGTCTTCGCCACCGGGATGCTCAACGTTCAGCTGGACTACATCTTCCCCGGCTCGTTCTACGTCCTGCACTTCTACGGGTCCTGGGTGTTCATCGGCGCCTTCGTCGTCCACGTCGCCTTCCGTGTCCCCCTGGTCGTCCGGACGCTGCGCTCGGGCGGTCTGTGGCGGGAACTGCGCACGCCGGTCAGCCGTACGAGGCCGGAACCGGCCGACGAGACAGGTCTGGTCTCCCCGCGCCCGGCGGAGCCGACCATGTCGCGGCGGGGAGCGTTGGCGATGGTGGGCGCCGGTTCGCTGGTGCTGCTGGGGGTGACGGCGGGTCAGAGCATCGGCGGGTGGCTGCGGGGCACTGCGCTGCTGGCTCCGCACGGACAGGACCCCGGCCCGGGCCCGAACGGGTTCCAGATCAACAAGACGGCGGCCGCCGTGGGCATCCGCGCCCGGGACATCGGCCCCGAGTGGCGTCTGGTCGTGCGGGGCGGCGGCCGTCAGCAGATTCTCACCCGGGACCAGGTCCTGGCGTTGCCGCAGTACCGTGCAGCGCTGCCCATCGCCTGTGTGGAGGGCTGGTCCACCGCTGACCAGGAGTGGAGCGGAGTGCGGCTGGCCGACCTGGCCGCACTCGTCGGGTTCGCCGGCCCGCCACCGGGGGTGTTCGTCGAATCCGCACAGCGCAGGGGCTCGTTCCGCTCGGCCGCGCTGCGCGACAACCAGGTCCGTGACCCGCGCTCGCTGCTGGCGCTCCGGGTCAATGGAGCCGACCTTTCGACGGATCACGGATACCCGGCGCGGGTGATCGTGCCGGCCAACCCCGGGGTGCACAACACCAAATGGGTCACTCGTCTCACCTTCGGGGAGAGGGTATGAAAGGGCTCCGCGAGGTTTACGGTTCGTCACCGCTGCACCTGCTGCTGGTGCTGTTCTCCTTCGCCCTCACCCTGTACGCGGGGATCCGGCTGCTCGACGGCGACACGATCGGCGTTCTCGTGTGGTTCGTCGGAGCCGCACTCCTGCACGATCTGGTCCTGCTGCCCCTCTACACGCTCACCGACCGCGCCGCCCAGGCCGTGCTGGGCGGTCGCGGGCAAGCCGCTCACCGTGACGCCGCTCACCGCGACCGCCCTTCTCCCACGAGGGGACGGATCAACTATGTCCGGGTGCCGGCCTTCATCTCGGGGGTGCTGCTGCTGACCTGGTTTCCCCTGATCCTGGGCCAGGTGGGCCGCTACACGGCGTACACCGGCCTGCCGGACGACGTCTTCCTGGGACGCTGGCTGCTGATCACCGCCGCACTCTTCGGCCTGTCGGCCCTGTGGCTGCTGGTCCGCATGTGGTCCTCCCGCCCACCGCGCCCCAAGCCCCGGCCACAACCGCAACCGCAACCGCACGAAAAGCCCGCTCCGTGACCGGGCAGGTGGTGTGGTGAGTACACGTCCGATTCATGATTACGCTGTGCTGTCGGACCGTCGTTCGGCGGCCCTGGTCGGCACCGACGGCTCGGTCGACTGGCTGTGCATTCCCCGGTTCGACAGCCCCGCGATCTTCGGCCGGCTGCTTGACGAAGACGCCGGACACTGGTCAATCCGACCCAGCGGGCCCGCTGACGTCAGCCGCCGGTATGCGCGAGAGACACTCGTGCTCGAGACGACCTTCCGCGCACCGACGGGGACGGTGGTCCTGCTCGACGCGCTCGCGATGGGAGACCGCGAACGCGGACATGAGCTGGGCGCCTCCTCGCCCGGCGTCCTGCTGCGTCAGATCACTTGCACGGCCGGTTCGGTGAACGTTGAGATCAGCTATGCGCCGCGTCCGGAGTACGGTCTCGTCCACCCCGTGATGACGCCTGTGCGCGGCGGGCTGACGGCTTACGGCGGCGCTCATCTTCTGATGCTGTCTTCCCCTGTCGCCCTGGAGGTCGGCAGGTCCACCGCGCATGGCGAGGTGTCGCTGACGGCAGGACAGCAGGTCGGCTTCGCCCTGCACGCCGGGTCACCCTGGGGTGCCGAGCCGGCGCCTTGGCGCGCACGGCGTATCCGGCGCCGTCTGAACGACACCATCAAGGCCTGGCGCTCGTGGTCGCAGGCCCACCAGGGCTACCGTGGTCCCTGGCAGGAACACGTCGGCCACAGCGGACGCGTGCTGCAGGCCTTGACCTTCGCTCCCACCGGTGCCATCGTCGCGGCGGCCACCACATCACTGCCCGAGAGCATCGGCGGCGACCGCAACTGGGACTACCGCTACTCCTGGGTGCGCGACGCCAGCTTCACCCTCCAGGCACTGGCAACCACCGCCTGCCAGAAGGAGAAGGCGGCATTCTTCGGCTTTCTCGCCCGCGCCGCGGCCACTCAGCTGGAACGCGGAGTGGACCTGCAGATCATGTACGGGATCGGCGGCGAGAGAGACCTGAGCGAACGCATCGTGCCGCATCTGAGCGGCTGGCGCGGGAACGCGCCGGTGCGCGTCGGCAACGGCGCCTGGCAACAACGTCAGCTCGACGTCTACGGGGAACTGCTGGACGCGGCCCACCAGACGCTTCCCTCCGGCGAGCAGCTCGACCCACACACCCGCACCCTGCTGCTGCAAGCGGCCGAGGCGGCTGCACGCCGCTGGAGCGAACCCGACCAGGGCATCTGGGAGGTACGCGGGCCCAGCCGGCACTTCCTGCACTCCAAACTGATGTGCTGGGTCGCGCTGGACCGGGCCATCGACATGGCCCCCGCGCTGGCTGCCACCTCCGACCGCGTCACCGAATGGAAGCGAACCCGCGCCCAGATCCGCACGGCCATCGAAACCCGCGGATGGAACGCCCGCCTGGGCGCATTCACCCAGTCATTCGAAAGTGACGAGCTCGACGCCTCGGCGCTCATGCTTCCGCTCGTCGGATTCCTCCCGGGCCACGACGCCCGCGTCCGCTCCACCGTGGAGGCGATCGCGGCCCGGCTCACCGATGCCCACGGCCTGGTACGCCGCTACCTCAGCGACGACATCGCGGCCGAGGAAGGATCGTTCCTCCTGTGCACGTTCTGGCTCGCTCACGCTCTGGCCCTGATCGGTGAAGCGACCCGTGCGCGAGACGTTTTCGAGACCGCCCTCGATCATGCCAACGATGTCGGTCTCCTTGCCGAAGAGGTCTCCTCAGCCACCGGAGAGGCGCTCGGCAACTATCCCCAGGCCTTCAGCCACATCGGGCTGATCAATGCCGCCGGCGCCATCCACCAGGCCGAACAGGTCGCGACCTAGCGGGGGCTCTCCGTAGTGGCTTGGTAACCCGCAGGTCAGGTTACCTGGGGTCCCGTGTCAGTTCATCTTCCGTTCACCAAGTCAACGTACGTTCGGCCAGAGCCGAGACGTATGGACGCCTCGGCTTTTCTCAGGCCGCCAGCCGCATACGGAAACGGATGACCCCTGATGGCACATGAGGCCATGATTCTGCTTGGGATTGTGATCGTCACCGCCCTCGTGTTCGATTTCACGAACGGTTTCCACGACACAGCCAACGCGATGGCGACGACCATCTCGACCGGCGCTCTCAAGCCCAAGACGGCGGTGGCCATGTCCGCCGTGCTCAACCTCGTCGGCGCTTTCCTCTCGGTGGAAGTCGCCAAGACGATCTCCAGCGGACTCGTCAACGAAGAGGGCATCAGGCCCGAAGTCATTTTCGCGGCGCTCGTCGGCGCCATCCTGTGGAATCTGCTGACCTGGTTGGTCGGCCTGCCGTCCAGTTCCTCGCACGCCCTGATGGGCGGCCTGGTCGGCGCCACCGTCGCCTCGGTCGGCTTCGGCGGAGTCAACGGCGACGTCGTCGTCACCAAGGTGCTGATCCCCGCGATCGCCGCCCCGCTGGTCGCCGGTGTCGCCGCGATGCTCGCCACCCGGCTCACGTACAAACTGAGCAGCAAGACCAACGAGAAGGCGTCGGCCAAGGGCTACCGCGTCGGCCAGATCAGCTCCGCGGGCCTCGTCTCGCTGGCGCACGGCACCAACGACGCGCAGAAGACCATGGGCATCATCACCCTCGCCCTGGTCGCCGGCGGCGCTCTCGCCCCCGGCTCGAACCCGCCTCTGTGGGTCATCCTCTCGGCCGGTGTCGCGATCGCCCTCGGCACCTACCTCGGTGGCTGGCGCATCATCCGCACCATGGGCAAGGGTCTCACCGACCTCCAGCCGCAGCAGGGCTTCGCCGCCCAGACCAGCGCGGCGAGCGTCATCCTGGCCTCCTCGAACCTCGGCTTCTCCCTCTCCACCACCCACTCGTGCTCCGGCGCGGTGATGGGCTCCGGTCTCGGACGCAAGGGCGGTGTGGTCCGCTGGTCCACCGCGACCCGCATGTTCATCGCCTGGGGCCTGACCCTGCCGGCGGCCGGCCTTGTCGCGGCGGGCGCGGAGCTCGTCACCAGGCAGGGCAACTGGGGTGTCGCCGCCGTCGCGGTCTTCCTCGTCAGCTCCTGCCTCGCGATCTGGCTGGTCTCCCGCCGCCAGGTCGTCGACCACACCAACGTCAACGAGACCGGCGCCGACGGCGAGCCCGCGGGCGTCGTGACCGCCGCGATGGCCGCCGTCACCCCGCCGCCGGCCGGCGTCACCACCGCCACCACCGGCGAACTGAAGGCCACCATCCCCGCCCCGGCGCCCGCGTCCCCCGAACCGCCGCAGCCCGCGACCGTCTGACCAGCTCGACGCGCTCGACGCACTCGACGAGTGAAGGAATCAGCAGTATGAAGATCGACTGGGCAGCTCTCGGCTCCGTCTTCGGAGTCAGCCTCACGGCCACCGTCGCCCTGGTGGGCCTGTTCACCCTCGGCATCGTCGGCCTCTCCAAGCAGGAGTCCGCCACCGCGCAGGGAGGCTCCGCCGGCGCCGCGGCCCTGGCCCGCACCGGCGCGTACGCCTGCTTCGCGCTCTGCGCGGCGGCGGTGGCGTACGGGATCTATCTGATCGTCGTCTGACCCAACCCGGCAGCCGACCGCACCGGCAAGCCGACCGCCCCCGGCGGGTCCCTCACGGACTCCTGCCGGGGGCGTTCGCGTTCCCGCCGGTGTGGGGCTTCGCACACTGTCCCGCCGCAGGTCAACGGCGAGTTGACGGGCGTTCGCGGGGCGTGGTGGACTTCCGGAGCCAAACGGCGGCAGGAGAGGAAGTCCGGTGCGAATCCGGCGCGGTCCCGCCACTGTCACCGGGGAGCACTCCCCCACACCGGAAGTCACGGCCCGTGCGTACGGGCTGGAAGGCCGGGGGAGTTGCCGATCCGGGAGCCAGGAGACTCTCACCGCCGGTCACGTCGAACCAGGGCGCGGACCCTGAGTGAGGACTTTCGCCATGCCGGGCTGCGGTTCAGTTGTCCATGTGAGTACGAGTACGGGGTCCCGCCGAGGTCCTGTCCGGGCGATCTTTGAGGATCAGCCCGCGGCGTCAGATGCGGTGCATCGCAAGGCGGAGGATCGCCCTCGTACTGGATGTACTTGGGCTACTCCGACAACGCGGCGAGGTGCCGTAGCTGGCGCCGCGGGCCCGAGAAGATCGCCCGGACAGGGCCTAGGCGTATCGGCCGGCTGAACCCATGCGTGCCGATCGCGTATGTGCATACGGCGTGACCGCCGGCCTGCTCGGCGACCTCGTCCTCGGCGATCCCCGCCGCGGGCATCCGGTCGCCGCGTTCGGGCGGGCCGCCACCGCCGTCGAGAAGGTCCTGTGGCATGACCACCGCGGGTGGGGCGCGCTGCACGCCGTGGTGTGCGCCGGGGGCGCGGCCGCCGCCGGCGCGCTGGCCGCCCGCGCCGTACGCTCCCGTCCCGCCGCCCATGCCGCGCTGACCGCCGCGGCGACCTGGGCCGTGGTGGGCGGGACGTCGCTGGGCCGCGAGGCCCGGGCCATCGGCGGCGCGCTGGCGGCCGGCGACCTCGACGTCGCCCGGGAACGGCTGCCCCGTCTGTGCGGGCGCGACCCGCAGTCCCTGGACGGCCGTCAGATCGCCCGCGCCGTCGTGGAGTCCGTCGCCGAGAACACCTCCGACGCGGTGGTGGGGGCCCTGGTGTGGGGCGCCGTCGCGGGCGTCCCCGGCCTGCTCGCGTTCCGCGCGGTGAACACCCTGGACGCCATGGTCGGGCACAAGTCACCCCGGTACCTGCGGTACGGCTGGGCCTCGGCCCGGCTCGACGACGTGGCGGGCGGGCCGGGCTCCCGGCTGACCGCGGCCGCCGCCGTACTGGCCGGGCCCGACCGCCGGGGGGCGGTACGGGCCTGGCGGCAGGACGCGGCAAAACACCCGAGCCCCAACGCCGGGCCGGTGGAGGCCTCGTTCGCCGGAGCGCTGGGCGTACGGCTCGGCGGCACCCTCTCGTACGCCGGCCGCGTCGAACACCGGCCGGTGCTGAACGCCGGTGGCCGGCCGGTCGAGGTGGCCGACATCGACCGCGCCGTGAAGCTGTCGCGCGTGGTCACCGGGGTGGCCCTGGGGGTGTGCGTCGCGGGCCGGCTCGTCGCCGGCCGGCTGATCGCTGGACGGAGGAGGACCGCATGAACCGCACGCGCGGGGGTGGACTGCTGGTCGCCGGCACTACGTCGGACGCCGGCAAGAGCGTTGTCACGGCCGGGATCTGCCGGTGGCTGGTACGCACCGGGGTGAAGGTCGCGCCCTTCAAGGCGCAGAACATGTCGCTGAACTCGTTCGTCACGCGCGAGGGCGCGGAGATCGGGCGGGCCCAGGCGATGCAGGCCCAGGCGGCACGGGTCGAGCCGAGCGCGCTGATGAATCCCGTACTGCTCAAGCCCGGCAGCGACCGCAGCAGCCAGGTGGTGCTGATGGGGAAGCCGGTGGGTGAGATGAGCGCGCGTGGGTTCTTCGGGGGGCCTGGGCCCGCGGCGGAGCCGCAATCAGACGCAGTGTCCCCCGGAAAAACGCTGCATGGCGGCCGGCAGGAGGCACTTCTCGGGACCGTCACGGCGTGCCTGGAGGAACTGCGGGGCACGTATGACGCCGTGATCTGTGAGGGGGCCGGCAGTCCTGCCGAGATCAACCTGCGGCGTACGGACATCGTCAACATGGGCATCGCCCGGGCGGCGGACTTCCCGGTGGTCGTGGTGGGAGACATCGACCGCGGGGGCGTCTTCGCCTCCTTCTTCGGCACGACCGCCTTGTTGAGCGCCGAGGACCAGTCGCTGATCGCGGGCTACCTCGTCAACAAGTTCCGCGGCGATGTGTCACTGCTGGAGCCCGGCCTGGAGATGCTCCGGGGGCTGACCGGACGTCAGACGTACGGTGTGCTGCCGTTCCGGCACGGGCTCGGCATCGACGAGGAGGACGGGCTGCGGGTCTCGCTACGGGGCGCCGTACGCGAGTCCGTCGTCGCCCCGCCGGTCGGCGAGGACGTGCTGCGGGTCGCGGTGTGCGCGGTGCCGCTGATGTCCAACTTCACGGACGTCGACGCGCTGGCCGCCGAGCCCGGCGTCGTCGTGCGGTTCGTGGACCGCGCCGAGGAACTCGCCGACGCCGACCTGGTGGTGGTGCCGGGAACGCGCGGCACCGTCCGGGCGCTGGAGTGGCTGCGGGAGCGCGGTCTCGCGGAGGCGATCGCGCGGCGCGCCGCCGAGGGCCGGCCCGTACTGGGCATCTGCGGCGGCTTCCAGCTGCTCGGCGCACACATCGAGGACGAGGTCGAGTCACGGGCGGGCCACGTCCCGGGGCTCGGACTGCTGCCGGTCCGGGTCCGGTTCGCCGTCGAGAAGACGCTCGCCCGGCCCGTCGGGGAGGCGCTCGGCGAGCCCGTCGAGGGATACGAGATCCACCACGGGGTGGCCGAAGTTCTCGGCGGCACCCCCTTCCTGGACGGCTGCCGGGCCGGCGACGTCTGGGGCACCCACTGGCACGGATCGCTGGAGAGCGACGGCTTCCGGCGCGCGTTCCTGCGGGAGGTGGCCGCCGCCGCGGGACGCCGCTTCGTACCCGCGCCGGACACGTCGTTCGGGACGCTGCGCGAGGAGCAGCTGGACCTGCTGGGCGATCTGATCGAAGAACACGCGGACACGGGTGCGCTGCTGCGGCTGATCGAGTCGGGCGCACCGTCAGGACTTCCCTTCATCGCACCTGGAGCGCCATGAGCACCGTGCTGTTGCTGTCCACCGCCGATACGGACCTGCTGGCGGCCCGGGCCTCCGGCGCGCCGTACCGCATCGGCAACCCGACCCGGATCGACGTCGCGGCCGAGCTGCCCGCGCTGATCGAGGGTTCCTCGGTGGCCGTCGTACGGCTGCTGGGCGGCAAGCGGGCCTGGGAGGACGGTCTCGCCGCGCTGAAGGCGGCCGGGATCCCGACCGTTCTGCTGGGCGGCGAGGCCGTACCGGACGCGGAACTGATGGCCGAGTCGTCGGTGCACGCGGGCGCCGTCGCGGAGGCGCTGCGGTATCTCGTCGAGGGCGGCCCGGCGAACCTGGTCCAGCTGGCCCGGTTCCTGACCGAGGACGTGCTGCTCGCCGGGCACGGCCGCGCCGGAGGCGCGCAGACCAGGCACAGCGAGGAGCCGCGGAGGATGCCCGAGTGGGGGCTGCACGGTGAGCGTGCGCAGGTGGCGGGGCGGCCGACCGTCGGCGTGCTCTTCTACCGGGCGCACCAGCTCTCCGGGAACACGGCCTTCGTCGACACGCTGTGCGACGCGATCGAGGCGAAGGGCGCCAACGCCCTGCCCGTGTACTGCGGTTCACTGCGCGGCGCCGAACCCGAACTGTACGAGCTGCTGGGCCGGGCCGACGCGCTGATCGCCACCGTCCTGGCGGCGGGCGGGACGCGCGCTTCGGACGCCTCCGCCGGCGGCGACGACGAGGCCTGGGACATCGGCGCGCTCGCCGACCTCGACGTACCCGTACTGCAGGGCCTGTGCCTGACGTCCTCGCGCGCCGCGTGGGACGAGTCGGACGCGGCCCTCTCCCCCATGGACGCCGCGATGCAGGTCGCGATCCCCGAGTTCGACGGGCGGCTCATCACGGTCCCCTTCTCCTTCAAGGAGCAGGGTCCCGACGACGTACCGGTGTACGTCGCCGACCCCGAACGGGCCGCGCGGGTCGCCGGGATCGCCGTACGCCACGCCGCGTTGAAGCACAAGCCCAACGGCGAGAAGAAGCTCGCGCTTGTCTTCACCGCCTACCCGACCAAGCACTCGCGCGTCGGCAACGCGGTGGGGCTGGACACACCCGCGTCCGCGGTACGGGTGCTGGACGCCCTGCGTGACGCCGGTTACCTGGTCGAAGGCCACCCGGACAACGGCGACGAGCTGATCCACCGGCTGATCAACGCCGGCGGTCACGACGTGGAGTGGCTGACGGAGGAGCAGCTCGCGGCCGCGCCGGCGCGCGTGCCGCTCGCCGACTACCGGGCCTGGTTCGACCGGCTGGAGCCCGGCCTGCGCGACGGCATGCTGGAGCACTGGGGCGAGCCGCCGGGCCAGTTGTACGTGGACGGCGACGACATCGTGCTGGCGTCCCTGCAGTTCGGGAATGTCGTGGTGATGATCCAGCCGCCGCGTGGCTTCGGGGAGAACCCGATCGCGATCTACCACGACCCGGACATGCCGCCCTCGCACCACTACATGGCGGCGTACCGCTGGCTGGACAATTCATTCGGCGCCGACGCGATCGTCCACATGGGCAAGCACGGCACCATGGAGTGGCTGCCGGGCAAGGGCCTCGGACTGTCGGCGGGCTGCGGCCCCGACGCCGTCCTGGGCGAACTGCCGCTGATCTACCCGTTCATCGTCAACGACCCGGGCGAGGGCACGCAGGCCAAGCGCCGCGGCCACGCCACGGTCGTGGACCATCTGGTGCCGCCGATGGCGCGCGCCGACACGTACGGCGACCTGGCCAAGCTGGAGCAGCTGCTCGACGAGTACGCGCTCGTCAGCGACCTCGACCCGGTGAAGGCGCCGGCCGTCCGCGCGCAGATCTGGACGCTGGTCAAGGCCGCCGAGCTCCACCACGACCTGCATGTCGACGAGCAGCCGGACGACGGCGACTTCAACGAGTTCGTCATGCACATCGACGGCTACCTCTGCGAGATCAAGGACGTCCAGATCCGCGACGGCCTGCACATCCTGGGCGGTGGCCCCGAGGCCGAGGCCCGGGTCAACCTGGTCCTGGCGGTGCTGCGGGCCTCGCAGGTGTGGGGCGGGACGGCGAACGCGCTGCCGGGGCTCAGGGCGGCTCTCGCCGAGCACTTCGGGCTGGAGGAGAAGGCACTGCTCGGTGAGCCGGGCGCGGCCGTGAAGGTGCCGGTGGAACTGACCGCGCTGGTCGACGGGCCGGCGCGTACCGGCGCCGACGCGATCGACCTGCTGGAGCAACTGTGCCGGCGGCTCGCGGAGGGGATGGAGGAGCGCGGCTGGGACGTCTCGGCGGTGGCCGGGCTGGTCGATGAGGTCCTCGGTGACGAACTCCCTTCTGCCGTGGCCGTGCTGGGTTTCGCGTGCGAGGAGGTGGTGCCGCGGCTGGCCCGTACGACCGACGAGATCGGCAACGTCCTGCACGCGCTCGACGGCGGTTACGTCCCCGCCGGGCCGTCCGGTTCACCGACGCGCGGGCTGGTCAACGTCCTGCCGACGGGGCGCAACTTCTACTCCGTCGACCCCAAGGCGATCCCGTCCCGGCTGTCGTGGGAGGTGGGCCAGGCGCTCGCCGACTCGCTCGTGGCGCGTTACCTCGCGGACACCGGCGACTACCCGAAGTCGGTCGGCCTGACGGTCTGGGGCACGTCCGCGATGCGCACCCAGGGCGACGACATCGCCGAGATCCTCGCGCTGCTGGGCTGCCGGCCGGTGTGGGACGACGCCTCGCGCCGGGTGACCGGCTTCGAGGTCGTACCGGTGGCGGAACTGGGCCGGCCGCGCATCGACGTCACCGTCCGTATCTCGGGCTTCTTCCGGGATGCCTTCCCGCATGTGGTGGGCCTGATCGACGACGCCGTACGGGCGGTGGCCGAGCTGGACGAGCCGGCCGAGTCGAACTACGTGCGCGCCCACGCTGACGAGGACACGGCGGAACACGGTGACCGGCGGCGTGCCACGGCCCGGATCTTCGGCTCCAAGCCCGGTGCGTACGGGGCGGGTCTGCTGCCGCTGATCGATGCGCGGAACTGGCGCTCGGACGCGGACCTGGCCGAGGTGTACGCGGTCTGGGGCGGATACGCGTACGGCCGCGGGCTGGACGGGCGGGGGGCGCGCGGGGACATGGAGACGGCGTTCCGGCGGATCGCGGTGGCGGCGAAGAATGTCGACACGAGGGAACATGATCTTGTCGACGCGGACGACTACTTCCAGTACCACGGCGGGATGGTCGCGATGGTGCGGCATCTGACGGGTGCCTCCCCTGAGGCTTATGTGGGTGACTCGGCGGTCCCGGACCAGGTGAAGACGCGCACGCTGGGCGAGGAGACGCACCGAGTTTTCCGCGCCCGGGTGGTCAACCCGCGCTGGATGAGCGCGATGAGGAGGCACGGCTACAAGGGCGCTTTCGAGATGGCCGCGACCGTGGACTACCTCTTCGGGTACGACGCGACGGCGGGCGTGGTCGACGACTGGATGTACGAGAAGTTGGCGTCCGAGTACGTCTTCGCCCCGGAGAACCGGGAGTTCATGCAGAAGTCCAACCCATGGGCGCTGCGGGGCATCACCGAGCGCCTGCTGGAGGCAGCCGACCGCGGGCTCTGGGAGGAACCGGACCAGGACACCCTGGACCGGCTCCGGCAGACCTACCTCGAACTCGAGGGCGATCTGGAGGGTGACGACGCATGAGTGTTCCCTATCCGTTCACAGCGATCGTCGGGATGGACGATCTGCGGCTCGGGCTGCTGCTGAACGCGGTGTCGCCCGCCGTGGGTGGCGTGCTGGTCCGGGGCGAGAAGGGGACGGCCAAGTCCACGGCCGTGCGGGCCCTTTCGGCGCTCTTGCCGGAGGTCGCGGTCGTTGCCGGGTGTCGTTTTTCGTGTGCGCCGGGTGCGCCCGATCCCGCGTGCCCGGATGGACCGCACGAGGCCGGCGGGACCGCCCGGCCGGCCAGGATGGTCGAGCTGCCCGTCGGTGCCTCCGAGGACCGGCTCGTCGGCGCGCTCGACATCGAGCGGGCGCTCGCGGAGGGCGTGAAGGCGTTCGAGCCCGGCTTGTTGGCCGATGCGCACCGCGGGATCCTGTACGTCGACGAGGTCAATCTTCTTCATGACCATCTGGTCGATCTGCTGCTGGACGCCGCCGCCATGGGTGCGTCGTACGTGGAGCGCGAGGGTGTGTCCGTACGGCACGCCGCCCGCTTCCTGCTCGTCGGGACCATGAACCCTGAGGAGGGCGAGCTGCGGCCGCAGCTGCTCGACCGGTTCGGGCTGACGGTGGAGGTGGCTGCCTCGCGCGAGCCCGACCAGCGCGTGGAGGTCGTGCGTCGGCGGCTCGCGTACGACGACGATCCGGTGGGCTTCGCGGCCAAGTGGGCCGCCGAGGAGGACGCCCTGCGGGCGCGGATCGTCGCGGCGCGGGCGCTGCTCCCGGAGGTGCGCCTCGGGGACGCCGCGTTGCGGCAGATCGCGGCCACGTGCGCCGCTTTCGAGGTGGACGGCATGCGCGCCGACATCGTGATGGCCCGGACAGCCACCGCGCTGGCTGCCTGGGCGGGGCGAACGGACGTACTCGCCGAGGATGTACGGCAGGCCGCGCTGCTCGCGCTCCCCCACCGGCGCAGGCGCAATCCCTTCGACGCGCCCGGACTCGACGAGGACAAGCTCGACGAGACCTTGGAGCAGTTCGGCGGGGAGGACGACGACGATCCCGACCCGGACGGCGGGCCGGACGGGGGTGGTCAGCCGCCCCAGGGTGACGGACCGGACGACGGATCGGACGGAGCTCAGGACACCGACCCCGCGCAGCCCGAGCCGTCCGAGGGCGGCGAGAGCAGCGCGTCCGCGGGCAGCGGTGAACGGTCCGCCGCGCAGGCGGGCGAGCCGTTCCGTACGAAGATGCTGAGCGTGCCGGGGCTGGGTACGGGGGCGGCGGGGCGCAGGTCCCGTGCCCGTACCGAGCACGGCCGGACCACCGGGGCCCGGCGGCCCCGCGGGGCGCTCACCAAGCTGCACCTGGCGGCGACCGTGCAGGCCGCGGCCCCGCATCAGCGGGCGCGCGGGCGCAGCGGGCCGGGTCTGGTCGTCCGGCGGGACGATCTGCGGCAGGCGACCCGGGAGGGCCGCGAGGGCAACCTGGTCCTGTTCGTCGTGGACGCCTCCGGTTCGATGGCTGCGCGGCAGCGCATGAGCGCGGTGAAGGGGGCGGTGCTGTCGCTGCTGCTGGACGCGTACCAGCGGCGCGACAAGGTCGGCCTGATCACCTTCCGGGGCAAGGACGCCGAGCTGGCGTTGCCGCCGACCTCGTCCGTCGACGCGGCCGCCGCCCGGCTGGAGCAGCTGCCGACGGGCGGCCGGACCCCGCTCGCGGCCGGCCTGCTCAAGGCGCACGACGTGCTGCGCGTCGAGCGGCTGCGCGATCCGTCGCGCCGGGCGCTGCTCGTCGTCGTGACCGACGGGCGCGCGACCGGCGGCGTGGATCCGGTGGCGCTCGGGGCGCGTGCCGCGCGGCTGCACGAGGTGGAGGGCACGGCCTCGGTGGTCGTGGACTGCGAGTCGGGGCCGGTACGGCTCGGGCTCGCGGGCGCGCTCGCCCGGGAGCTGGGCGGCACCGCCGTCACGCTCGACGAGTTGCGGGCCGACAGCATCGCCGGGCTGGTCAGGGACGTACAGGGAAGTCGGACCGGGAGGGCCGCGTAATGCCACAGGGACAGCCGTCCGTCGTACCGGACGACGGGCTCACCACCCGCCAGCGCCGCAACCGTCCGCTCGTCGTGGTCCACACGGGCATCGGCAAGGGCAAGTCGACGGCGGCCTTCGGGCTCGCGCTGCGCGCCTGGAACCAGGGCTGGCCGATCGGGGTGTTCCAGTTCGTCAAGTCCGCGAAGTGGAAGGTCGGCGAGGAGAACGCGCTGAAGGTGCTGGGCGCGAGCGGCGAGGGCGGGACCGTCGCCTGGCACAAGATGGGCGAGGGCTGGTCGTGGGTGCAGCGTGACGCGCAGCTCGACAACGAGGAAGCGGCGCGGGAGGGCTGGGAGCAGGTCAAGCGTGACCTGGCGGCCGAGACGTACAAGGTGTACGTGCTGGACGAGTTCGCCTACCCCATGCACTGGGGGTGGGTCGACACCGACGAGGTGATCGAGGTGCTGCGCGACCGGCCCGGCACGCAGCACGTGGTGATCACGGGGCGCAACGCGCCCGAGAAGCTGGTGGACTTCGCGGACCTGGTGACGGACATGTCCAAGGTCAAGCACCCGATGGACACCGGCCAGAAGGGCCAGAGGGGCATCGAGTGGTGACGATCCCGCGCCTGGTCGTCGCCGCGCCGGCCTCCGGCAGCGGCAAGACCACCGTCGCGACGGGCCTGATGGCGGCCTTCGCCTCGGCGGGGCTCTCGGTGTCCCCGCACAAGGCCGGGCCCGACTACATCGACCCGGGCTATCACGCGCTGGCCACCGGGCGTCCGGGGCGGAATCTCGACGCGTACATGTGCGGTACGGACCTGGTCGCGCCGCTGTTCGCGCACGGCGCGGCGGGGTGTGATGTGGCCGTGGTCGAGGGCGTGATGGGGCTGTACGACGGGGCGAGCGGGTGCGGTGAACTGGCCTCGACGGCACAGGTGTCGAAGCTGCTGCGGGCGCCCGTGGTGCTGGTGGTGGACGCGTCGTCGCAGTCGCGGTCGGTGGCGGCGCTGGTGCACGGGTTCGCGTCGTGGGATCCGGAGGTCCGGATCGGCGGCGTGATCCTGAACAAGGTGGGCTCGGACCGGCACGAGGTGCTGTTGCGCGAGGCGCTGGATGCGTCTGGGGTGCCGGTGCTGGGGGTGTTGCGGCGTGCGGGGCAGGTAGCGGCGCCTTCGCGGCACCTTGGGCTGGTGCCGGTTGCCGAGCGGCGTGTGGATGCGGTGGCGGCTGTCGCCGCGTTGGCGGAGCTTGTGCGGGTGGGGTGTGATCTGGATGCGCTGCTGGCGCTGGCTCGGTCCGCGCCGGCTCTGCTGGGCGAGGCGTGGGACCCAGCGGTCGCGGTCGCCTGCGGCGGGCCTGTTCCCCACCCCGCCCCTTCCCGGCTCCGTCGACATGCGGCTCCGCCGCGGGGGGGCTCCGCCCCAGACCCCGGTCCTCAATCTCCCCCAGCTACCGCTGGGAGGTGCCCCCAGGACGGGCTGAGGGGTGCGGCGGGCGGGCTGGAGGGTGCGCCGGGCGGGATGGAGCCGGGCGGGGTTCGGGGGCGGGGGCGGCCTGTCGTTGCTGTTGCCGGGGGGGCCGCGTTTACGTTTTCTTATGCCGAGCATGCCGAGTTGCTTGGCGCCGCCGGGGCCGAGGTCGTCGCCTTTGATCCGTTGCGGGACGAGCAGCTGCCCGACGGGACCGCGGGGGTGGTCATCGGCGGGGGGTTTCCCGAGGTGTACGCGCCCGAGCTGTCGGCCAACGAGCCGCTCCGGAAGGCCGTCGCCGAACTGGCCCACAGCGGCGCGCCCCTGGCCGCCGAGTGCGCCGGGCTGCTCTACCTCGCGCGGTCGCTCGACGGCAAGCCCATGTGCGGAGTGCTGGACGCGGATGCGCGGATGTCGGAACGGCTGACACTGGGCTACCGCGAGGCCGTGGCCGTCTCGGACAGTGTCCTGGCACAGGCCGGTACCCGGCTGCGGGGGCACGAGTTCCACCGCACCGTGCTGGAACCGGCCGCCGGCCCGGCGCCCGCCTGGGGGCTGGTGCACCCGGAGCGCCGGGTGGAGGGATTCGTACAGCAGGGCGTGCATGCGAGCTATCTGCATACGCACTGGGCGGCCACGCCCGGCATGGCACGGAGATTCGTCGAGAGGTGTGCGCAATGAGCAGCAGGCTGGTCGGTGTCGGGGTGGGTCCCGGCGATCCGGAGCTGGTGACCGTCAAGGGGGTCAGGGAGCTCCGGGAGGCCGATGTCGTCGTCGTACCCGTGATGGACAGTGGGGAGCGCGGCAGGGCCGAGGCGACCGTGCTGCACTACGTCGACGCGGCGAAGGTGGTCCGGGTCGTCTTCGCGCTCAACGAGCGCAGCGACCGCGGCCGGCGGGAGGCCGCCTGGGACGCCGCGGGTGCCCGGGTCGCCGAGCTGCTGGGCCGGCACGGCTCGGTGGCCTTCGCGACCATCGGGGATCCCAACGTGTACTCGACCTTCACCTACCTCGCGCAGACCATCGGGGAGCTGGTGCCGGGGACGGCCGTCGAGACCGTTCCGGGGATCACCGCGATGCAGGATCTGGCCGCGCGCAGCGGGGCGGTGCTCACCGAGGGGACCGAGCCGCTGACGCTCGTCCCCGTCACGGCGGGCTCGGCCGTGCTGAAGGACGCGCTCGAAGGGCCGGGCACGGTCGTGGCGTACAAGTTCGGGCGGCTGGCCCACGAGGTGGCGACCGCGCTGCGCGAGACCGGCCGGACCGAGGGCGCGGTGTGGGGTTCGGCGCTGGGGCTGGACGAGGAGTCGATCCGTCCGGCCGCCGAGCTGGCGGACGGACCGTTGCCGTACCTCTCCACGCTCATCGCACCCGCGCGGCGCGACGGTGGCCGCGGCGGGAAGCTGTGAGGCCGGCCCGCGACGGCCGCCGCCACGCCCCACTGCTCACCTGACGCCCCTTCTTGCGCACATCGCGCACATCCGATCCTTGCGCACATCCGAGTTCCACCCGAGTTCCACCCCGTTGACCCGAGAGGACCCCTACTCATGGCCGCTGCCCCCACCGGCAAGGTGACCTTCGTCGGTGCCGGACCCGGCGCCGCCGACCTGTTGACGTTCCGGGCCGCCAAGGCCATCGCCGACGCCGATGTCGTCATCTGGGCCGCGAGCCTGGTGCAGACCGAGGTCCTGGAGCACGCCCGGGAGGGCGCGGAGGTGCTGGACTCGGCGGCGATGTCGCTGGAGGACGTCGTCGCGGTGTACGAGCGGGCGGTACGGGACGGCCTGCGGGTGGCCAGGGTGCACTCCGGTGACCCGGCCCTGTGGGGCGGTACGCAGGAGCAGGTCGACCGCTGCGCGGAGCTCGGTCTCGAGGTCGAGATCGTGCCCGGCGTCTCGTCGTTCTCGGCCGTGGCGGCGATCGCCCAGCGGGAGCTGACCATCCCCGAGGTCGCGCAGTCGGTGATCCTGACCCGGCTCGGCGGCGGCAAGACGCCGATGCCGCCCGGTGAGGAGGTACGGGAGTTCGCGCGGCACGGTACGACGATGGCCGTGTTCCTGTCAGCCGCGCGGTCGGGGCAGTTGACGGCGGAGCTGCTGGAGGGCGGGTATCCGACGGACACGCCGGTCGTCATCGCGTACCAGGCGACCTGGCCGGAGGAGCTGGTGCTGCGCTGCACGATCGGCACGCTGGAGGAGACCGTCAAGGAGCACAAGCTCTGGAAGCACACGCTCTTCCTCGTCGGCCCGGCCCTGTCCGCGTCCGGTACGCGCTCGCACCTGTACCACCCCGGCCACTTCCACGGCTTCCGCAAGGCCGACCCGGCTGCCCGCAGGTCGCTGCGCGCGCAGGGTGCGGGGGCCCAGGGTGCGGGAGCGCAGGGGGCCGGTTCGTGATCACCGTCATCGGTACGGGAACGGGCGCCCCGCCGGCCGCCCGTGACCGCGCCACGCTGGACGCCGCCACGCTGGTGGTCGGCGGGCAGCGGCATCTCGACGCCGCCGCGGTGCCGGCCGGCGCGGCGCGCGTGGTGCTCGGGCCGCTGGCCCCCGCGTTCGACGCGATCGACGCGCACCTCGCGAAGGACGGCCCGGACGGCCCGGACAGCCCCGCGGGGGTGGTCGTGCTGGCCTCCGGCGACCCCGGGTTCTTCGGGATCGTGCGGGCGCTGGCGGAGCGCTTCGGGGCGGACGCACTCGATGTCCGGCCCGGTGTCGCGTCGGTGGCGGTGGCCTTCGCACGGCTCGGACTGCCCTGGGACGACGCGGTGGTGGTCAGCGCACACGGGCGGGACCTGCGGACGGCGGTCAACGTGTGCCGGGCCCATCCCAAGACCGCGGTGCTCACCGGTCCGGGCGCCGGGCCCGCGGAGCTGGGTGCGGAACTGGCCCGCCGGATGGTGGACCGCACCCTGGTGGTGGCGTCGGCGCTGGGGGATCCGGAGCACGAGCGCCTGGAGCGGGTGTCACCGGCCGAGGCGGCGGGCCGCGCGTGGGGTGCGGTGAGCGTGGTGGTGTGCCTGGACGAGTCGCGGGCGCTCTCACCGGTACGGACGGTCGCGGGCCCGCGGCCCACCCCGTCCCAATGGGCCCTGGCGGAGGACGACTTCAGCCACCGGGACTCGATGATCACCAAGTTCGAGGTGCGCGCGCTGGCGCTGGCCCGGCTGGGGCCTCGCCTGGGTGACCTGGTGTGGGACATAGGGTCCGGGTCCGGTTCGGTGGCCGTGGAGTGCGCGCGGTTCGGTGCGGCGGTGGTCGCGGTCGAGAAGACCGCGGACGGCATCGGGCGTATCCGGGCCAACGCGGCCGCCCACGAGGTGGACGTCCGGATCGTGCACGGCGCGGCGCCCACGGTGCTGTCCGATCTCGCGGACCCGGACGCGGTGTTCATCGGCGGTGGCGGCCGGGAACTGCCCGCGATCGTCACGGCGTGCGCCCGGCGGGCGCGGCGCAGTGTGGTCGTCGCGATGGCGGCGCTGGACCGGGTGCCCGCGGTACGGGACGCGCTGTCGGCTGCCGGGTTCGTGCCCGACGGCGTACTGCTGCAGTCCTCGCGGCTCGCGCCGCTGCCCGGCGATGTGCACCGGCTCGCCGCCACGAACCCCGTCTTCCTGTTGTGGGGCAACCGCCCCTCGGACACGGCAATTGAAGGAGCAGTCGAGTGATCGGCCTGATTTCCGCCACGGCGGCGGGCGCTGCCGCCCGCGACCGGCTGGCCGCGGCCTGGCCCGGCCGCACCCGGGTCTACGAGGGCCCGGTGCGGGAGGCCGTGGAGCGCGCGTTCGCGGAGTGCGAGCAGCTGGTGTGCTTTCTCGCGACGGGGGCGACGGTCCGTCTGATCGCGCCGCTGCTCGCGGACAAGGCGTCCGACCCGGGCGTCGTCACGGTGGACGAGTCGCTGCGCCACGCGGTGGCCCTGCTGGGCGGCCACGGCGGCGGGGCCAACGCCCTGGCCCACGCGGTCGCGGACATCCTCGGCTGCGCCCCGGTGGTGACGACGGCTACGGACGCCACGGACATCCCTGGACTGGACACGCTGGGCCGCCCGGTGGAGGGAGCGGTGGCCGCGGTGACGCGAGCGATCCTGGACGGCGAGCGGGTGGCGCTGCGGGCGGACGAGGTCTGGCCCCTGCCCCCGCTGCCCCCGAACGTGGTACCGGAACCGGTGCCTACGGCCGCCGAGGCTCCCGGCGAGCCGGCCGCCGTTCTCGTCACCGACCGGATCGTCGCGCTCGGGGAGCGGGACGCCGTGGTGCGGCCGCCTTCGCTCGTGGTCGGGGTCGGCGCCAGCAAGGGCGCGCCCGTCGACGAGGTGCTCGGGCTCATCGAGGGTGCCCTGCGGGACGCCGGGCTCTCCGCCGGGTCCGTCGTGGAGCTGGCGACCGTGGACGCCAAGGCCGGCGAGGCCGGGATCGTCGGGGCCGCCGCCCGGCTCGGGGTGCCCGTGCGGACGTACGACGCCGGGACGCTGGCCGGCATCGCGGTGCCGAACCCGTCCGGGGCTCCACTCGCCGCCGTCGGGACGCCCTCCGTCGCGGAGGCCGCGGCCCTCGCCGGCGGGGGCGAACTCCTCGTACCGAAGCGGAAGTCCGCCCCCGAGGGCCGCGCCGCGATGGCCACCTGTGCCGTCGTGCGGCGGGCGCCGCGCGGGCGGCTGGCCGTCGTCGGGCTCGGTCCGGGCGCGCGGGACCTGCTCACCCCCCGGGCTCGGGAGGAGCTGCGGCGCGCCTCGGTGCTGGTCGGGCTCGACCAGTACGTCGACCAGATCCGGGACCTGCTGCGGCCCGGGACGACGATCCTGGAGTCCGGGCTCGGCGCCGAGGAGGAGCGGGCGCGGACCGCCGTCGCCGAGGCACGCAGGGGCCACGCCGTCGCGCTGATCGGCTCGGGCGACGCGGGCGTGTACGCCATGGCCTCCCCCGCGCTCGCCGAGGCGGCCGACGACATCGACGTGGTCGGGGTGCCCGGGGTGACCGCCGCTCTCGCGGCCGCCGCCATCCTCGGTGCGCCGCTCGGCCACGACCACGTCTCGATCAGCCTCTCGGACCTGCACACGCCGTGGGAGGTCATCGAGCGCCGGGTGCGCGCAGCGGCCGAGGCGGACATCGTGGTGACCTTCTACAACCCGCGCAGCCGCGGCCGCGACTGGCAACTGCCCAAGGCGCTGGGGATTCTCGCCGAGCACCGCGCGCCGGCCACGCCGGTGGGTGTCGTACGCAACGCCTCCCGCGGGGACGAGAGCAGCAGGCTGACGACGCTCGCGGGACTCGATCCGGCGACGGTGGACATGATGACGGTGGTGACCGTCGGCAACACGGCCACGCGGGAGATCGCGGGCCGGATGGTGACACCCCGGGGATACCGGTGGCAGTCGGAGGGAGCACGGTGACCAGGGTCGTCCACCCCATCGAGCAGGAGTCGTTCCGCAGGCTGCGGACCCGGCTCGACACCTCGCACTTCCCGCCGCTCACCCGGGCGGTGGTGGAGCGGGTCATCCACTCCAGCGCGGACCTCGCGTACGCGGACGACCTCGTCTGCGACGAGGCCACCCTGCGTACCGCGCACACCGCGCTGCACGCCGGTGCGCCCGTGGTCGCGGACGTCGAGATGGTCGCGGCGGGCATCACGCGCCGCGAGAGCGTGTGCCGGCTGAAGGACGCCACGGCAGGTCCCGGCGGCCTGACCCGGTCCGCGCACGCGGTCCGGCTCGCGTACGAGCAGGTCGGGCCCGGCGCGGTCTGGGTGATCGGCTGCGCACCCACCGCGTTGGAGGAGCTGCTCATCCTCGATGCCGCGCCCGCGCTCGTGATCGGCCTGCCGGTCGGCTTCGTCGGGGCGGCCGAGTCGAAGGCCGCGCTGCGCGAGAGCGGCCTGCCCGCCGTCAGCAACGTTTCCGAGAAGGGCGGTTCCGCGGTCGCCGCGGCCGCGCTCAACGCCCTGCTCTACACCCCCCTCACCTCCCTCGGTACCAAGGAGAACGCGTGACCACCCCGCACCCCACCCCGCCCCCCGCTCTGCTCGTCGCAGGCCATGGCACCCGGGACGAAGCGGGAGCCGAGGCCTTCCGCGACTTCGTCCGGGAGCTCGGCCGCCGCAACCCCGAACTGCCCGTCGCGGGCGGCTTCATCGAGCTGTCCCCGCCGCCGCTGGGCGAGGCCGTGACCGAACTGGTCCAGCAGGGGGTACGGCGCTTCGCGGCGGTCCCCCTGATGCTGGTGTCGGCCGGGCACGCCAAGGGCGACATCCCGGCGGCGCTGGCACGGGAGAAGGAACGGCACCCCGGCATCTCGTACTCCTACGGCCGTCCGCTCGGCCCGCACCCGGCGCTGCTGTCCGTGCTGGAGCGGCGGATCGACGAGGTGATCGGCGAGACGGACCGCTCGGACGTGACCGTGCTGCTGGTGGGCCGCGGTTCGACCGACCCGGACGCCAACGCCGAGGTGCACAAGGCGGCCCGGCTGCTGTGGGAGGGGCGCGGTTACGCGGGGGTGGAGACCGCGTTCGTGTCGCTCGCGGCGCCCGACGTGCCCTCGGGGCTGGACCGGTGCGTGAAGCTCGGCGCGGGGCGGGTCGTCGTCCTGCCGTACTTCCTGTTCACCGGCATCCTTCCGGACCGGGTCCGTTCGCAGACGGCGGACTGGGCGGCGGCGCACCCGGGGACCGAGGTGCTGTCGGCCGATGTCATCGGGCCGACGGAGGAGTTGCTCGGCCTGGTGATGGAGCGCTACCGGGAGGCGGTGCGGGGGGATCTGCGGATGAACTGCGACTCGTGCGTCTACCGGATCGCGCTGCCCGGGTTCGAGGACAAGGTGGGCCTGCCGCAGCAGCCGCACTTCCACCCGGACGACGACGGACACGATGGACACGGTCACGGCGGGCATGGGCACGGTGGGCACCACCATCACCACCACAGCGGCCATGCACACGCCCACTGAAGCGGGTGCCCACGATCTGCGTCACCACGGGGACGCGGAGGTGCGCGGCGGGGATCTCACCGATCTCGCGGTGAACGTACGAGCCGGGACTCCCCCGGCCTGGCTCAAGGCGCGCATCGCCGCGTCCCTGGACTCACTCGCCGCCTACCCCGACGGGCGGGCGGCGCGGGCGGCGGTCGCGGGGCGGCACGGGCTGCCGGTGGACCGGGTGCTGCTGACGGCGGGCGCGGCGGAGGCGTTCGTGCTGCTCGCGCGCGCTCTGCGGGTGCGGCGGCCGGTGGTCGTGCACCCGCAGTTCACGGAGCCGGAGGCGGCGCTGCGGGACGCGGGGCACGAGGTGCGACGGGTGCTGCTGGCCGAGGAGGACGGGTTCCGGCTGGACCCCGCCGCCGTCCCCGAGGACGCGGATCTGGTGGTGGTCGGGAACCCGACGAACCCGACGTCCGTACTGCATCCCGCTGACGTCCTGGCCCGGCTGGCCCGCCCCGGGCGCACGCTCGTCGTCGACGAGGCGTTCATGGACGCGGTGCCGGGTGAGCGCGAGGCGCTGGCCGGGCGCGTGGACGTGCCCGGACTGGTGGTGCTGCGCAGCCTGACCAAGACGTGGGGGCTGGCGGGCCTGCGGATCGGTTACGTCCTGGCCGAGCCGGCGACCGTCGCCGCGCTGGAGCGGGCGCAGCCGCTGTGGCCGGTCTCGGCGCCGGCGCTGGCGGCCGCCGAGGCGTGTGTGTCCACGGCGGCACTCGCTGAGGCCGGGCACGCCGCGCACCGGATCGCGGCCGACCGGGCCCATCTGCTGGCCGGACTGGCCGAGTTCGACGAGGTGCGGGTGGTGGAGCGGGCGGCGGGACCGTTCGTCCTGGTCCGGATGGAACGGGCGGACGAGGTACGCGAGCGGCTGCGCGGCCTGGGCTTCGCGGCCCGGCGGGGGGACACGTTCCCGGGCCTGGGCCCGGAGTGGCTCCGGCTGGCCGTACGGGACCGGTCGACAACGGGCCGCTTCCTCCAGGCCCTCGACCAGGCCCTGACCCTGACTACCCGCTGACCCGCCCGGCGATGCGGCCCGGCGCGCGGCCGGGACCGTCACCGTTCCGTGCGCCGGGCCGGGCGCGCGCCGCCCCCTACGGGAACCGGAAGGCGCCGACACCGCCCCGGCGCGGTGCGCCGGGGGGGGCACCCGGTCCCGACGGACGGCGTCAGGAGCGGGATCGGCCTCGGGCCAGGATCAGGGAGGCCGCTCCTGCCGCTACGAGTGCGATCGCTCCGGCCGCGACGTACGGGGTCGTGGAGCTGCCGCCCGTCTTGGCCAGGGACTCCTCGGCGGGCTCGGTGCCGCCGGACTGGGCCTCCAGGCCCACGGGCTCCTGCTTGGCGGGGATCTCGGCCGGGGCTGCGGCCGGGGCCTTGGGCGAGGCGCACGTCGCCTCCGCCAGCGTGATCTCGCCCTCGACTTCCGCGACGTTCAGCTTGAGCGGGTTCAGCGACACCTTCAGCCGCAGCGCGGTGGCGGCGGCGGTGGAGGACGTGGTCTCCGTCTTCGACAGGTCGAGCCGTACCTCACCGATCCCCGGCACCGCCACCCGCGTCGTACCGCCCGTGGTGAGTGTCGTCCGCTTGCCGAGCACGGTCACCGCACCCAGCACGTTCGACTCCGCGACCGGCTGCCCGCCCGCCTCGCAGACGGCCTTCGAGGTGACCTTCTCGACCTCGATCAGGGACAGCAGCGGCAGCCCCGGGACATGGACCCTCGCCCGGGCGAGGTTGCTGTGGCCCTCCGCCCGCTGCCGGTCGGCGGTCGCCTCGGCGGTGGCGACGTCCGCGCGCAGCACCTGGAACGGCCTGCCCCGGTCGACCCCGTCCAACGTGACCGTCAGGGCGGTCTCCTCGGCACTCGCCGGCGCCTGTACCTCGTTGAGGGTGGCCTTCAGCGGGACGTGGACGGTCTTGTTGAGCAGGGCGACATCGAGCCCGGTACGCAGGACGACTGCACTCGCCCGGCCCTCACCGCCGGTGGTGCCGGTGGCCTGCGCGGGGGACGCGGCCAGCAGGGCGGCCGGTCCGGCGAGCAGGGCGGCGGCCGCGACGGCGGAGGCGCAGCGGCGTGCGGGCATGCGGAAGGTGTTGCTGTTCAAGGTGGTGGAACCCTCACAGGAGACATGGAGCCGCCGGCGCCGCCGATGGGGGACATCGCGTGCGCCGACGACCTCGACTCCGGAATCTTCACGCACGGAGAGTGAACGGTCAGCAACCTGACGTGAGTTCACTCCAACGTGGCGTATCCGTCCCTGTATTCGAATCCGGTGGCACGCGGGTTCCCTTACGTCACCCGTTTTCACGGACCGTACGGAGTGCGCCGGTCGACCTCTCCGGCGCACTCGGCGCACCCGGCGCACTCAGCGCGCTCGGCGAACATCAGCCGATCACACGTCCGTTGAGCACGATCGCCCGCGGCGCCGCCAGCACCCGGACGTCCGCCCGCGGGTCCGTCTCGTACACCACCAGGTCGGCTGGAGCGCCCTCCTCCAGGGACGGGCGGCCCAGCCACTCGCGCGCGCCCCAAGCGGTCGCCGACAGTGCCTCCAGCGCGGGGATGCCCGCCTTCACCAGCTCCGCGACCTCCGCGGCGACCAGGCCGTGCGCGAGCGAGCCGCCCGCGTCGGTGCCGACGAAGACCGGGATGCCCGCGTCGTACGCCGCGCGGACCGTGTCGTAGCGGCGCTCGTGCAGCCGGCGCATATGGACCGACCAGCGCGGGAACTTGTCCTCTCCGCCAGCCGCGAGCCGGGGGAACGTCGCGATGTTCACCAGCGTCGGGACGATCGCGACGCCGCGCTCGGCGAAGAGCGGGATGGTGTCCTCGGTGAGGCCGGTGGCGTGCTCGATGCAGTCGATGCCCGCCTCCACGAGGTCGCGCAGCGAGTCCTCGGCGAAGCAGTGCGCGGTGACCCGGGCGCCGAGCCGGTGCGCCTCGGCGATGGCCGCCTCGACCGCGCCGCGGGGCCAGCAGGCACCGAGGTCGCCGCTCTCCCGGTCGAGCCAGTCGCCGA
Source organism: Streptomyces mabaensis (assembly GCF_053763515.1). Classification (NCBI taxonomy): domain Bacteria; kingdom Bacillati; phylum Actinomycetota; class Actinomycetes; order Kitasatosporales; family Streptomycetaceae; genus Streptomyces; species Streptomyces mabaensis. Next base: position 87,800 of record NZ_JBSOPZ010000023.1, read on the forward strand.
CGAGCTTGACCCAGCCGTCGCCGCGCCGCGCCTCATGGGCGACGTACGCGACCAGGTCGTCCGGCTCGATCTCGTGCGCGTAGTTGCGGATGTAACGGCGGGTACGGGCGATGTGCCGGCCGGCCCGGATGATCTTCGGGAGGTCCTCGCGGTCGTCGATCCAGCGGGTGTCGGAGGGCGACCCGGCGTCGCGGATGAGCAGCGTGCCGGCGTCCCGGTCGGTGAGCGCCTGCTTCTCGCTGGTCGCGTCGTCGACCGGACCGTGCTGGTCGAGGCCGACGTGGCAGTGCGCGTCGACCAGGCCCGGCAGTGCCCAGCCCTCGACGGTCGTCACTTCGCGCGCGCCGGCCGGCCGCTCGTACGAGATCAGGCCGCCGACGGCCCAGAGTTCGTCCCGGACCTCCTCGGGGCCCACCAGCACCCGACCCCTCACATGCAGCACAGGCTGATCGCTCATGTGAGGCACTGTACGAGGCCGTGGGTACCCTCGGCTCAGCAGCCCGGACCACCCGCTCGAGTCTGCCCGTAAGGCAATTTCGAAAACCTGGCTGAACGCTTCGAATCGATGAATTCCCGAGAGAAGGAAAAGGGGAAATTCCAAGCAGCTTCCCCGTTCTCGCCTGCCCCCGTTTTCCAACCCTAAACACCCGGATTTCGGCAACGTCCACGGGCATGTGACCGACTCCACATCGAGGGCGATTTGCCCGGATATTACCGGGCAAATCGCCCTTGCCTCACGCCCGCGTGATAACACACCAGGCATTCTCATGTAACCCCTTGGCCGGATGCGATGTGCGAATTCGCTCGGTAAATTCGCACCCCATGACGACCGCAGCGCATATCGACACTCCGAAGGTTGAAGACGGCGCCGCGATGTGGCGAATCGCGCGCGACTCCGTGACCCTGGACCTCAACTCCTCCTACAGCTATCTGCTGTGGTGCCGCGACTTCGCCGCGACCTCCGCGGTGGCACGTCGTGAGGACGGCCGGCCGGTTGGCTTCATCACCGGCTACGTGCGGCCCGAGAGCCCGCAGACCCTGGTCGTGTGGCAGGTCGCCGTGGACCGCGAGCACCGCGGACGCGGCCTGGCCGGCACCCTGCTGGAGGACCTGGCGACGAAGGTCGCCGGCACCCACGGGGTGGACCGGATCGAGACCACGATCACCCCGGACAACGCCGCCTCCGAGCGCCTGTTCACCTCGTACGCCGAGCGCCGCGGCGCATCCGTAAGCCGTGAGGTCCTCTTCGAGGGGGAGCTGTTCCCCGACGGGGAGCACGAGTCGGAGGTGCTGTACCGCATCGGCCCGATCGCCGCCTGACCCCTCTCGACAGCCTGCCGACCCCCGCGCGTGACACCCCCCACGAACAGGAGAATCTGGTGACCATCACCCCGCCCGCCCTCAGCGTCTTCGAGACCCTGGAGTCGGAGGTGCGCAGCTACTGCCGCAGCTGGCCGGCCGTGTTCGACCGTGCGCAGGGCAGCCGCCTCCACGACGAGGACGGCCATACCTACCTCGACTTCTTCGCCGGCGCCGGCTCACTCAACTACGGGCACAACAACCCGGTACTCAAACGCGCCCTGATCGACTACCTGGAGCGCGACGGCATCACGCACGGCCTGGACATGGCCACAACCGCGAAGCGCGCCTTCCTGGAGTCCTTCCAGAACGTGGTGCTGCGCCCGCGCGACCTGCCGTACAAGGTGATGTTCCCGGGCCCGACGGGTACCAACGCCGTCGAGGCGGCGCTCAAGCTGGCCCGCAAGGTCAAGGGGCGCGAGTCGATCGTCTCGTTCACCAACGCCTTCCACGGCATGTCGCTGGGCTCGCTCGCCGTCACCGGCAACGCCTTCAAGCGCGCCGGCGCCGGTATCCCGCTGGTGCACGGCACGCCGATGCCGTTCGACAACTACCTTGACGGCCGGACGCCGGACTTCCTGTGGTTCGAGCGGCTGCTGGAGGACCAGGGCTCCGGGCTCAACCAGCCCGCCGCCGTCATCGTCGAGACGGTGCAGGGCGAGGGCGGCATCAATGTGGCCCGTCCCGAGTGGCTGCGCGCGCTCGCGGACCTGTGCCACCGCCGCGACATGCTGCTGATCGTCGACGACATCCAGATGGGCTGCGGCCGTACCGGCGGGTTCTTCTCCTTCGAGGAGGCGGGCATCACCCCGGACATCGTCACGCTCTCGAAGTCCATCAGCGGCTACGGCCTCCCGATGTCGCTGTGCCTGTTCAAGCCGGAGCTGGACGTGTGGGAGCCCGGCGAGCACAACGGCACCTTCCGCGGCAACAACCCGGCGTTCGTCACCGCCGCGGCCGCGCTCGACGCCTACTGGGCCGACGGGCAGATGGAGAAGCAGACCCTCGCCCGCGGGGAGCAGGTGGAGCAGGCGCTGCTGGCGATCTGCGACGAGCACACCCGCCTCGGCGCGGAGTTCCGGGGCCGCGGCCTGGTGTGGGGCATGGAGTTCACCGACAAGTCCCGGGCGACGGCCGTCTGCGCCCGCGCGTTCGAACTCGGTCTGCTGCTGGAGACCTCCGGCCCGCAGAGCGAGGTGGTGAAGCTGCTGCCGCCGCTCACCATCACCGCCGAGGAGCTGGACGAGGGCCTGCGGATCCTGGCCCGTTCGGTCCGCGAGACCGCGTAACCGGGCGGGGAGCGAAGAGCCAAGAGCGTCAGAGTCAAGAAAGAGAAAGGCAGTAACTCACCGTGATCGTCCGATCGTTCAAGGACATCGAAGGGACCGAGCGCCATGTGAAGGCGGCGTCCGGCACCTGGGAGAGCAAGCGCATCGTGCTCGCCAAGGAGCGGGTCGGATTCTCGCTGCACGAGACCACGCTGTACGCGGGTACCGAGACGTCGATGTGGTACGCGAACCACATCGAGGCCGTCCTGTGCGTGGAGGGCGAGGCCGAACTCACCAACGACGAGACCGGTGAGACGCACTGGATCGAGCCCGGCACCATGTACCTGCTGGACGGTCACGAGCGCCACACCATGCGCCCCAAGACCGACTTCCGCTGCGTCTGCGTCTTCAACCCGCCCGTCACCGGACGGGAGGACCACGACGAGAACGGCGTCTATCCCCTGCTGACCGAGTCCGAGGAGGGCTGATCATGAGCACCGTACTGACCGACCTCTACCCGACCCGTGGTGCCACCGAGGTGACCATGCCCCGCCAGGACCCGGTGGTGTGGCAGGGTCCGGGCACCCCGGGGCCGTTCCGGCCGTCCGAGCTGGCCGGCTTCGAGCGGGACGGTTTCGCCGCCGTGCCCCAGCTGATCAGGCCCGATGAAGTCGAGCTGTACCACGCCGAGTTGGAGCGACTGATCGCCGATCCGGCGGTGCGTGCGGACCAGCGCTCCATCATCGAGCCCAAGTCCCAGGACGTCCGGTCGGTCTTCGAGGTCCACAGGATCAGCGAGGTGTTCGCGAACCTGGTGCGCGACCCGCGCGTGGTGGACCGGGCCCGGCAGATCCTCGGTTCCGACGTGTACGTGCACCAGTCCCGGATCAACGTCAAGCCGGGCTTCGGTGCTTCCGGTTTCTACTGGCACTCCGACTTCGAGACCTGGCACGCCGAGGACGGCCTGCCGAACATGCGGACCGTGTCCGTCTCGATCGCGCTGACCGAGAACCACGACACCAACGGCGGTCTGATGATCATGCCGGGGTCACACAAGACGTTCCTCGGCTGCGCGGGTGAGACGCCGAAGGACAACTACAAGCAGTCGCTGCAGATGCAGGATGCGGGCACCCCGTCCGACGAGGCGCTCACGGCGATGGCGGGACAGCACGGCATCCGGCTGTTCACGGGCAAGGCGGGCTCGGCGACCTGGTTCGACTGCAACTGCATGCACGGTTCGGGCGACAACATCACCCCGTATCCGCGCAGCAACGTCTTCATCGTCTTCAACAGCGTCGAGAACACGGCGGTGGAACCGTTCGCGGCGCCCGTGCGGCGGCCGGACTTCATCGGCGCGCGGGACTTCACCCCCGTCCGGTAGTCCGCTGGTGCACTACGGCCCGGCACTCCCCCGTGGGTGCCGGGCCGCCGTACGTCTTCCTCAGCGCGTCGGGTAGTCGAGGTAGCCCTTGTCGTCACCGCCGAAGAAGGTGGCCGGGTCGGGGGTGTTGTACGGACCCTCGGTCGCGAGCCGGGCCGGCAGGTCCGGGTTGGCCAGGAACAGCGCGCCGAAGGCGACGATGTCCGTGGTGCCGTCCTCGATAAGCCCGAGCGCGTCGTGGCCGGTGGGGCCTTCGCTCAGCGGGTTGAGGATGAAGGTGCCGGCGAACTCCTTGCGCAGGTCGGACACCAGGTCCCGGCTCGCGGGAGACGTCTCGACCAGGTGCAGGTAGGCCAGTCCCAGCGGCTGGAGTTCCTTCACCAGCGCGGTGTAGACCGGCGCCGGCTCGGGCTCGTCGATGTCGTTGTACGGGTTCCCGGGCGAGAGCCGCAGACCCGTACGCTCCGGCCCGATCTCCGCCGCGACGGCCTTCGCCAGCTCGACGGCGTACCGGATCCGGCCCTCGGTCGAGCCGCCCCACGCGTCTGTGCGCAGATTGGTGTTGGGCGCGAGGAACTGGTGGATCAGATAGCCGTTGGCGCCGTGCAGTTCGACCCCGTCGAAACCGGCCTCGATCGCGTTGCGGGCCGCGGCCACGAAGTCGCCGATGGTCTGGCGTACTTCGGCGTCCGACAGCTCGCGCGGCGTGACGAAGTCCTTCGGCCCCTCGTGCGTGTACACCTGCCCCTGCGCGGCGACCGGCGAGACACCGACCGGAACCAGGCCGTCCGGCAGCAGTACCGGGTGGCCGATACGGCCGGTGTGCATGACCTGGGCGAAGATCTTCCCGCCCTTGGCGTGCACGGCGTCGGTGACCTTGCGCCAGGCGGCGATCTGCTCGTCGCTGTGCAGCCCGGGGGTGTCGGGGTATCCCTGGCCGCCCACGGAGGGCTGGATGCCCTCGGTGATGATCAGGCCGGCCGAGGCGCGCTGGGCGTAGTACTCGACGGTGGAGTCGGTCACGGAGAGACCCGGTCCGTAGGCCCTGGAGCGGGTCATCGGGGCCATGGCGATGCGGTTGGAGAGGGCCGTGCCTGCCAGGTCGATCGGGTCGAATGCGGTGGTCATGGAAGCCCCAAAGAATGTGGTCGGCAAAGTATTGGTCGGCCAAGTATCTGCGCCGAGTGCCACTGTAACGCATTGCTTGGCCGACCAAGGTAAAATTCTGGACAGCTGCCCGATCGGCAGTCACCGCACCGCCCCGAGGAGTCCGCCATGACCGGCCCCACCGACGCCAAGGCACCGCAGGACGATCCCGCCTGTACGGGCCTGCCGGGCGCCGCCCGCGGCGGCCCGGTCAGTCATGCCGTGTCGCGGGTGGCCCGGCTGCACCGGATCGCCGCGGGGAAGCAGCTCAGGAAGCTCGGCCTCTACCCCGGCCAGGAGCTGCTGATGATGCGCCTGTGGGAGGCCGGAGCGGTCCGCCAGTCGGATCTCATCAAGGCGCTCGAACTCGATCCCTCGACCGTCACCAAGATGCTCCAGCGTCTGGAGCAGACCGGCCATGTCCGGCGCCGCCCGGACCCCTCGGACCGCCGGGCCGTACTGGTCGAGGCCACCGACGCCAGCTGCACCCTGCTCGCCGACGTCGAGCGCGCCTGGAGCGCGCTGGAGGAACTCACCCTCGCGGGCCTCGACGACGGCGAGCGCCGCGAACTGGCCCGGCTGCTGGCCAAGGTCGAGGGCAACCTCTGCACTGAGACCAGCGGCTGCCCGGACCTGCGCGACGTCCGGTCAGCCGGACCGGACATGCCCTAGTCCTGGGCGTCCTGGTCGGCGAGCACGTCCAGCAGCCGGTCCACATCGGCGGCCGAGTTGTAGAGGTGGAAGGCCGCGCGCCGAAGCGTACGGGCCCCGTGGGCGGCCGCCGCGGCCCGGATCGCGGGCAGGTCGGCGATCCGCCCGTCGGCCGACTGCACCGCGCTGACCGCGATCAGCGCGGTACCCGGACGGACCGACTCGGCCAGCGCCTCCAGCGGCACCAGCCGCACCTTGAGATCGCGGCGCACCACGAACGGGTTGATCACCGAGCTGAAGTCGCCCTCCGCGGCGAGGACTTCGGCCCCCTCCGGCAGCGAGGCGGCGACCAGCCCGACATGGGTGGCCACCGCCGACCCCGTGGACACCCGCGCGGCCGGGACGCCCATCAGCCGGCCGAAGGCCTCTCGCGCGGCGGTCACGGACTCGAAGCTGCCAAGGGCGGCGGGCACGCCGGCCACGGCGTCGTCGGCGAACGCCCGCACCGCCGCGGCGGTGCGCCGCGGCAGCAGCCCGCAGCTCGCGGTGTTCAGGTAGGTCCGGTCGGATGCGAACTCGGTGGCTGCCACGTCATGCAGAGAAATCGGATCCATGCAGCCACTCTGCTGCCTGGCCGACTCCCCGTCCATTGCGAATAATTGGCGGCAACCTCCAAGCACTGCTTATGCATGGCCGCTGACCTGCCCGACCGCCAGCCGCAGCATCACATGGGCGGAGTCCGCGGGCCACGGGGCGTCGGGGTCCGGCTCCCAGCCGTGCCTGGCGTAGAACGCCTGGGCACGAAGGTTGTGCTCGTACACCTCCAGCCGCACGGTACGAACCCCGGCCCGCCGCCACGCCTCGACACAGGCAGTGTGCAGCGCGCCGCCGAGCCCCCGACTCCAGTGGCCGGGGTCGACGTGAAGCTGGGTGAGGGTCATCGCGCCGTCGACCGGGCGGAACGCGGCCACACCCACGACGGTCCCGTCCCGCTCGGCGCAGAGCACGCCGCCGTCACCGCGCGCGACGGCCCGCTGCCAGCCCTCCCGGGTGCGGGCGAGCTCGCCGGGACCGGCGTACCGCTCCTCGGGGATGTGCCCGCGGTAGTACGTGGCACGCGCCCGCGCGTGCAGGGCGGCAATGGCGTCGAGGTCGGCCGGGGTGGCGGTTCTGATCATGCGGGGGGAGACGTCGGCCCCGCGCGGCTGGTTGCACGGCCGTGAATATGCTGGGGCCTTCCAGGTCCGGGCGTTTTTGCGATTTCTGCGTGACAAGAGGGGCGGCAAGGGCGATGACGGCTGCGGATACGGGTGGGGCGCAGGTCAAGTCCGCGGTGCGGACGGTGAAGCTGCTCGAGTACTTCGCCGGCCGGCCCGGCATGCACAGTCTCGCGGCCGTCCAGGAAGCCGTCGGCTACCCCAAGTCCAGCCTCTACATGCTGCTGCGCACCCTGGTCGAGCTGGGCTGGGTGGAGACGGACGGGACGGGCACGCGGTACGGCATCGGGGTGCGCGCGCTGCTGGTCGGCACCTCGTACATCGACGGCGACGAGGTCGTCGCGGCCGCCCGCCCCACCCTGGACCGGCTCTCCGACGACACCACGGAGACCATCCATCTCGCCCGGCTGGACGGTGTGAACGTGGTCTACCTCGCCACCCGCCAGTCCCAGCACTACCTGCGGCCCTTCACCCGGGTCGGCCGCCGGCTGCCCGCGTACTCCACCGCGCTCGGCAAGGCGCTGCTGGCCACCTGCACCGACGAGCAGGTCCGCACCATGCTGCCGGAGACCCTGCACCCGCTGACCGAGCACACCCTCACGGACCGCGAGCAGCTCATCGAGGAACTGCACACGGTCCGCGAGCAGGGCTACGCCGTGGACCGCGAGGAGAACACCCTCGGCCTGCGCTGCTTCGGTCTCGCGATCCCCTACCGCACCCCGGCCCGGGACGCGATCAGCTGTTCGGTGCCGGTGGCCCGGCTGACGCCCGCCCATGAGCAGACGATCAAGGATGCGCTGTTCGACGCGCGCGACCGCCTCACCCTCGCGACCCGGCGGCTCTGAGCGGAGCGCCGCCTCCGCCGCACGGCGGAGGGGGATCGTCGCCGGGCAGGACGTGCGCCGCGGCTCCGCCGGGGAGGCTGGAGCCATGACCCAGCCCGGCGTTTCCCGCCCCCGCCACTCCACCACCGAGCCGCCCGCCACCGCGCCGCCCGCCACCGCGCCGCCCACCCCGGACCCGGCGGCGCCGACTCGCGGCACCGGCGCCGAGCGGCCCCGCAGCACCCGGGTCCGCGCGCTCATGCGCGTCGTCGCCATCGCCTCCTGCGTGCCGTACCTGTCGCTCAAGGCCGCCTGGATCGGCGGCAGCCGCATCGGCATCCCCGACGGCAGTGTGCTGCTGGACAACCGCGCGGTCATGATCGTCGCCAACGGCGTCACCGTCCTCATGGACGCGTGCGTCATCGTCCTCGCGCTGCTGCTCACCCAGGCCTGGGGCCGGCGCACCCCGGCCTGGCTGCTGACGCTTCCCCTGTGGTGCGCGACCGGGCTGCTCGCCCCGATCATGGTCGGCTACCCGCTCCAGCTGCTGGTCCAGGCCTTCGGCGGCAGCGTCGCCATCGCGTCGGACAACAGCCGCGAACCCTTCCTCGACCCCTGGGTCTTCACCGTCGTCTACACCGGTTTCATCGTCCAGGGCGTCGCACTGGGAACGCTGTTCCTGCTGTACGCCCGGGACCGCTGGGGCCACCTCTGGCGCGGCACGGTCCGGGACCTGCCGGACACCAGCCCCACCCGCCCCGCCCAGCAAGCGGCCGCCGTCGCGGCGGCGTTGCTCGCGGTGCTCTCCGGCGTCATGCACCTGCTGGGGGCGTGCGGCGTCACCGCCGGTCTCGGCGAGGCCCGGACCGAGGAGCGGACCAGCGGCTTCTACGCCCTCGAAGCGGTGTACGTGCTCTTCGCCGTCCTCACCGTCGCGGGCGTCCTGATGGTCGCGTTCCGCCGCGGCCGCGCCCTCCCGCTGAAGGCGCCGCTGGCGATGGCCTGGCTGGGTTCCAGTGCCCTGGCCTGCTGGGGCGGCTGGATGCTCACCGCATCCGTGGTCGGCGGCGACGACGCCGCCAACAACCCCACCCAGTTGATGAACCTGACCTACTCTGTGCAGATGATCGCCGGGATGCTCGTCGTCACCATCGGCGCCTACTTCTTCGCGGAGCGGGCCGCGGCGGCCCGGCCGAAACCATGAGGTCGCTGTTCGGGGCGCGGGCCCGGCTGCGCTGGGTCCATCTGGTCCTCGGCGGCGCGTTGTTGATGCCGTACTTCCTCGTCGGCTCGGTCGCGGTGGGGCCGTTCCTGCGGAACCAGAACGTGTTCGCCTCCCTGCGCTTCCAGATGCTCGCGTACGCCGTCGCGCTGCCGCTCGCCGCCGTCAGCGCCCTCTTCCCGCTCACCCGCCCGATGTCCGTGGCGGCCGTCCGCGCCATGTGCGGGGTGCCGGCCGGGCAACTGGCCGACGGGCCCGCCCGGTCCAGGGCCGCCCGGCTGCGGACGTCCGCCTGGTACACGCTGCACGTCGGGCTCGGCGCCCTGGTCAGCGGCATGACCCTCGCGCTGCCGCCGATGGCGGCGGTACTGATCGTGCTGCCGCTCTTCCCCCGGCTGCGCGACCCGGCGCTCGGGCTGCCCGAGTTCTTCGGCACCCCGGCCGGTCTCGTCCTCGCCCCGGTGATCGGGCTCGCGTCGCTGTCGGCCCTGGCGGCCTGCGCCGCGGCCGCCGGCGCCCTGCTGGCCCGGCTGGCACCCGTACTGCTGGGGCCGACGCCCGCGGACCGGCTGGCCGCCGCCGAGGAGCGCGCCGCCGACCTGGCCGTCCGCAACCGGCTCGCCCGCGAACTGCACGACTCGGTGGGCCATGCGCTGAGCGCGGTCAGTCTGCAGGCGAGCGCGGCCCGCCGGGTGCTGGACAGTGACAGCGTCGCCGACCGGGACTTCGTACGGGAGGCGCTGGCCGCGATCGAGGAGACCACGCGGCGCACGGTCGGGGAACTCGACACCGTGCTCGGCCTGTTGCGCGAGGGCGACGAGGCGCGGGAGACCGCTCCGGCCCCCACGCTCGCCGGCGACCTGGCGGGGCTGCTCGCCCGCACCAGGGCGGCGGGAGTGACCATCACCGACCGGACCGGCGAAGGCCTGGCCGCCCTGCCTCCGGTCGTGTCCCGCGAAGCGTACCGGATCGTCCAGGAGGGGCTGAGCAATGCCCTGCGGCACGGCGGAGCGGCACCGGTGGACCTGGACATCGCCGTGACCGGCGAGGAGTTGGAGATCACGATGACCAATCCGCTGACCGCCCGGCCGGCCGCGGCGGCCCGCGCCACCGGTGGCCGAGGCCTGCGCGGCGCGGCCGAACGCGCCGCGCTGCTCGGCGGCCGCACGGAGGCCGGCCCGCGGGACGGTGCCTGGTGCCTGACGGCCCGGCTGCCGATCGGTGGCCCGGCGCTCGGGGGCACGGCCCTCGGCGGCCCGGCGCTCGGGGGCCCGCGATGAGCGGCGTGACGGCCGCCCCGCACGGCGGCGGCATCCGTATCGTGATCGCCGACGACGAGCGGATGGTGCGGACCGCCCTGCGGGTCATCCTCGCCGCCGAACCGGACCTGGAGGTCGTCGGGGAGGCCGCGACGGGCGCCGAGGCGGTGTCGGTGGTGCGGGAGCTGCGCCCGGACATCGTGCTGATGGACGTACGGATGCCGGAGATCGACGGCATCCGGGCCACCGAGCAGATCCTCGGCACACTCCCGGATCCGCCGCGCATCCTCGTCGTCACCACGTTCGAGAACGACTCCTACGTGTACGACGCGCTGCGCGCCGGCGCCGCGGGTTTCCTGCTCAAGCGCGCCAGGCCCGAGGAGCTGACCGGAGCGGTCCGGCTGGTGGCCCGCAGCGACTCGCTGCTGTTCCCGGCCGCGCTCCGGGGCCTGGCCGCCGCGTACGGGAAGCGGCAGGCGGTCGCACCCTGGGTGGCCCGGCTCACCGAGCGGGAGGCCGATGTGCTGCGGCTGATGGCAACGGGCCTGTCCAATGCGGAGATGAGCGGGCGGCTCGGGGTCGGCGCGGCGACGGTGAAGACCCATGTGGCGGCGGTCCTGGCCAAGACCGGCGCCCGGGACCGCACCCAGGCGGTGATCGCCGCGTACGAGTCCGGCTTCATCACCCCGAACCACGACGGGCCGCAGATGAGTAAATCCTGAGAACCGGGACGGACCGGAACGCCGCCCGGCTGCTGCTCGTCCTTCCGGTGGGATGAACAAGACGATCAGGCGCGCTTCGGTCTTCTCGCTGCTGCTCATACTCGCCCTGCTGGTGCGGGTCACCTGGGTGCAGGCGTACAAGGCCGAGGCCCTCGCAGACGACAAGCACAACCGGCGCAACGCGATCGCGAAGTACGCGCAGCCGCTGGGCAACATCATCGTGGCCGGGGAAGCGGTCACCGGATCGAAGAGGACGGACAGCGGCGACTTCGCGTACAAGCGGACCTACCCGGACGGCGAGCTGTACGCGGCCGTAACCGGCTTCAGCTCCCAGGTCTTCGGCGCCACCCAGCTCGAAGGCATCTACCAGGACGTGCTGGACGGCTCCGACAGCCGGCTGAGCAACCCGCTCGACCTGCTCACCGGCGAGCGGGCCGATCCCGGGAACGTGCTCACCACCATCGACCCGGCGGTGCAGCAGGCGGCCTACGAGGCGCTGGGCCGCAAGAAGGGGGCCGCCGTCGCCATGGACCCCGCCACCGGGAAGATCCTCGCGATGGCCAGCACCCCGTCGTACGACCCCTCCACGATCGCCGCGAGTACGGACGGGGACGCCTGGCAGCGGCTGACCGGGGACGAGGACCAGCCGATGCTGAACAGGGCGCTGCGGCAGCCGCTGCCGCCCGGCTCGACATTCAAGCTGGTGGTCGCGGCGGCGGCGCTGGAGGACGGGCTGTACGCGTCCGTGGACACCCCGACGGACAGCCCCGACCCGTACACCCCGTCCGGCACCAGCAGGGTCCTGGTGAACGAGAACAGGTCCGCGCCCTGCGAGAACGCGACGCTGCGCACGGCCCTGCAGTACTCCTGCAACAACGTGTTCGGGAAGCTGGCGGTCGACCTCGGGGAGGACAAGGTCAGGGCGATGGCGGAGAAGTTCGGTTTCAACGACGACAAGCTCGACGTGCCGGTGCGGGCCGCCGAGAGCATCTACCCGTCCGGGATGGACAAGCCGTCCACGGCCTACAGCGGCATCGGCCAGTTCGAGGTCACCGCGACCCCGCTGCAGATGGCGATGGTGTCGGCGGCGATCGCCAACGGCGGCGAGCTGGTGTCCCCGCACATGGTTTCCGAGGTCACCGACGGCGACGGCGGTGTGCTGCAGAGCTTCGAGGATCCGGAGTCGGAGCGGATCGTCAGCGCCTCGACCGCTGAGCAGCTGCGCAGCGCGATGCGGACAGTCGTCGAGGACGGCACCGGCAGCAACGCGAGGATCAGCGGTACGGAGGTCGGCGGCAAGACCGGCACGGCGCAGCACGGCGTGGGCAACAGCAAGACGCCCTACGCCTGGTTCACCTCGTACGCGCAGGGCGACGACGGCAAGCAGGTCGCGGTCGCGGTGATCATCGAGGACTCGGGCGCGGAGCGGTCCGAGGTCAGCGGCAACGGGCTGGCGGCGCCGGTCGCGCAGCAGATGATGGAGGCGGCGCTGAGGTAGGCCGTCGTGCGCGGCGGCCGCTCACCTCACGCCGAGGAGCTGTTCGACGGGGTCGATCGCGAAGTACACCGCGAACAGTGCCGCGGTCCCCCACAGCAGCCAGTGCACCTCTCGGGCCCGGCCCATCACGGTCTTGATGACGACGTACGCGAGGAAGCCCGCGCCGATGCCGTTGGTGATCGAGTAGGTGAAGGGCATCACCGCGATGGTCAGGAACGCCGGGATCGCGACCTCGTACCTCTCCCAGTCGATGTGGCGCACCTGCGTCATCAGCAGGAAGCCGACCACGACGAGGGCCGGGGCCGCCGCCTGGGCCGGGACGACCGTGGCGAGCGGGGTGAGGAAGAGGGCGACGGCGAAGAGGCCGCCGGTGACCAGCGAGGCGAAGCCGGTGCGCGCGCCCTCGCCGACACCGGCCGCGGACTCGATGTACGAGGTGCTGGACGACGCGGAGGCCACGCCGCCGGCGGCGGCCGCCGCGCCGTCGATCAGCAGGACCCGGCCGAGGTTCGGGACCCTGCCGCGCTCGTCGAGCAGACCGGCCTCGTTGGAGACGCCGACGATGGTGCCCATGCTGTCGAAGAAGTCGCTGAGGATGAGCGTGAACACCAGCAGGACGATGGTGATCACACCGACCTGCTCGAACGCGCCGAACAGACTGAACGCGCCGACCAGCCCGAAGTCGGGAGCCGCGATGACACCCTCGGGGACCGCCGGGACGGTCAGGCCCCACGCGAGCGGCTTGATGTCCGCGAGCGCGTTGATGACGATCGCGAGGACGGTCGTGGCGACGATGCTGAGCAGGATCGCGCCCCTCACCTTGCGGGCCACGAGTGCGACGGTGAGCAGTACGCCCAGGCAGAAGACCAGAACCGGCCAGCCGGACAGCTGGCCGGCCGCGCCGAGCTGGACCGGGACGGTGCCGGTGTCGCCGGGGATGCGGGTGGCGAAGCCGGCGTCGATGAAGCCGATGAAGGCGATGAAGAGGCCGATGCCGACGCTGATGGCCTGTTTGAGGGACTGCGGGATGGCCTGCATGATCGCTTCGCGCAGTCCGGTGACGACCAGGACGCAGATCAGCAGCCCTTCGATGACGACCAGGCCCATCGCGTCCGGCCAGCTCATCAGCGGGGCGAGCTGGAAGGCGACGACGGCGTTGAGGCCGAGTCCGGCGGCGAGGGCGAGCGGCAGATTGCCGCCGAGCCCCATGATCGCGGTCATCACCGCGGCCACCAGGGCGGTGGCGGTGACGAGCTGGGGCCCGGACAACTGCGCGCCGAACTTGTCCTCGGCGTTGCCCAGGATGATCGGGTTGAGCACCAGGACGTAGGCCATGGTGAAGAACGTGGCGAAGCCGCCGCGCACCTCACGCACGAAGGTGGAGCCGCGGGCGGTGATCCCGAAGTACCGGTCGACCATGTTCCGGGCCGGTGGGACGACTGGTGGTACCGCGTCCTTGCCCGTGACCTGACCTGACATGGCTCTCCTCGGTGTCTGATTGCGTAACGCATTGGACGTCCCGGCTCCCCCCACCCTTGCCACGATGGACGGATGACTGCCGACACGTCCATCCGAAGGTTCGGACGGCTGGACGAAGGTAAGGGAACGGCAAAGCCGCCTCGGACGTTATCGGGGGCATGACCGCTATGACCCCCGGCTCGAATATCCCGCTGTCCGCCGCCCGCGTGTCGGTGGACGTCGCCGCCCCGGTGCGGCTCGACGTGTCGGGCCTGCTGCTCACCGCCGACGGCAAGGTGCGCACGGACGACGACTTCATCTTCTACAACCAGCCGTCGGGCCCCGGTGTCACCTACCGGTCCGGCGGCGGCACGGCTCCTGACGCGATCGTCGTGGACACGACCGCCGTCCCGCCCGGCATCGAGAAGATCGTGGTCACCGCGAGTCCCGATGCCGCCGGGCAGACCTTCCAGGGCATCGAGCCCACGGCCACCCTCCGCAACGCCGATGACGGCACTGTGCTCGCCACCTTCACCCCGCCGCAGCTGGGCGCCGAGACCGCGCTCGTGGTCGTCGAGGTCTACCTGCGCGGCGGCGCCTGGAAGGCGCGCGCGGTGGGCCAGGGATACGCCGACGGCCTGGCGGGCATCGCCACCGACTTCGGCGTCTCGGTGGAGGAGCCCGCCCCGGCCGCGGCCGCACCGCCCGCACCGGTCCCGGCGGCCCCTGCGCCTGCCCCTGCCCCTGCCCCGGTGGCCTCGGCTCCGGTGCCCCCGCCGGCCCAGGCCGCGACGCCGGCCGCCCCCACCGGGAAGATCAACCTCGACAAGGGAAGGGTCAGCCTCCAGAAGAACCAGACCGTCTCGCTCGTCAAGGGCGGCCGCCCGCTGCTCTCGCAGGTCAAGATGGGCCTCGGCTGGGAACCCGCCTTCCGCGGCAAGGACATCGACCTCGACGCCTCCGTCATCGCGTACGGCCCGCAGCGCAACCACCTCGACAGCTGCTACTTCGGCAAGCTGACCATCCTGAACGGCTCCGTCAAGCACTCCGGGGACAACCTCACGGGTGAGGGCGCGGGGGACGACGAGGTGATCGTCGTGGACCTCGGCCGGCTGCCCGCGGAGGCCACCGGCCTGGTCTTCACGGTCAACTCCTTCTCCGGCCAGAAGTTCACCGAGGTGGCCAAGGCCTACTGCCGGCTGATCGACGCCGGCACCGGCGAGGAGCTGGTCCGCTTCGACCTGACCGGCGCCGAGCCGCAGACCGGCGTGATGATGGCCAAGCTGATCAAGCAGTTCTCCGGCGAATGGGAAATGACGGCGATGGGCGACTTTGTGAAGTCGCGCACGGTCCGCGGCATGGTCAAGCCCGCCGCCCAGGCGCTCTAGGAGGCAGCAGTGCAGGTCAGGCCCGGACCCTGGACGTCCCGTGTGCCGTCCCCAAGAGTGACGGGCAGGCACTCCACGTGACCGACGACACCACCGGATTGCGGTTTGATGTCAGTGCCCGCCCGTAGCCTTGTACGCATGTCCACCATTCCGATGTCCGCCGGTCCCGAGCGCCCTTCCGCCTCCGAGGCGAACGAGGCGATCCGCCGGCTCGTCGAGACGCGGGTGGACGGCGAATG
The DNA here is from genome assembly GCF_053763515.1 of Streptomyces mabaensis. Lineage (NCBI taxonomy): Bacteria > Bacillati > Actinomycetota > Actinomycetes > Kitasatosporales > Streptomycetaceae > Streptomyces > Streptomyces mabaensis. The sequence goes on from NZ_JBSOPZ010000023.1 coordinate 103,432, forward strand.
GCCCTCCGAGGAGTACGAAGTGCTGCTCCTGGAGTGGGCGGCCGCCACGGGCAGCCCGATCGAGCGCGCGGCCTGACGCGGCCCGGAGCCTTTCCCGGCCCGGCCGGGCCCATACCGTCCGGCCCCGGACATGACGGCGTCCCGCACCCGATGCGGTCGGGTGCGGGACGTCGTCCCGCTTCCTCAGAGCTTGGTGAGTTTGGCGTAGGGACTCAGGATCCTTCCCTGGCGTCCCGAGAAGTCGATGAGCACCGCGGCATCGCCCTCGACTCCGACGACTCTTCCGAGTCCGAACTGATCATGTGAGACCCGGTCTCCCACCGCGAAGACCTCGATCGGTGGGGCGGCCGGGGCCGGTACGTTGAAGGGACTGGACGGCAGGTGGCGCCGGGCTCCGGCTGACTTAGTCATTACCTTCAGTATGCGCCCCCCGGCCCCACCAAGCCATCCCCGTCGGCAGCCGGGCCCGGAATCAGCTCTTCCAGGGCCAGTCGGCGTGCCGTCCCGCCTCCAGCAACGGCACGATGCGGAAGGCCGCGTCCGTAAGGCCTCCGAAGGTGTGCCGGCCAGGCGTTCCGGACGGAGCGTGGCCCGCCCGGTAGCCCGCCAGATTCCAGGTGTAGACCGGAATCCGCTCGGGGACGTCGGCCGTCGCCAGGCCGTGGCGGCTGTAGGCCGCCTGCTCGTCCGTGACGATGAGCACCCGGTCGTGCTGCCGGTAGTGCCTGCGCACCGCCTCGGCTGTGTTCGTGCCGCCCAGCTCCCCGAAGCGCTTCAGCACCTTGAGCACGGACTCACCCCTGCCGTACTTGACGCGCGCGCTGCCGGTGCCGAACTCCACCAGGTCCGCGTCGGCAGCCCGCATCGCCACGGCCGTACCGAAGACGGCTGCCGCGTCGGCCCGGTTGAGCTGCGAGCGGTCCGAGAGCGGCGACCACATCGAGCCCGAACGGTCGACCAGGATCAGCGTCCGGCCCGGCAGCGCCGGCACATTCGCCAGCGAGTGGCCGAGCGCCTTCTCCAGCGGGTACGCCCAGCGCAGCGACGGCGCGTGCTGGTAGGCGGCGAGGTAGCGGAAGGGGAACTGGCGCGACTTCGCCACCTCCGCCGGGTCGGAGATCCTCGCGGCCACCTGCGCGGCGACCTCGTCGGAGACCCCCGCCTCGTCGAAGTTCCGCAGGTTCCGGGTCAGAGCCATCGCCCCCATGGACGGAATCACTGCCTCCCACGCCGCGGCGTCCATCGGGCCCTGCAGCCAGCCGGCCAGCGCCTCCCACGTCATGCCCGCCTCGGCGAGACGCCGCGCGCCGTCCGGTGCGGTGACGACCGCCCGCCGCTCCTCGACCGGCAGCGCCATCAGCGCCCGGTGGGCGGTCAGCGTCCGGTCCGAAGCGGGCGGCTCGGCCGTGTCCGGGTGGTACCGGCGGTCGAGCGCGTAGCGGAACAGCTCGCCCTGCCACGGCTTCGCCGGGTCCGGCGAGGCATGGACGAGGTTGAGGATGTCACCGAAGCGGTAGCCCTTGGACGCGGTGTCGTACTTGAGCAGCGACTTGCCGTGGTAAAGCCGCCGGACGGCGTCCGCGATACCGCGCTTGACCGGCTTGGGCACGTTGCGCCCGTACTGCGAGGTCCAGTAGGCGAGCAGCTCACCGGGCTCATCGGCGCGCCGCAGCACGGACGCGACGACCTGACGGTTCGTCGGTCCCGATTCCGCGGACGCGCCCAGGCGGGCCTTGACGTACTCGGCGGCGCCGACGATCGACGCGGTCCGCATGTTCCCGTCGCCGCGCAGCCAGCCGAGCAGCCCCGCGGTCCACTCCGGGTCCTCTACCGCGAGCGTGCGCACGAGCGCCGCGAAACGCTCGTCGCGGGCGCCGCCCGACTCGTAAAAGGTGTCCTGCGAGACGAAATTGGCGACGGCGAGCAGAAAAAGCCCGGATCGGGCGTCCCGGAGGAATCCACGGCCGCCCTGATGGGTGGAGGTGGTGCGCCCGGTCGTCTTCACGGGCGAGGTGGCCTGGGCCTTGGTCGTACGGAGATTGAAGCGCGCCATGTGAATTCCCCCGAATTCGACAGGGGGAGGCGCAGCCGGAAAAGAGGCGTGCCCCGCGATGGGCACCACCGTGCTGAGCCTCCCGAGATCAAAGGTGGCGGCGGCGTGATTTCTTTAGAGGAAGTAGCCGCAGCCTGCGCACCGGGAGGTGCGTGACGTTGTGGTGTCCAGAGATCGAATTCGGCGGAACCGACAAGGTGCTCTGACCAACTGAGCTACACCGGCCCGAAGCCGGTGACGGGACTCGAACCCGCGACCGCCCCATTATGAGTGGAAGTAGGTCCTGCCTTCGCACCTGGACGTGGATCACTCTAGGAGAGCAACTGTTCGGTGCGCCAAGGGTTTTTACGGCCAAGGCCGTCGCCCGTGACGGCGCCCTCTTCCCTCACCGTCAGTAGGAGAGGTAGAGCGCGATGGCAGTCACCGGAATCGCGATGTCGGAGTACAGGATGAAACCGGCGTTTCCCGGCGAGATGTTGCGCGATGCGATGAGCTCGCGGACGTGGCCGACCGCCGCCCCGAGCAGGAACACGCTCGATGCGATGATGACAGCAAGCCAGAATCCTCGTTCCTGGCCGCCTGCCATGACACCCGGGACCCCGAAGCAGAAGTTGGCGCAGCCGACTTCCCACTGCCACGGCGTCCGGGCGGGCCACCCGATCGAGTCTGCCACGGTGTTGGCCAGGAGAAGATGGCCTGTTCCCGTGACGATGCCGTTCACCCCGATCAGGTAGGTAATGAAGTTGAGAAGCAGGGATCGATGTGAATAGCCGTGACCTGCCAGTTGCACCGCCTCGGCGACGAGGAAGCAGGCGAGGCCGACGAAGTGCACGCATGAGGGCAGCCATCTGGCCCAGGACGTGTTCTTCTGCGTCACGTATTGGGTTCCTGTTCCCTAGGTCTGTCGTCAATGCGATCTTGGTTCGTGGAGCACGAGCCTCCCCCGACGGTACGAAAGCAAAGCGCCTTGAAGCCTCATCTGCTACCGCAGACTCGCCAAATGAAGCCGGTCCACAGGTGACGTTGGTAGCCCGAACAGCCTGCCCATCAGGTGGCGGACTCCTGCGTTATCGCAGCAAGGACCGCCCTGGCGAGGTTCGGCTCGGTGTGGGCCGTGCTCTCTGTCGGCCACAACCGCGCGGACCACGTGATCGGGCAGACCGATCGCCAGGCCGCGGGGAAGGCGGCGCCGTCGGCGGCCGAGATCGCCGGTGGTGTCAGTCCGCGGGGGGCTGGGGTGCGTGCCTGCGACACGTGGCTTCTATCTGGTTAGTGGCGGATCGAGCTATCGGTCAGCGAGTGTCGTCCCTGATGAGAACCGCTGCGATCGGTCGGACCGCCGCGCGACAGTGCCGCCGGCCGGGCCGCCGGGCTGGCGATGGTTTTCAAGCTGGTCGAGTCCGCCCAGGCCCGCTGGCGGGCTGTGAACGCACCCCACCTCGTCGCTCTGGTCCGTGCCGGGGCCCGCTTCGAACGCGGCCACCTCGTCGAACGCCCCGAGACCCTCGCGGCGTGAGCAGCCTCAGCCGATCCGCAGAAGCCGGGAGGATCTCAGGCATTCGTGCGCCGTATGTGCAGGTGGCCATCGCGGGGGAAGGAGGGCGGCGCCGCGGGCAGGATGCTGTCGAAGTTGTACCGGCTCTTCTGCGCAACCCGGCACGATGCCAGGTTGTCTACCTGGTGCAGGAGTTCGAGACGCTCCAGCCCGTCGGCTTCGAAGGTGTCGAAGGCCCAGCTGGTGAGTGCCTCCAGAGCGCGGGGGGCCACTCCCCGCCCCCGCGCGTGCGCCGCGGTCCAGTAGCCCACCTCGGCCGCCGGTTTGCCGGAGATGACTTCCTTGAGGACCACGTTGCCCACCAACTGTTCGCGAACTGAACCGGGTTGTGCCTCAAGGACGGCGAAGCCGAACCGGTCCCCCGCTGCCCAGCCCCGCTGCTGGGCCTGCACCCACCGTGCCCCGTCAGCATCGTTGTCCACGACAGAGCTCGCCCACTGGCGCAATGCGGGATCCCGGCTCACCTCGACCAATGCGGCAACGTCCTCCATGCGCCAGGGGCGAAGAACGAGAGCGGGAGAGGCCCGCGTCGCGGCAACCTGAAGTACGGCGGGGGCATTCATAAACCGATCATGTGCGGCGGCATTTTCACCCGACGCCAGCCGTGTCCTGCCCATGCCGCCTTGCGACCGCCCCGTCATTGCTGTGTCCGGACGCGTAGAGCCTGGACGGACCAGTCGAACACTGGAGCCAGACTCTCCGGGGCCGGCCACCCGTTGACCACTGCGAGCAGCTGGAGGTATCGCTCCCTGCGAGGGTCGTTCACGCTCTCCAGCCGAGTCGCCAGCCGGCGGCGAAGCTCGACGTCGTCGGGGCGGCCGAGGAGGTGCGCGTAGTGCGCCGTGAACGCCGCGACGATCGGATCGGCCTGGGGCGAGGCCGGGTCGAGGCCGGCGGTCAAGGCCGGGCCGGCCTGGTCACGGACGGCTGCGGCAATGTCGCGGCGCGGGCCCATCGTGTCGCTTCGGGCCTGCTCGGCTGCCTGGTCCTCGGCCATCCGCCGCACGACGGCGCGGAAATCCGGGTCCAGGGACATTTCGGCCAACTCCACCCACGCCTGGACCTGCTCCGCCTCCGGGTTGTCGGGCAGCTCGGGGGTCATCGAGCGCATGACCCCCGCGAATGCGGGGGCGGCGTCAAGACCGCCGAAGACGGCGTCGAGGAAATCGCCGATCAGACGTCGGCGTTCGTCCTCGGAGAGCTGGGCCAGCCGGTGCATGAATTCCGTCTCCTCAGGTGTGGACCCGCGCTCGGCCACCGCCGTCAGCACCGCGCGCCGCAGGCCCAGGACGCGGATCTGCACTGCCAGTGCTTCGGCATGCGCCGCGGCGACCTCGGGAAGCGAGAGCTCGCGGTCCAGGACCTTGCGGATCGTGGGAAGGTCCAGTCCCAGCTCGCGCAGGGTCCGCACAAGGTCCAGGCGTGCGACGGCGTCGATGTTGTAGAGGCGGTAGCCGGCCGGGCTGCGGTTCGTCGGCGCCACGATTCCGCGATCGGAGTAGAACCGAATGGTCTTGACCGTGAGACCGGTCCGCCGAGCGAGCTCGCCGATCGAGTAGAGCGTGTCGCCGTCCATGCCCCCACCTTTGTGTCTCCCCCTACTGGAGACTCAAGTCCCTTCGCCTGCCAGCAGCCAACCACTCCTCATCCACAAGTCTTGACAATTCCTCAGAGGAAGAGGATCGCCACCCGCGCCACCCCGTAGCCGTAGCGGCCGAGCGGGCTGGTCGTGCCCTGGCTGACCACCTCTCAGTTCCCTTCCACTTCGCCAGCCCGGACACCCCTCGCGTCGGGCTCGGTCGGTACCGGTGGGCTCCCAGGTTGTTCAGGCAATCGATCAGTACGCGGCCGAACGCGCGAGGTGTGCTGAGGCGACGCTCAGCGACGGAGAACAGCTCCGTCACACCGTCTCGGCACTGATGACGATGTCAACGGCGCGAGCCCATCCCCGCGCGTCGTCGACCGACACCCGGACCCGCCGACGGCCCGGACTGCCGAGCAGGGAAGTGGTGAACCGGCTCGTTCGTAGAGCATGCCCAGCACCGCCACCGGAGCGTTGCCCACAGCGACCTGGTGCTTGAAGAACTCCCGCACCCCGGCCAGGACCGTGTTCACCCGGCGGGGCCCTCGAACCGGCTGTTGCCCCGGGCCAGGGACCACCGGATCCCCGTCCAGCCGGGCGTGCCGCAGCCAGAACATGAACGACCCGAGGCGACCCGCACACTCCCGCCAGTCGAGACCCGACCGGGCACACCAGGTCAGGAACAGCTTCATCGCGCCCGCGTACGTCGCGGTCGTCGACTCGGCCTGGTCCCGGCCGAACCGCACATGCCGCAGGAACTCATCCACCTCGGCAATCGGCGCGAGTTCGTCTTCGTCCAGCACCGGTCACCCGACGGCATCCGCACCACGAACGGCCGCAACTGCACCTTCCTGTTCTCCATAACGGGTGCATCTCAGCAACACCTGCGACGTCCACGACACCGGTTCAGGAACTGTCGGCCACAGGTTCACCGCCCAGGGTGACGCGACAGTGCACGACGCCCCCTGAAACCCAAGGGAACGTCGCCCAGTACCACCTGGTGATGGCCGTGATGCTGACGATGGTCTGGGCCGTTCTGCCGCTCCAGATGCCCTGGTCCGGCCTGGTGGCGGGCCTTGTCGTGTCGGCCGTGACCCACGCACCTGTTTTCGAAGCCTTGGCAGGTCTAAGCTCGGCGGATGACCTTGGAATGGGAACAGGTAGTTGTTCACTCGGTAGATCCGGTGGCCTTGGGGCAGTGGTGGGCTACGGCTCTTGGTTGGGTTGTGGTCCACTCCTCTGATGAGGAGTTCGAGATCCGCCCGGAGCCGGATCGCCTGCCGGGGTTGGACTTCGTCCGGCTTGACGAGAGCAAGAAGGCCAAGAGCCGACTGCATCTCGACTTCAGGCCTGATGACCAGGACGCCGAGGTGGCTCGTCTGGTGGCTCATGGCGCACAGCGTGTTGATATTGGCCAGGGTGATCAATCGTGGGTTGTATTGGCAGACCCCGAAGGTAACGAGTTCTGTGTCCTTGGCCAGCGGCGTCAGTAAGATCTCCTAACCGTTGTCCCCCTGCCCGTTGTTGCGAGCCGGGGCGGCGTGCGTACCGGCGAACGTACTCCGCTCACGGCGGAGACGTTCCAGCTCGTCGTCCTCGGCCGCGATCACCGGCAGCAGTAGTCGATGCCGCTCCTTGAGCAGGGTGAACTCGGTGTTGGTGCGGGCGAGTTTGCTGGGTGGCCGGGTCCGGTAGAGGGCCGCGCGGGAGATCCCGGTCTCGAGGGCGTCTGGCTGAGTGCCATGTCATCCGGCCTTTCCGGCTGCCTTGTCGATCTCTTCGAGGGCGCGCATCAAGCGCTCGTGCTCAGCCTGTAGCCGCTTCTTCTCCCCCGCGGGGACACGGGCGCTGGCCAGCAGGACCGGCGCCGTTGTCGGCCGCGGGCTTCCAGACGGGCCGGTGGATGAGGTGGTGGGTGGCCTGCGGGCAGCGGGCGCTGTCGCAGAGCCCGCTCAGCGGGCCTGCTGCGGCCTTCGCGCCGGCGAGCTTGCGACACAGCGCCTTCGCCGGGTCCTCGAACCAACAGTAGTTCGCGCGCCTATCGCTTGGAGCGGGCCTTGAAGGCCGCCTTGCGGGCCTCCTTCGCCGCCTTCCTGTCCGGGTGCAGCCGGCCCATCGCCTCCAGGACGTCCGCCGTCGCCGGGTGGTCCACCCGCCAGGCCGCGTCGAAGAAGCCGCTGTGCTGCCCGACCAGGCCTTCGACCAGGCCCTGCAGCTCAGCCGAGTCGCCCTCGGCGCCGAGCTGCGCCGCGATCGTGTCGATCGTCAGCCAGAAGACCATGGCCTCCGGCGGCGCCGGTACGTCCGCCGCGCCCCGCTCGGTCAGCCAGACCCGGGCCAGTCCGCCCAGCTCCGCGTCGTCGAGGACCTCGCGCAGCGCGGGCTCGGCCGCCGGTCCGGCCAGGGAGAGTGCCTGCTGGCAGCGGAGCCGGCGCAGCGGCGCGCCCCGGTCCGTACCACGCGCGGCGGCCAGCAACTCACGTGCCGATCCGGGTACTTCCCGGCGGGCGAGCCACTGCTCGATCTCGGCCTGGGCGGAGGTCTCCGGGAACCGGGCGACGGAGTCGAGGAGAACATCGGCGCCCTTGTCCACCAGGTCGCCCACGGCGGGCGCCTCGAAGCCCGCGTCGAGCATGCGTGCCCGGATGCCGAACAGACCGAGCGGGGTCAGCCGGACCATCCCGTACCGGGCGACGTCGTCCTCGTCGACGGGTTCGGCGTAGTCCTCGTCCGCCTCGGTCATCAACTCCTCGTCGACGGGGCGGTACTCGACGAGCCCGATCGGTTCCAGCAGCCGGAACTGGTCGTCGAGCCGCATCATCGCGTCCGAGACCTGCTCCAGGACGTCGTCGGTGGGCTCGCCCATGTCGTCGGGGATGATCATCGACGCGGCGAGGACGGGCAGCGGTACGGGCCCTTCCCCCGATCCGCCCTCGGTGACGGTCAGCAGATAGAGGTTGCCGAGCACCCCGTCCAGGAAGTCGGCCTCTCCCTGCGGGTCCCAGTTGAGTGTGCTGAAGTCGACCTCACCGCCGTCCTCCATCGCGTCGACGAGGTCGTCGAGCGGGGGGACGGTCGCGTCGGCGAGTACGGCGTCCAGTCCGGTGAGCCACAGGTCGAGGATGTCCTGCGGGCTGCCGGCGGTGACCAGAGCCAGGTCCTCGCCCGTCGTGACGGAGCCCGCCGTGACGAAGCCGTCCACGCCGTCGCCCTCGCCGTGACCGTTCTCGGCGTGACCGCCCCCGGCTGCACCGTCCCCGCCGTCACCGACCTCCACGAGCCCGGTGTCCACCGCCAGGCGCCACGCCTCGCTCGCGTACGCCCGGCCGTCCTCGTCCGCGCCGAGCCCGATCTCCTCGGCGGCGGCCTGCAGTTGCTCCTCGACGAGTTCGCCACCCGCTCCGACCCGCGTGCCGGGACCCGCCCAGCGCGCGAGCCGCACCGCACGGGCCAGCAGCGGCGTGGCGAGCGCGTCGCGCGCGAGTTCCGCGTCGGAGTGCAGCCGCACCGGCGGCAGGATCGGGTGCTCTGCGGACATCTGCTGGTTCTCCTCGGGCGGTGAGACGGTGAGACGGGTGATGGGTGACGGGCAAGGACGGCCGGTTGGCAGGTACGGATCGGCCGGCGCCCCAGCCTAGACGCATTTCGCCCCATCTCATCGGGTTCATGTACCCGTCAGATTCCGTATGCCTGCGAAGCCTTGACAACTCCCCTGGACACACAAGAGATTGACGCGCGTAGACCTCTCACTCCGTCCCTCACTGACCACCCGGAGTCCACACATGTCAGCCCGTTCAGCCGTTCCGAGATCTGCCGCCGTCGCGGCCGTCGTGGCCACCGCACTGGCCACCGGTCTGCTCGCCGGTTCCTCCTCCGCGTCCGCCGCCGAGATACGGATCCACGACATCCAGGGCACCACCCGGATATCCCCGCTGGCCGGGCAGCAGGTCACCGATGTCCAGGGCATCGTCACCGGTGTGCGTACCTACGGCTCCCGGGGCTTCTGGTTCCAGGACCCGCAGGCCGACGACAACGCCGCCACCAGCGAGGGCGTCTTCGTCTTCACCGGCTCCGCGCCGGCCGTCGCCGTGGGCGACGCGGTCAAGGTCTCCGGCCTGGTCGGCGAGTTCGTCCCCGGCGGCCTCAACTCCGGCAACCAGTCGGTCACCCAGATCTCCAAGCCCACCGTGACCGTGGTCTCCTCGGGCAACGCGCTGCCCGCGCCGGTCACCATCTCGGCGAAGTCCGTGCCCGCCGCGTACGCCCCGGAGGGCGACCCGGCGGCCCAGGGCAGCATCAACGCGCTGCCGCTCAGCCCCCGTACGTACGCCCTGGACTACTACGAGTCGCTGGAGGGCAGCAACGTCCGCATCGGCACCTCGCGTGTCGTCGGTGCGTCCACCTCGTTCGCCGAGCTGTGGGTGACCGTCAAGCCGCGCGAGCACGCCAGCCGGCGCGGCGCCACGGTCTACGGCTCGTACACCTCCCAGAACACGGGCCGGCTGAAGATCCAGCAGCTCGCGCCGGTCGCGCAGCAGCCCTTCCCCAAGGCGAACGTCGGGGACGTCCTGACCGGGGAGACCGAAGGCCCGCTGGACTTCAACCAGTTCGGCGGCTACACGCTGACCGCGCGCACGCTCGGCACGGTCACCGACGAGGGGCTGGAGCGCGAGTCCACCCGCCCGCAGCGGCGCGGCGAGCTGGCCGTGGCCACGTACAACGTCGAGAACCTCGACCCGGGCGACCCGCAGGAGAAGTTCGACGCGCTCGCGGGCGCGGTGGTCGAGAACCTCGCCTCGCCGGACATCGTCGCGCTGGAGGAGATCCAGGACAACAACGGCGCGAAGAACGACGGCACGGTCGCCGCCGATCAGACGCTGAAGAAGTTCACGGACGCAATCGTCGCGGCCGGCGGCCCCGCGTACGAGTGGCGCACCGTCGACCCGGAGAACAACAAGGACGGCGGCGAGCCGGGCGGCAACATCCGCCAGGTCTTCCTGTTCAACCCCGAGCGGGTCTCGTTCACCGACCGCGCGGGCGGCACCGCGACGACGGCGACGGGTGTCGTGCGGGAGGGCCGGCACGCGGCCCTGACGCTCTCCCCCGGCCGGATCGACCCGGCGGACGCGGCGTGGGAGAACAGCCGCAAGCCGCTGGCGGGCGAGTTCACCTTCCGCGGTCGCACCGTCTTCGTGATCGCCAACCACTTCGGCTCGAAGGGCGGCGACGAGGCCCTGACCTCGCACCACCAGCCGCCGGTACGCTCCTCGGAGGCCAAGCGCCTGCTCCAGGCGCAGGCCGTCAACGGCTTCGTCAAGGAGATCCTGAAGGCCCAGCGCAACGCGGACGTCCTGGTGGTCGGTGACATCAACGACTTCGAGTTCTCGGCGACCACGAAGGCGCTGACGGACGGCGGCGTGCTCTGCCCGGCGATCAAGTCGCTGCCGCGCTCGGAGCGTTACTCGTACGTCTTCCAGGGCAACGCCCAGGTGCTGGACCAGATCCTGACGAGCCCGTCGATCGACGACTTCAGCTACGACAGCGTGCACGTCAACGCCGAGTTCGCGGACCAGAACAGCGACCACGACCCGCAGATCGTGCGTTTCCGCCCGTAGCGCGGGCGGGTTAACGACCCCGGGGTCCGGCCGCCGTCCCGGCCGGGCCCCGGCTCTTCCCTCACGCAGGGGTGAGCCGCAGCGCGGGCGTGTACCTGGTCACCCCGCCCCCGGTCACGCCCGGGTAGTTCTGCACCCGCTGCCACTGTGGGGTGGCGGCCCCGATGCCGTCGCCGGGGGCGGCGAGGGCCTCGATGTGCGCCTGCTCGCTCTCCCATTCCGCGTAGTTGAGCACCCGGGTGCCGTCCGTACTCACATGGAAGTGCCCGGAGATCCCGCCCGGATGCGGGTGCGGATCGGTCCCCAGCGCCTCGAAGACGGCGTCGATCCAGGCGCGTTGCCGCCCCGGATCGGGCCCGTCGAACTCGACATCGACGATCACGACGGTCTCGGGTACGCGGGTGTCGCCGGGGCGCGCGGCGGTGCTGCGGTACAGCTCGTACTCCCCCAGTCGCACCCGCTCGATCCCGGGCACCGCGGCGTCGATCTCCTGGACGCGTTCGTCCCGGTGCAGCCGGGTGAACTCGGCGAACGCCGCCGGACTCGTCCACTGCGAGTAGTGCAGCAGCGTGTCTCCGTCGTTGCCGGTGTAGACGCTGTACGAGAGCAGATCCGCACTCGGCCACGGCCGGCTCTCCCAGGCCTTGGCGATGGCATCGACGGCGGCCCGCTGCCGCTCGGGAGTCCCGACGCTCCAAATGCTGGACATGACGGTCCCGACACCCGGACGGCCGAGGTCGGGCAGGGCGTTGAAGGCCACCTGTGCGGTCATGGCGGATCTCCTCGGTCGTGGCGGTGTCAGGGGTGTGTGCCGAGATCCATCCTGAAACATCAACCAATCTTGAGGTCAAGGCCCATCCGGGTGACCGGGAGCCCCTGCCCCGCCCAGCCATCTCGTAGCGTGGCTTCGGCGTTTCCTGAAGAAGATTTAAGTGGATCTGTATGCTCGGCGGGGACAGACTGCGGGGCATGCCCTCACCCTCACCGCACGCACACCCGCACCCCTTCGGCCGCGCGCTGTGCGCGATGGTCACTCCCTTCACCGACGACGGCGCCCTCGACCACGACGGTGCGCAGCAGCTGGCCGCCCATCTGGTCGACGGCGGCTGCGACGGTCTGGTGCTGAGCGGCACCACCGGTGAGTCCCCCACGACCACCGACCGTGAGAAGACGGACCTGATCCGCGCCGTGACGGAGGCGGTCGGCGGCCGCGCGTGCGTCCTGGCCGGCGTGGGCAGCGCGGACACCGGTCACACCGTCGAACTGGCGCGGGCCGCGGAACAGGCGGGCGCCGACGGGCTGCTGGTGGTCACGCCGTACTACAGCCGGCCGCCGCAGGACGCCGTCGAGGCGCACTTCCGCCGCGTCGCGGACTCCGTCGGCGTCCCGCTGATGCTGTACGACATCCCCGGCCGCACCGGCACCCGGATCGAGCCGGACACGATGCTGCGGCTGGCCGGGCACCCGCGGATCACCGCGGTCAAGGACTGCGCGTACGACCTGCTGGGCAGTACGAAGGTCATCTCCCGCACCGGACTGGCGTACTACTCGGGCTGCGAGGAGCTGAACCTCCCGCTGTACGCGGTGGGCGGGGCGGGTTTCGTCTCCACCGTGGCCAATGTGGCGGCGCGGCGGCTGCGGGCGGTGCTGGACGCGTACGACGCGGGCCGGACCGCCGAGGCGGCCCGGCTCAACCAGCTCACGCTTCCGCTGACCGAGCTGATGATGGCCGCCGGGCTGCCCGGCACGGTGACCGCGAAGGCGCTCCTCGGTGCGCTCGGCCTGCCCGCCGGTCCGGTCCGCGAACCGCTGCGGCCCGCCGGCCGTGAGACGACCGACGGGCTGCTGGAGGCGTACGCGGCGCTTGCCTAGAGAGACAAGGCCTTAGTTGTGGCTGTGCAGGATCTCGTTGAGGCCGCCCCAGACCGCGTTGTTCGGGCGGGCCTCGACGGCGCCGGTGACCGAGTTGCGGCGGAAGAGGATGTTGCTCGCGCCGGACAGCTCCAGCGCCTTGACGATCTGGCCGTCGGGCATCGTGACGCGGGTGCCCGCGGTCACGTACAGGCCCGCCTCGACGATGCACTCGTCGCCGAGCGCGATGCCGACGCCCGCCTCGGCGCCGACGAGGCAGCGCTCGCCGATCGAGATGATCTGCTTGCCGCCGCCGGAGAGCGTGCCCATGGTGGAGGCGCCGCCGCCGATGTCGGAGCCGTCGCCGATGACGACACCGGCGGAGATCCGGCCCTCGACCATCGACGTGCCGAGGGTGCCGGCGTTGAAGTTGACGAAGCCCTCGTGCATGACCGTGGTGCCCTCGGCGAGATGCGCGCCGAGGCGGACGCGGTCGGCGTCGGCGACACGGACGCCCTTGGGCGCCACGTAGTCCGTCATCCGCGGGAACTTGTCGATCGAGGTGACCTGGAGGTGCAGGCCCTCTGCGCGCGCGTTCAGGCGCACCGTCTCGACCTGGTCCACGGCGACCGGGCCGAGGCTGGTCCACGCCACGTTCGCGAGCAGTCCGAAGACGCCGTCCAGGTTCTGGCCGTGCGGCTTGACCAGGCGGTGGCTCAGCAGGTGCAGGCGCAGGTACGCGTCGTGGGCGTCCAGCGGCTTGGCGTCGAGCGAGGCGATGACCGTACGGACGGCGACGACCTGCACGCCACGGCGGGGGTCGGGGCCGACGGCCTTGCGCGCGGCCTCCCCGAGCAGCTCGACGGCCCGCTCGGCGGTGAGCCGCTCGGTGCCGGAGGGGCCGGGCTCGGCCACGAGCTCGGGCGCGGGGAACCAGGTGTCGAGAACGGTGCCGTCGTCGGCGAGGGTGGCGAGTCCGGCGGCGACGGCGCCGGTGGTACGAGTAGCAGTCGTGTCGGTCATGACCGAAACCTAACCGCCGACGCCCCGCCCAGGCGAACCGGTCTCAACTGCCGAGCGAGGCGTCGCCCTCGGCCGGTCGTGGCCGCCGCCGGCCCGGAGCCGTCCGCTTGCCAGTACGGCCGCTCCTGCTGCCGCGGCCAGGGCCGCGCACAGGGGCCACAGCAGGTCCGGCGCGGCCGCGTAGAGGGCGCCGCCGAGGGGCGGGCCGAGGATCATGCCGCTGACGGAGACGCCCGCGTACAGGCTCTGGAAGCGGCCCAGGGCGTGCTCGGGGGCCTCGTCGGCGACGTACGCGGTGGCGGTGGTCTTGTAGAGGATCTCGCCGAAGGTGAGCAGCACCATCATCGCCACGGCCGTCCCGACGCCGGCGCCGAGCAGCAGCGCGCCGTAGCCGGCGCCGACCAGCAGCAGGCCGGTGCCGATGATGTGCTGGGGTGAGCGCCTGCGCAGGGCGAGGGCTGCGGGGAGTTCCAGGCAGAGGATCACGCCACCGTTGATGGCCAGCAGCAGGCCGTACGCCCGGGTGTCCATGCCGTGGTCGGCGAGAAAGACCGGGAAGGTGGAGTACTGCTGCCGGTAGACCAGGTCGATGACGAAGACCGAGGCCAGCAGGATCAGCACGGCGGGCCGGGCGCGCAGTTCGCGCCAGACGCCGGGGGCGGGCCCGTCGCCCGGGAGCCGCTTGCGGACGGCGCCGCGCGCCGGGACCACCCGGGCCGTCCAGAGCGCGAAAAAGAGCGTGCCCAGCCCGTCGGCAAGGAAGAGCCAGTCGTACGAGAGGTGGGTGGCCACCAGTGCGCCGAGCGGCGGACCGACGGTGAAGCCGCCGTTGGAGGCGCAGCGGACCACGGCGAAGGCCTGGCGGCGGGCGCCCTCGGGGACCGTGACCGCGACGAGGGCGGAGTTGGCGGCCCTGATCACTCCCGCGGCGTACTCGGCCAGCGGGAGAGCGACGTACAGCACCGGCGTGGGCAGCGTCGGCACCACGATGAGCAGGGCGCCCGCGACGGTGGAGGCCATCAGCAGGACCCGGCGGTGGCCGAAGCGGTCGCCGTACCAGCCGCCGGTGAAGTTGCCGGCGACCAGGCCGATGCCGCCGATGCCGGTGAGCACGCCGGCCTGGGCGAGCGGGAGCCCGCGCGGTCCGGTCAGGTACACGAAGACGAAGACGAAGGTGAAGCTGACGACGGCGTTGACGAAGCATCCGCCGGCCAGCAGCCAGACCGCCCGCGGCACGTCCTTGAACCCTTGCATGCGCCCCCGCCCGTGAGTGCGTTCCTTTTGGGAACGGACTATGTCAGCATGGCAGCCTCGGGTCAACGGCCCACCGGCCGGACCGGAGATCGGAGGGGTCATGGCCCAGCGGACGAGCCTCGGCGACGCGAACTGCGCGATCGCGCAGGCGCTCGACGTCGTCGGCGACTGGTGGACCCTGCTGATCGTGCGCGACGCGGCGCGCGGCGTGCACCGCTTCGACGCGCTCCAGCGCGAGTTGGGGATGTCCCGCAAGGTGCTGGCCGAACGGCTGCGGCTGCTGGTCGACGCGGGCGTGCTGACGCGCGAGCCGTACCAGGACCGCCCGGTGCGGTACGAGTACCGGCTCACCCCGCGCGGTCGCGCGCTGGTGCCCGTTCTGGTCGCACTCCAGGACTGGGGAGACACCTGGGTGCTCGGAGAAGGAGAGATGACGGCGACCACCGGCGAGGCCTCCCGGGAGGCCGAACGCGTCCACGCGCTGGCCGGCACCCGGGTGCCGGAGCTCCGGCTGCTGGGCCACGACGGCGAGCTGCGCGACCCGGTCGCCGCGACGCCGTACACGGTCCTGTACTGCTTTCCCGGCGCGTACGCCCGGGGCGAGTCCTACCCCCCGGGCTGGGCGGGGATCCCGGGCGCGCCCGGCTGCACCCTCGAATCCTGCACGTACCGCGACCAGTTGGCGGAGTTCACCGCGGCGGGCGCGACCGTGCACGGCGTGTCCACCCAACGCCCCGACGAACAGCAGGCGTTCGCCGACAAGGAACGGCTGCGCTTCCCACTGCTCTCCGACGCGGAACTCGCCCTGACGGCCGCACTGCGGCTGCCGACGTTCCGCGCGGCGGGGGTGAGCCGGCTCAAGCGGCTGACGCTGGTGATCGACCGGGAGCGGGTGGTACGGGAGGTGCTCTACCCGGTGACGGACATCGAGGCGAGCGTGCGCGCCGCACTGACCGCGGTCGCGCGCTCCGGCGCCGTCAGCCGGTGATCCGGGCGAGCATCTCGCGCGCGTAGTTCTCGTCGTACGCCACGTCCGTCAGCAGGACCTGGAGGCAGATCCCGTCCATCAGCGCGACCAGCGCCCGCGCCGTGACCGGATCCGTGCGGACCGCCAGCGCCTCGGCCACGCCCTCGCACCACTCGGCGGCGACCGGGCGCAGCGCGGGTCTGCGCAGGGCGGCCAGGTACAGCTCGTACTCCAGCTCGATTCCCGTCCGGTCCCCGGAGAGCCACTCCCCCAGCAGCCGCGCGAGCTCCGCGGCGAGATCCGCGTCCGGATCCTCGAACGCCCCGCTCGCGCTCACGGCTTTGGCGAAGCCCTCATTGGCCTGTCGCAGCGCGGCCACCATCAGCTCGTCGAGCGTCCTGAAGTGGTACGTCGTCGAGCCCAGCGGCACATCCGCCTCCGCCGCGGCGGACCGGTGGCTGAGCCCGCCGATGCCGTTGCGGCCGACCACCCGGATCGCCGCGTCGATGATGCGCTGGCGGCGCTCGGGATCGTACCGGCGGGCCATCAGTGCGCGCCGCCCAGATTGAGCAGGACGACTCCGCCGATGACCAACGCGATACCGGCCAGCTTGGCCGCACTCGCCGTCTCACCCAGGAAGATCACCCCGATGGCGGCGACGGCGGCGGTGCCGACGCCCGCCCAGATGGCATAGGCCGTGCCGACCTGCATCGTCTTCAGGGTCTGCGCGAGCAGGGTGAAGGCGAGGAGATATCCGGCGACCGTCCCCAGGGACGGCCACAGCTTGCTGAATCCGTCACTGAACTTCATGGCCGTGGTCCCGGCCACCTCCGCCGCGATCGCCGCGGCCAGCAGCACATAAGGCATGCGTACGAGTGTACACAACGTTGCGTACGCTCGTACGCAACCACATCCCGCCCCGGCACCCCGAAGATCCGCGGCACCGGTTAACGTGTCCCGGTCAAACGGGGGACGAGAAACCACGGAGCGCATTGATGTCGGACAACATGGGGTGGGGCCCGCCCGGGCCGACGCCCGGACAGCCGGCCGGGCAGCCCGGCGGACAACCGGGCGGACCCGCGTGGGGACCGCCGGCCGACGGCGCGCCGTACGCGGGGCAGGGACAGCCGGGCTGGGGGCAGCCGGGCTGGGGCCCGCCGGGTGGCGGCTGGATGCCGCCGCCCCCGCCCAAGCCCGGGGTGGTCCCCCTGCGGCCGCTCACCCTCGGCGATGTGATCGGCGGGGCCTTCTCGGCCATGGGCCGGTACTGGAAGCCGCTGTTCGGCGTCGCGGCCATCGCGTACGGGGCGGCGATCGTCGCGGTACTCGGCGCGCTGCTGATCGCGTATGTCGCGGTCGAGGACAGCCTCCAGGCATGGTTCGACCACCTCGAGTACGACGGTCCGCTGCCGGACGAGGACGGCCTGGCCCTGGTCACCGCCCTCCTCTCGGTGGCGGCGTTCTCCCTGGTACTGATGGTGTTCAGCACCGCCGTGGTCTACTCCGCGACGTCCGCCGTCGTCCAGGACGCGGTGCTCGGCCGCGCCGCGGCCTTCGGCGCGATCTGGCGCCGCGGCTGGGCGAGGATGCCCGCGGTGCTCGGCACCGTACTTCTCATCTCGCTGATCGCCGGCGCCCCGATGCTGGTGGCTTCGGCCGTCATGATCGGGGTGATGGCGGCGTCGGCGGGCGAGGGTGCGGACACGGGCGGCCTGTTCGGCATCTGGGCGCTGCTCATCCTGGCGGCACTGCCGGTGATGACCTGGCTGTGGGTGCGGTTCAGTCTCGCGCCGACCGCGGCCGTCATCGAGTGGCAGGGCCCGGTCGCGGCGCTGCGCCGCTCCGCCGAGCTGGTCCGGGGCACCTGGTGGCGGATCTTCGGCATCTGGCTGGTGATCGTGCTCATGGCCGGAGCGCTCGGCTATGTCATCCAGATGCCCTTCTCGCTCATCGGAACGTTCGCGCTGCTCCCCGACCTGATGACCTTCGGCGAGGACCCCGCCGCCAGCGACTTCTCGGCGATGTACGGCTCCCTCAGCATCTACCTCGCGCTGACCATGGTCGGCGCCGGGATCAGCCAGATCGTCCAGACGATCCTCCCGCAGCTGGGGGTGGGCCTGCTCTACGTGGACCAGCGCATCCGCAAGGAGAGCCTGGACCTCACGCTCGCCGACGCCACGGGCACGCCGTTCGGGCCCCAGCAGCACTGACGCCGGCAGCCGGGCAGACGGCAGAGGGGGGGGGGGGGGGGGGGGGGGGGGGGGGGGGGGGGGGGGGGGGGGGGGGGGGGGGGGGGGGGGGGGG
>NZ_JBSOPZ010000024.1:0-119799 GCF_053763515.1 Streptomyces mabaensis
AGCGGGGCCCCACCTGAGCCCCGGGAGTGGCGTGCGTTGCACGGTGGCCTCAGCCCGGCAGATGGGGCAAGACACGCACCGGGTTCGGGGGCTGTGTGGCTCGGCTTAGCGGCCGACGGCCGTCTGTTGCACCGGGACAACGCCCAATCCGAGGTGGTGCGACATCAAGTGGCCGAGGGGGCCCGCAGGCGGACCATAAACCCCGGCAAATCGGACCGAATTGAGGCTCGGCGGGCCTGTCATGGCGCTTGATGTAGCCACACCTCGGCCGGACCGGCCTGACGACCGTTCAGAGCCCTGTCCGGGCACTTCCGGGCCTGCCGAACTCGCCAACGCCTTACCGGCCTGTGGCCGCTGAGCCGGAGCGGGCGCACCACGAGTCTGTCGCACCCGCCCACCGGCCTGCGGCCGCTTGGCGAGCCCGGCCCCCGCGAGAAGATGGCGCCCTGCCCACCAGCCTGCGGCCGCTTGGCCGGGCTGGGCCCGTCCCGGAGCTGTGGCGCCGCCTGGCCACCTACCACCCGGTGGCCGCTGAGCCGGTGCCGGGCCCATCCCGAGCCGATGGCGCGCCACCCACCACCCGGTGGCCGCTAAGCCGAGGGCGGGCCCATCCCGGACAGACCGCGCCCGGCAACCGCCCACCGGCCTGCGGCCGCTGAGCCGGTGCCGGGCCCATCCCGGGGAGACCGCGTCCCGCAATCGCCCACCGGCCTGCGGCCGGGGGCCGACCGGGACCAGCAGCCGGTGGATCCCCGGGGCCCCGCTCCGGGGGCCGCCCCCTCAACAAGCAGTAGCGGTGGAGGGACGGGAGTCCAGGGTGGCCGAAGGCCATCGCGCAGCGACGCGACCGCAGGGAGCGCCCTTGACGCCCGGCCCGGAGCCGCCATCATCACAACCGGGCGGCCCCCACCCGAACCACTCGCTCCTGGATCCCGGTCCGCCGTACCTAACCGTTCCTGGGCAGTTAGCGGGAGTGAGTCCGCGCACTGGCACGCCCCGAACGGTCCTGGGCGCACTGGTCGTCCGCTTTCGCATCCGGGTGGCGACACGGATCCTGTCCGTGGTCCCGTCCCGGAAGGGCGGAGTCCCTGACGACCTGGCCATGTGGGCGCGGCCAGAGGCGACGGGGAGGCCCTGAACCATCTCGCTGGTGGAGCAGGGGCCCCGCACGCTGGCACCGCACCCGGCGTCCCAGGTCGCGTAGCCACGCTACCCCGGTCCCCGCACAGCAGCACAAGCCCGGAAGCCGAGCATCACACAATCGAGCTAACCCTCCAACATGCTCTCCAAGGCGTGCAGTTGCGAACCCCCCAGCTCCGCTGATTTCAGTACCGCCAGTACCACCAGTAGGACCAGCACCCCCACCATGGCGACCGCCTGCACCGCCGTCCGGTGCTTCGCCGGCGCGTACGCCAGCGCAGCCGTAACCGCCGCGCCCGACAGCAGGCCGCCCAAGTGGCCCTGCCAGGAAGTGAATCCGGCCGAGATCACCATCCAGATCACGAAGCCGGCCAGGAAGCGCTTCGCCGCGTGCATGTCGCGGTTCAGCCGGCGGTTGATGACGTAGTACGAGGCCGCCAGGCCGAAAATCGCCCCGGACGCGCCCACCGCGTTGTGCTGCGGCGCGACCAGGAACACCAGAACCGAGCCACCGAGGGCGGAGAGGAGATAGAGGGCGAGGTACCGGGCCCGGCCGAGCTGGTCCTCCACCACCGGCCCCAGGTTCCACAGCCCGTACATGTTGAGGACGATGTGCAGGATCCCGAACGTCCCGCTCCCGGGCGGCATGTGGAGGAACGCCGCAGTGATGAGGCGGTACCACTCGCCCGCCGCGACGCCCACCGCCTCGTACCCCGGGAAGGGCGTCTCGTACAGGTAGTACGTCCCGTCAGCCCCCATCAGCCCGTGGCCGAGCATCCCGAACTGGTCGACGATCGCGGGGCGTACCAACTCGCCCAGGTACGCGAGGACGTTCAGCGCGATCAGCGTGTACGTGACCACCGGGACGGCGGAGCCCGCGATCTTGCCGCCGAAGACCGTACGGGCCTGTCGGATGCTCCGGTGACCCTCCTTCACGCACTCCACGCACTGGTGGCCGACGGCTGCCTCCCGCATGCAGTCGGGACAGATGTAACGGTCACAGCGCGTGCAACGCACATACGTCTCGACCTTGGGGTGCCGAAAACAGGTGGTGACGTCGGCCTCCATGGCCGGCTCCTTAGGGGCGTACGAACAGGTCAGAGCCGGTGGGGTCGGCGCCGAACAAGATATCGAATCCCGTCAGCCGCCCTCCGGACAGGTACGCCCCAGCCACGCAGCCACCCCGTCCAGCGCCGCGTCGGCCTCCGCGAGGAAACCCGCCGCGCCCAGAAACCCGTGGAACACCCCGGTGTGCAGCTGCACGTGCGCGAGCACACCGGACCGGGACAGCCGGCGCGCGAACGCCAGGCCCTCGTCGCGCTGCGGATCGCAGTCGGCCAGTACCACGAGCGCGGGAGGCAGCCCGGAGAGATCGGAGGCGAGACCGGGGGCGGCGTACGGGTCGGCCGGGTCGCCGTCGGGGCCCAGGTACTGCTCCCAGTACCACCGCATATGGGCGTTGGTGTGGAAGAAGCCCTCCGCGTACGCCGACGCGGACACGCCGTCGGGACGCGGGTCCAGCACCGGCTGGAGCAGGAGTTGCGCGGCGATCGCCGGAACGGACCCGCGGTCACGTGCCCGCAGGGCGGTGGCCGCGGCGAGATTGCCGCCGCTGGAGTCCCCCGCGACGATGAGCCGCGCCGGATCGCAGCCCAGTTCACGGGCGTGCTCCGCTGCCCACGCGGTAACGGTGAAGGCGTCATCCGCGGCAGCGGGGAAACGGTGCTCGGGGGCGCGGCGATAGTCGGCCGACACCACCACCGCCCCGGTCAGGGACGCGAGCCGGCGGCAGAGGCCGTCGTGCGTGTCCAGGTCGCAGAGCACCCAGCCGCCGCCGTGGAAGTAGACGACGAGCGGCCGTCCCCCGTCCGCCCCCGAGCCCGACTCCGCCACCCCGGCCCCCACCCCAACCCCCGGGTCGTAGATCCGTACCGGGACCGGCGTCCTCCGCTCGGTCACGGAGCGCAGCTCCGGGGCCGGCCCCCCGCCACCCGCCTTCGCGGCCCGGCGCAGCGCCTCCGCGTCCAGCGGCCCGTCGGCCGGATCGGGAAACCCCGCGGACATGAGGTCGCACAGAACCCGCGCGGCCGGGGTGAGCGGATCAGTGCTCTGCATGTCGGTCATCCGGCTGTCGGTCATGCGGCTATCGGTCACCCGGCTGTCGGTCATCCGGTTGTCGGTCATCCGGCCGTCAGCCCCCCGTCGACAGCGAACTCCGTACCCGTGACATACGACGAGGCGTCGGAGACCAGGAACAGCACCAGCTCACCGACCTCCTCCGGCCGGCCCATCCGCTTCAGCGGCAGATGCGACCAGTCCCGCTCCGCGACCGCGGCCGTCATCGGCGTGTCGATCGCTCCCGGATGGACGGAGTTGACGCGGATGCCGTACCCGGCCAGATCCAGCGCGGCCGACCGGGTCAGCCCGCGCAGCCCGAACTTGGTGGACCCGTACGCCGCATGGCCGGGGATGCCGACCAGGCCCGCCGTCGACGACACGTTGACGACCGACCCGCCGCCCGCCTCCTTCATCGCCGGCAGCACGGCCTGGATCCCAAGGAACGGGCCGACGAGGTTGACCCGGAGCAGCTTCTCGAAGTTCTCCTCCGTCTCGGTCTCGACGGACGCCGTGCGCCACAGCGCCGCATTGTTGACCAGCGCGTCGATCCGGCCGAAGGCGCCGAGCGCGGCCGCCACCACCGCATCCCAGTCCGACCGCTCGCCGACGTCATGGCGTACGAAGAGGCCCTGCTCGCCCAGCGACTTCGCGACGCCCCGGCCCTCGTCCTCCCGTACGTCCGTGACCACGACCCGCGCCCCCGCCTCGGCGAACAGCCGGGCCTCGGCGGCTCCCTGGCCGCGGCCCGCCCCCGTGATGACGACGACCTTGCCGTCCAGCGTGATCACTTGGCCCCCTCCTGGGCCAGCGCCCGGAAGTGGGGGATGACCTTCTCGCCCCACTGGCGGATGGTCTCCATGCAGGCCTCCTGCGGGACCGTGCCCATCTGGATCAGGCACATCACCTCGTCGACGCCGATGGCGCGGAGCTGCTCGACGTAACTGATCGCGGTCTCGGCGTCGCCGTACGCGTGCTCGGCGTTGTACGTGCCGGTGTCGACCGGGCGCGCCGGGATGTTGGACTCGTGGAGCTTGGCAACCAGTTCCTCGCGGTCCTTGGCGAGGGCCGCCACATGGTCCTCGTCCTCCGCGTACGCCGTCGGCTCGGGCCCGTTGCCGTACCAGTGGGCGATCGACTCGGCGAAGAAGCGCTGCCCGCGGGTGCCCAGCCGCAGCGCCTTCTCCGCGTCGTCGAGGACGATCGTCGGGCAGAGGGCCGAGAGATGGTCGTTGACCTCGGTGGAGACGAAGCGGTCGCCGCTGCGGGTGGCGATGGCCTCGTCGTACACCTTGCGCATCTCGCGTACGTCGTCGGCGCCGGCGAATCCCATCACCAGCGCGCCGATGCCCAGTTCGGCGGCGAGCTTGAGCGTGTCGTGCCGGGAGCAGGCCATGAAGAGCGGTGGGTGGGGGTCCTGGACGGGGCGGGGGAGGATCGCGCCCGGGCCGATGTCGATCGAGCCGTGCCACTCGAACTTCTCCTCGCGCCAGGCGCTGGAGAAGATCCGCAGGGCCTCCTCCATCTGGGGGTATGTGTCCTCGGGCCGCACGCCGTACATCGACATCTCCTGCTTGGTGGCGCCCCGGCCGGAGCCGATGTCGACGCGGCCGCCGGAGAGGACGTCGAGCATGGCGGCCCGCTCGGCGACGCGCACGGGGTGCTGGTAGCCGAAGGGCATGGTGACCACGCCGTGCCCGATGCGGATCTTCGACGTCCGGGCGGCGACCCAGGTCAGGAAGATCTCGGACGCGCTCATGTGGGCGTACTGGGTGAGGGAGTGGTGCTCGACGGCCCAGATGCGGTCGAAGCCCATCTCCTCGGCGAACACGGCCTGTTCGACGCAGTCCTTGATGACCTGGCGCTCGCGTTCGGGTGTGGGGTCGGCGAGCTGGGCCTCGAAGATCATGGAGAACTTCATGGGCGATGCCTCCTGGTGGTGCAGGGCTGGTTGCTCCGGCCGGTCGGCGGGAGCTATTTCGAATAGGAATACTTCTACCAGGCATACGCGACTGCGGGAAAGGTCTTCGTCAGGTCCGCCCGTACACTTCGGGGCGTGGCGGAGAAGAAGACGGCAGCTGACGATGAACGCCCCGCGCTTCCGGCGACGAGCTGGGCGGTGCTCGGACTGCTCTCCTTCGGCGAGGAGTTGTCCGGTTATGACCTGAAGAAGTGGTCGGACTGGTCGCTGCGGTTCTTCTACTGGAGCCCGTCGTTCAGCCAGATCTACAGCGAGCTGAAGCGGCTGGAGAAAGCCGGCTACGCGACGTCGCGCATGGTCGCGCAGGAGACCGGGACCCGTGACAAGCGGGTCTACCGGATCACCGACGAAGGCATGGAGGCGGTCCGCACCTGGGCGCGCGAGGCGCCGGTCGACCCGCCCGTCCTCAAGCACGGGCCGATGCTCCGGCTCTGGCTCGGCCATCTGCTGGAACCCGAGCAGATGCGCGAAGTCCTGGCGAAGCACCGGGAGTTCGCCGAGAAGATGCGCCTGCGTGCCGAGGCGGACGCCGAGGGTGCGAAGGGTGAGGCGGCGTGGGCGTACCCCACGCTCACGCTGAAGTGGGCCGAGCGCTACTACGCCTCGGAGCGCGACCTGGCCGACGCGATGCTGTCGGACATCGAGGAGCTGGAGCGCGGCGCGGGTGCGTAGGGGGTTCCTAGGGGGTTCGTAGGGGCTACGCCCCGCCTTCCGCACGCCCGGGTGTGGGCCCGCACGTACGCCCGTACGTACGCCCGTACGTGCGGCGGAAGTAGAGCAGCGGATCCGTCTCGCGGTGCACGGTCAGGGCCGTGACCCGCCCCAGGGTGATGGCGTGGTCGCCACCGTCCAGTACGTCCTCCAGCGCGCACTCGACCGTCGCGAGGGCGCCTGCCAGCAGGGGTGCGCCGTTGCCGCCGGGCTGCCACGCCACCCCGGCGAACTTGTCGCCGCCCGTCACCGCGAACCGGCGGCACAGGTCCTGCTGGTCCGACGCGAGGATGTTGACAGCGAAGCGCCCCGCCGCGCGGACCTTCGGCCAGGTGGACGAGGTGTGTGCCGGGCAGAAGCAGACCAGCGGCGGGTCGAGCGAGACGGAGGAGAAGGACTGCACGGCCATCCCGGCCGGGGCGCCGTCCGGCTGGAGGGCGGTGATGACGGCGACTCCGGTGCAGAAGCTGCTGAGTACGGTCTTCATGGCCGTGTCGTCGAGGGGTGCCGTCGGCGGGATGGGGGCTGCTGTCGGCGGGGTGGGGATGAGTGTCTCCATGGGGACCTCCCAGATTATTTCTACTAGGTATATGCCTAACCGAAACACTGTGATTGGATACCGGCCACGCCCGCACGTCAAGTCCCCGCACGTCATGTAGGAGGGTTCGTGACCAGCCCCCGGCAAGCCCCCAGGCCAGTGCCGCCCCCCGCCACGCTCGCCCAGCTGCCCGAGTACGCCGCAGCCGCCCACGGCGACAGGGAAGCCCTCGCCGACGGCGAGGTCCGCTGGACCTTCGGCCGGCTCCGCGACGAGATCGCCGCAGCGGCCCGCGCCGCCATCGCCCATGGCGTACGGCCCGGCGACCGGGTGGCGATCTGGGCACCCAACAGCCGCCAGTGGATCGCGGCCGCACTCGGCGCGGTCGGCGCCGGAGCCGTCCTGGTCCCGGTCAACACCCGCTACAAGGCAGCCGAGGCCGCCGACATCATCCGGCGCAGTGGCGCGCGGCTGCTGTTCACCGAGCGCGGCTTCCTCGGCACCGACTACGTCACCGCCCTCCACGACTCCGGCGAGGACCTCGGCCGGCTGAGCTCCACCGTCGTCCTGCGCGGCGAACCGGGACCCGCCGACGTCCCGCCCGGCGAGGCCGGGCCCGCCGCGCTGCGCTGGGCCGACTACCTGCGCGCGGGGGAGCGGGTCCCGGACACCGAACGCCTCGCGCGGATCGCCTCCGTACGCCCCGAGGACCTGTGCGACATCCTCTACACCTCCGGCACCACTGGCCGCCCCAAGGGGGTGATGGCCACCCACGCACAGACCGTGCGCCTCTTCGGCGACTGGTCCCGGCTGGTCACCCTGCGCGCAGGAGACCGCTATCTGCTGGTCAACCCGTTCTTCCACACCTTCGGTTACAAGGCCGGGATCATCGCCTGCCTGCTGCGCGGCGCGACCATGCTCCCCGAGGCGGTGTACGACACCGACCGCATCCTGCACCGCATGGCCGCCGAGCGGGTCACCTGCCTGATGGGCCCGCCGACCGTCTTCCACGGCCTCATCCACCATCCCGCGCGGCGCTCCCACGACCTCTCCGCGCTCCGCCTGGCCGGGACCGGCGCCGCCTCCGTACCCACCGAGCTGGTCGAGCAGATCCGCACCGAACTCGGCGCACCCGACGTCTTCACCGCCTACGGACTCACCGAGTCGGGCGGCGTCGTCTCCGTCTGTCCGACGGACGCCGACGCCTGGACCGTCGCCCACACCGTCGGGCTCGCGCTGCCCGACACCGAGGTACGTATCGCCTCACCGCTCGGTGACGCCCTGCCACCCGGCGAACCCGGCGAGGTCCAGGTCCGCGGCTACCACGTCACGCCCGGCTACCTCGACGACCCCGCCGCCACCGCCGAAGCCGTCCTGCCCGACGGCTGGCTGCGCACGGGCGACATCGGCGTACTCGACGACCGCGGCTACCTCTCCATCACCGACCGGCTCAAGGACATGTACGTCGTCGGCGGCTTCAACGCCTATCCGGCCGAAATCGAGAACGTGCTCCTCCAGCACGAGGCGGTCCTCGACGCAGCCGTCGTCGGGGCCCCGGACGAGCGGCTCGGTGAGATCGGGGTGGCCTTCGTCGTCACCGCGGGCGATGTGACGGGCGAAGAGCTCACGGCATGGACGAGGGAGCGCCTCGCCAACTTCAAGGTTCCGCGCCGGTTCGTCCTCGTGAAGGAGCTGCCGCGCAATGCGGGAGGCAAACTCCTCAAGGGGGAACTGCGGCGCGCGGCAAGAGGGGAGCGACGAGACTCACCGCCGCGAGCCGGCGGCTGACGTAACCTGCGACTCGCAGCCACTCACGTCACGAACGGAGACCAGGATGACCGTCGTACCCACCACGGCAGGACCGGCCATCAGCCTCCGCAAGGTGGAGGAGACCGCGCCCGCGCTCGTCAGCCTCTACAAGAGCGCCGGGGTCTCGCTCCAGAAGCACGGGCTGACCGGACAGCGTGCCGCGGTCTACCTGGTCCTGGACTACTCCGGCTCGATGAAGCCGTACTACGCCGACGGCAGCGTGCAGGCCCTGGCCGACCGGGTGCTCGGCCTCTCCGCCAACCTCGACGACGACGGCTCCGTCCCCGTCGTCTTCTTCTCCACCGACGTCGACGCCGTCGCCGACATCTCGCTGACGAACCACCAGGGGCGGGTGGCCGAGATCGTCGCCGGGCTCGGGCACATGGGGAAGACGAGCTACCACCTGGCCATGGACGCGGTCATCGACCACTACCTCGACAGCGGCTCGACCGCCCCCGCGCTCGTCGTCTTCCAGACCGACGGCGGGCCCATCAGCAAGCACGCCGCGGAACGCTATCTGTGCAAGGCCGCGAAGCTGCCGTTCTTCTGGCAGTTCGTCGGCTTCGGCAACACGCGCAGCTCCCAGTTCGACTTCCTGCACAAGCTCGACGAACTGGCGGTCCCCGCGAAGCGTCCGGTCGACAACGCCGGGTTCTTCCATGCGGGGCTCGACCCGCGCCAGGTCTCGGACGCCGAGCTGTACGACCGGCTGGTCTCGGAGTTCCCGGCGTGGCTGGCCGCGGCGACCGCGCGGGGGATCGTTCGTTGACCGTACGGCTGCTGAGGGCCGCTGATCGCACGGCCGTGCCGTGGAAGAATGGCGGAGGCGTCACCCGCGAGATCGCGGCGTGGCCGGCGGACACCGGCATGGACGACTTCGCCTGGCGCGTGAGCCTCGCCGAGGTCGGCTCGGACGGGCCGTTCTCGGCGTTCCCGGACATCGAGCGGACGCTGACGATGGTCGAGGGCGCGGGCATGGACCTCACGGTCGGCGGCACGCAGCGCCGGGTGGACGAGCGGTACGCACCGCAGGACTTCGCCGGCGACGTGCCGACGGACTGCCGGCTCCTCGGCGGGCCGGTGGCGAACTTCAACGTGATGTACCGCAGAGGGCACGTGCAGGCGGAGACGGCGGTAGTACGCGGCCGCCTCCGCCTGGCGGCTCCGCGGGGCGGGGCGGTCCTGGCCGTCGCGCTGGAGGGGCCTGCGGTGGTCGAGGGGCCGGGGATCCAACTGGCCCGGTACGACGCGGTGCTGGCGACGGGCGGGTCGCCGGGCGTACTGCGTACGGAGGGCCGAGCGGCGGTGGTGACGCTCGGAACGGGGGGTGCGGGTGGCCGGGGGTGACGGTTGCCGGGGCGAGGGGTGCGGCGAAACCCGGGGCCGCCCGGTTGGTGAGTATGGCGGGCCGGGTCGGACCGTCAAGGGCGCTCCTGCGTCGCGTCGCTGCGCGATGGCCTACGGCCACCCCTGACCGTCCGCCCCGTCCCGCTGGTGCAGATGAGTGTCGGGCGGCCCCGGGGAGCGGGGCCCCACCTGAGCCCCGGGAGTGGTCCAGCTTTCGTCGGTGACCTCAGCCCGGTGGGTAGGGGCAAGACACGCGGCCACTTCGGGGGCTGCGCGGCTCGGCTTGGCGTCCGACGGCCGTCTGTTGGCCCACAACAACGCCCAATCCGAGGTGGATTGACACCAAGCGGCCGAGGGGCCCCCAGGCAGGCCACAAACCCCGGCAAACCGGACAGGATTGAGGCCCTGCGGACCCCGCATGCCGACAGACGTCAACGCACCTCGGCTCCACCGGCCTGACGGCCGGATAGCCGGGGCCGGGCCCATCCCGGACCTGCCGGGCGTGGCATTCACCCACCGGCCTGCGGCCGCTTGGCCGGGCCGGGCCCATCCCGAGCCGACTGCGCACCACCCACCACTCGGCAGCCGCCAAGCCGGGGACGGTCCCATCCCGGAGCTGTCGCGCTGCCTGGCCACCCACCACCCGGTGGCCGCTGAGCCGGGGCCGGGCCCACTCCGAAGAGACCGCGCCCCGCAACCACCCACCGGCCTGCGGCCGGGGGCCGACCCGGGCCTATCGACCAGCAGTCCCGGGGCCCGGCTCCGGGGGCCGCCCCCTCACACATCTGTAGCGGTGGAGGGACGGGAGTCCAGGGTGGCCGAAGGCCATCGCGCAGCGACGCGACCGCAGGGAGCGCCCTTGACGCCCGGCCCGGAGCCGCCATCATCATCAACCGGGCGGCCCCCCCACCCGAACGAACTCGCCCCCGGGCACGAATGGATGCCCCCCACGGCCCACGGCCCACGGCCCACGGCCCACGGCCCACGGCCCACGGCCCACGGCCCACGGCCCACGGCCCACGGCCCCCGGCCGCCGAGCCCGTCCCCGGCCCCGCTCAGTGCCGGACCAGGCAGAACGGGTGGCCGGCCGGGTCCGCATAGATTCGCCAGGGACGGCCGTCCTCGGCGCCGTCGAGCAGCGTCGCGCCCAGGCCGAGTACCTGACTCTGCGCGCGGTCGAGGTCCGGGACGCCGACGTCCAGGTGGAACTGCTGAGGACGGGCCGGGTCCGGCCACCGCGGTGGCCGGTGGTCGGCCACCCGCTGGAAGGCGAGCACGAGCCCCTAGCCGGTGTGCAGCGTCGCCCAGTCCTCACCGACCGCCCACCTACCGTCCGGCTGATTCACGTTCCCGCCGAGCACCGACGAGTAGAACCCGGCAAGGACCAGCGGATCGGGACAGTCAAGCACCACGCATTGCAGCTCGCCGATCATGGCCCGGACGATACACACCCCCCCGCAGTCAGCCCTCCACCCCCCATCAGCCCTCCAGCACCCGCCGGCGGCACGCCCCCGGCGTGCCCCACGCGTCCCGCAGTGGCCGTGCCTTGCGCAGCCACAGCGAGAGGTCCAGCTCCTCCGTGTAGCCGACCGCGCCGTGCAGTTGCAGGGCCGTCCGGGCGGCCGCGTACGCGGCCTCGCCCACCGTCACCTTCGCCGCCGCGACCTCGGCCGGGTCCAGGGACAGTGCCGCCGCCCACAGCAGCGGCCGGGCGAACTCCAGGCCGATCAGCGTGTCCGCCAGCCGGTGCTTGACCGCCTGGAACGAACCGATCGCCGTTCCGAACTGCGTGCGCTGCTTGACGTACTCGACGGTCCGGGACAGCAGTGCGTCCCCGACCCCCAGCGCCTGCGCCGCTGTCAGCAGCGCAGCACAGGTCTCGGCGCGCCCCGCGGCCTCCCGTACAGCCGGGCCGCTCGCCAGCAGCTCGCCTCCCTCCTCCGGCCGGAACAGCCGCCGGGCCGGGTCGGCCGACGGCTGCGGCGGCCCGTACCCGGGAGCCAGCCGCAGCTCCTCGCCGCTCACCAAGAACACCGCGTCGACCGCATCGGCGTCCAGGACGTACCGCCCGCCATCGAGCCGCAGTGTCGCCGACGCCCGGCCGGAGGCCAGGCGCGGCAGCCACTCCTTCGCCGCCGGACACCCCTCACCCAGCTCGCCCAGCAACACCGCGACCGCCGCCGTCTCGACCACCGGCCCCGGTACGGCGTGCCGCCCCAGCTCCACAAAGGCCAGGGCGAGTTCGACGGCCAGCGGCCCCTGCTCCCCGACCCCCTCGTACGCCTCGGGCACCGCCAGCGCGAACACTCCCGCGTCCGCCAGCCGGGACCACAGCGCGCGCCCGGGCCCGTGGTCCCCGGCAGCCCACGCCCGTACGGCACCAGGCGTGTCCGACGCCGTGAGCATCGCGTCCAGCGAGCGGGCGAAGTCCCGCTGCTCCTCGTCAAGCAGGAATCGCATCAGCGGCGGCCCTTCGGGAGGCCGAGCAGCCGCTCGGCGATGATGTCGCGCTGGATTTCGTTCGTGCCGGCGTAGATGGGTCCGGCGAGGGAGAAGACATATCCCTCAGCCCAGTCGCCCTCAGCCCAGTCCCCCTCGCCCCTGCCCCCGTCCGCCAACTCGCCCTCCGCACCCAGCAGATCCAGCGCCGCTTCGTGCAGCGCGATGTCGTACTCCGACCAGAAGACCTTGTTGAGGCTGGACTCCGCGCCGATCGTGGCGCCCGCCGCGAAGCGCGAGGCGTTGGCGTAGGTGAAGAGCTGGTACGCCCGTGCCCCGATGACGGAGTCCGCGACCCTGTCCCGCATCGCCGTGTCCGCCGGATCCCCGTTCCCGCGCCACAGCCGTACGAGCCGATCGGCGGCCGCCATGAACCGGCCGGGGGAGCGCAGGGTGAGCCCGCGCTCGTTCCCCGCGGTCGACATGGCGACGCGCCAGCCCTGCCCCGGCAGCCCGATGACGTCCTCGTCCGGGACGAACACGCCGTCCAGGAACAGCTCGGCGAACGCCGGCTTCCCGTCGAGCCGGCCGATCGGGCGTACGGTCACCCCGGGCGCCGACAGGTCGAACATCAGGTACGTCAGCCCCTGGTGCGGCTTCGCGGCCCCGGGGTCCGTGCGGAAGATGCCGAAGGCGCGGTCGGCGAAGGCGGCCCGCGAGGACCAGGTCTTCTGGCCGTGCAGCAGCCAGCCGCCCTCCGTGCGTACGGCGGTCGACCTCAGCGAGGCGAGATCGGAGCCCGCCTCCGGCTCGGACCAGGCCTGCGCCCAGATCACCTCGCCGCTCGCCATGGACGGCAGGATCCGCGCCCGCTGCTCGTCCGTGGCGTGGTCGAACAGCGTGGGCGCCAGCAGGTTGATGCCGTTCTGCGAGACGCGGCCGGGCGCCCCCGCCGCGTAGTACTCCTCCTCGAGGACCAGCCACTTCACGATGCCGGCCCCCCGGCCGCCGTACTCCTCGGGCCAGGAGACGACCGACCAGCGGTCGGCGTACAGCCGCGCCTCCCACTCGCGGTGGGCCGCGAAGCCCTCCTCGGTCTCCAGCGAGGGCAGCGGCCCGGCGGGGACGTTCGCCGCGAGCCATTCCCGCGCCTCGGTCCGGAACGCCTTCTCCTCAGCGGTGTGCGACAAGTCCATTACGCGCCCGCTTCCTTCATGGCGGCGATGTCCATCCCGCCCAGCGAGTCCGCCGCCGTCTCGGCGTTGTGGGCATGGGCCAGGTGGTGCAGTCCGAAGACCGAGTCCATCCCGGTGTGCATGCCCTGAAGGTCCTCGGCCTGGTTCACCGCACGCTTGGTGAGCGCGAGTCCGAGCCGTGGCATCTCGGCAACGCGCAGCGCCAGCTCCTCGACCCGATCGGGCAGTTCGTCCCGCCCCACCACCCGGTTGACCATCCCGACCTCGTACGCCCGCCGCGCGTTCATCCGGTCCCCCGTGAAGAGGAACTCCTTGGCGATGCGCGGCGGCATCACCCACGGATGTGCGAAGTACTCCACGCCCGGGATGCCCATCCGTACCACCGGGTCCGCGAAGAACGCGTCCTCGCTCGCCACGATCAGGTCGCACACCCACGCGAGCATCAACCCGCCGGCCACGCACGCGCCCTGGACGGAGGCGATGACCGGCTTCGGCAGCTCGCGCCAGCGCCGGCACATGCCCAGATAGACCTCGGACTCGCGGGCGAAGCGGCTCTCCGCTCCCGCCTTGTCCGAGTGGTCCCACCACAGGCCCGCCCTGCGCTCGAAGGGCAGATGGGCATCGCGCTCGGGGGTGCCGATGTCATGGCCGGCCGAGAAGTGGTCACCGGCCCCGGCCAGGACGACCACCTTGACCTCGGAGTCGTCCGCCGCCCGGTAGAAGGCGGCGTCGAGGGCGTACGTCATGGCGGAGTTCTGGGCGTTGCGGTAGCGGGGGCGGTTCAGCGTGACGTACGCGACCGGGCCCCGGCGCTCGTACAGGACGGGTTCCTCGCGGTCTGGTTCAGCGGGCATCTGTACAGCACATCCTTCCCTAACAAGTGTTTGGTAGGTTAACGTACGTCCATGAGCAGCGTCGAGGAGTCCCGCACCGAGGAGTTCCGCACCGAGGTTCGTGCCTGGCTACGGGCCCACCTCGGCCGCGCCGAGTTCGCAGACCTGAAGGGCCGGGGCGGACCGGGCCGAGAGCACGAGGCCTTCGCCGAACGCCTCGGCTGGGAGCGGCACATGGCCGCCCACGGCTGGACCTGCATCGGCTGGCCGAAGGAGTACGGCGGCCGGGGCGCGAGCACCGAGGAGCAGATCGCCTTCCACGAGGAGTACGCCCTCGCCGACGCCCCCGCCCGCGTCAACCACATCGGCGAGCAACTCCTCGGGCCGACCCTGATCGCCTTCGGCACCGAGGAGCAGAAGCGCCGCTTCCTGCCGCCCATCGTCGCCGTCGAGGAACTGTGGTGCCAGGGATACAGCGAGCCCGACGCCGGCTCCGACCTCGCCAACGTCCGCACCCGAGCGGTCCGGGACGGGGACGAGTGGGTGGTCAACGGCCAGAAGATCTGGACCTCGCTCGCCCATGAATCGCAGTGGTGCTTCGTGATCGCCCGTACCGAACGCCCCGAACCGGGCTCCCGACGCCACGCCGGCCTCTCCTACCTCCTCGTCCCCATGGACCAGCCGGGCGTCGACGTCCGGCCGATCGTCCAGCTCACCGGAACCAGCGACTTCAACGAGGTCTTCTTCGACGACGCGCGCACCGACGCCTCCCACGTCGTCGGCGACGTCGGTGACGGCTGGCGGATCGCCATGGCCACGCTCGGCTTCGAGCGCGGGGTCTCCACCCTCGGCCAACAGGTCGGCTTCCGAAGGGAATGGGAGAGGCTCGTCGAACTGGCGAGGAAGAACGGGGCACTCGCCGACCCGCTGATCAGGGACCGGCTCGTCACGTCCTGGACCGGCCTGCAGATCATGCGGGCCACCGCGCTGCGCGGCGACGCCGAACCGTCCATGGCCAAGCTCTACTGGGCCCGCTGGCACCGCGAACTCGGCGAACTCGCCATGGAGGTCTGCGGCGCCGCCTCGCTGGTCGCCGCCGGAGCGCCGTACGACCTCGACGACTGGCAGCGGCTGTTCCTCTTCTCCCGCGCCGACACCATCTACGCAGGATCGGACGAGATCCAGCGCAACATCATCGCCGAGCGCGTGCTCGGTCTCCCCAAGGAACCCAAGGAGATACGCGCATGAGCGGCGCCCCGCAGTACCTGCCCGGCCACGGTCTGCTGGAAGGCCGTACCGCCGTCATCACCGCCGCCGCCGGGGCCGGCATCGGCGGCGCGACCGCCCGCCGGTTCCTCGAAGAGGGCGCGAGCATCGTCATCAGCGACGCGCACGCCCGCCGGCTCAAGGAGACCGAGGCCGCGCTCGCCGAGGAGTTCGGCGCCGAGCACGTCACCTCACTGCCCTGCGACGTCACCGACGAGGCCCAGGTCCAGGCGCTCTTCGCGCGCGCCGAGGCCACGCACGGCGGCCTGGACATCGTCGTCAACAACGCCGGCCTCGGCGGCACGGCCACGCTCGTCGACATGACCGACGAACAGTGGTCGAGGGTCCTCGACGTGACACTGAACGGCACCTTCCGCTGCACCCGCGCCGCACTGCGCGCCCTGAAGGCACAGGGCACGGGCGGAGTCGTCGTCAACAACGCCTCCGTCGTCGGCTGGCGCGCCCAGGCCGGCCAGGCCCACTACGCCGCCGCCAAGGCCGGTGTCATGGCGCTCACCCGGTGCGCGGCGGTCGAGGCCGCCGAGTACGGCGTACGCGTCAACGCCGTGGCCCCGAGCCTCGCGATGCACCCGCACCTGGTCAAGGTCACCACCCCCGAGCTGCTCGCCACGTTGACCGAGAAGGAGGCGTTCGGGCGGTACGCCGAGCCCTGGGAGGTCGCCAACGTCATCGTCTTCCTCGCCAGCGGCTACTCGTCGTACATGACGGGCGAGACGGTCTCCGTCAGCAGCCAGCATGCGTAGGGTGCCCGAAGGCCGCTGGACGACAAGCCGCTGGACGACAATGGGCGTGTGCCGAACCAGCCGAACACCAAGAAGAAGCCCCAGGTGACCGCCTCTCCCGAGCGGCGGCGTGAACTCCTCGACACCGCTGCCGAGGTGTTCGCCGCGCAGGGCTACAACGCCACCACCGTCCGCAAGATCGCGGACGAGGCGGGCATGCTCGCGGGCAGCCTCTACTACCACTTCGATTCCAAGGAATCGATGCTCGACGAGATCCTCTCCGCCTTCCTCACCGAGCTGTGGGACGGGTACGACGCCGTACTCGCCGCCGGACTCGGCCCGCGGGAGACCATCGAGGCCCTCGTCACCGAGTCCTTCCGGGAGATCGACCGGCACCGCGCCGCCGTCGCCATCTACCAGAAGGAGTCCAAGCACCTCTCCGCACAGCCCCGCTTCCACTACCTCTCCGACTCGCAGCAGAAGTTCGAGAAGGCGTGGCTGGGGACGCTGGAGCGCGGGGTCGCCGCCCGGGTCTTCCGCGAGGACCTGGACATCCGCCTGACGTACCGCTTCGTACGCGACACCGTCTGGGTCGCCGCGTCCTGGTACCGCCCGGGCGGCGGGCACAGCCCGGACGAGATCGCCCGCCAGTACCTCTCGATGGTGCTGGACGGCATCGCCGTACGTACGTAAGCCGTGCGTAACTGAACCGATATCCACAAGGAGCAGCAGTCATGGCCGAGGCCTACATCGTCGAAGCGGTACGGACCCCGGTCGGCCGGAAGAAGGGCGGGCTGTCCGCCGTCCACCCGGCCGATCTCGGCGCGCACATCCTCAAGGCACTGGTCGACCGCTCGGGCATCGACCCGGCCGCCGTCGAGGACGTCGTCTTCGGCTGCCTGGACACCGTCGGGCCGCAGGCCGGCGACATCGCGCGGACGGCCTGGCTGGCCGCCGGGCTGCCGGAGGAGGTGCCGGGTGTCACCATCGACCGGCAGTGTGGTTCCTCGCAGCAGGCGGTGCACTTCGCCGCGCAGGGGGTGCTGTCGGGCACCCAGGACCTGGTGGTCGCGGGCGGGGTGCAGAACATGACGCAGATACCGATCGCGTTCGCGTCCCGGCAGGCCGCGGAGCCGCTGGGGCTGACCGAGGGCCCGTACGCGGGCAGCGAGGGCTGGCGGGCGCGGTACGGGACCCAGCCGGTCAACCAGTTCCACGGCGCCGAGCTGATCGCCGAGAGGTGGGGGATCTCGCGCCTCGACATGGAGGAGTTCGCCCTGCGCTCGCACCAGCGGGCGCTGCGCGCGATGGACGAGGGCCGCTTCGACCGCGAGCTGGTCGCGTACGGGGAGGTCACCGCGGACGAGGGTCCGCGCCGCGACACGTCGCTGGAGAAGATGGCGGGCCTGAAGCCGGTCGTGGAGGGCGGGCGTATCACCGCGGCCTGCTCCTCGCAGGTCTCCGACGGTGCTTCGGCGATGCTGCTGGCGAGCGAGCGGGCGGTGCGGGAGCACGGCCTGACGCCGCGGGCCCGCATCCACCACCTGTCGGTGCGCGGCGAGGACCCGATCCGGATGCTGTCCGCGCCGATCCCGGCGACGGCGTACGCGCTGAAGAAGGCCGGCATGGTGATCGACGACATCGACCTGGTCGAGATCAACGAGGCGTTCGCGCCGGTGGTGCTGGCCTGGCTGAAGGAGACGGGCGCGGACCCGGAGAAGGTCAACGTCAACGGCGGCGCGATCGCGCTGGGCCACCCGCTGGGCGCGACCGGGGTCAAGCTGATGACCACCCTGCTGCACGAGCTGGAGCGCACGGGCGGCCGGTACGGGCTGCAGACGATGTGCGAGGGCGGCGGCCAGGCGAACGTCACCATCATCGAGCGGCTGTGAGCGTGACCATCATCGAGCGGCTGTGACGTGTGCGACGGCTTCCGCACAGCCGTCGTCGGGCGTGCTAAGGTTCTGGAGTTGCAGTTTTGGTACCCATGAACTTTATGTGCGCCTGACGGGAATGTTCCTCAGGCGCATTATTGTTTTTCCGGCTTCTCCGGATGGGACCCCTACCTATTCAGGAGAATGACATGGCTACTGGCACCGTGAAGTGGTTCAACGCGGAAAAGGGCTTCGGCTTCATCGAGCAGGACGGCGGCGGCGCCGACGTCTTCGCCCACTACTCGAACATCGCCACCCAGGGCTTCCGTGAGCTCCAGGAGGGCCAGAAGGTTTCCTTCGACGTCACGCAGGGCCAGAAGGGCCCGCAGGCGGAGAACATCGTCCCGGCCTGATCGCCCGGACGCGTTGCTCCTGGCCGGGGCCCGCACCGTGAAGGTGCGGGCCCCGGCTTGTGCTGTCCCCAGGAAGGCATTTTCTGAATGACTCGCTTCGAACGCCCGGCCCGTCCCGCCGGCAAGCGCCCGTCGAACTCCCGTGGCAAGGCCCCTGCCAAGTCCTCCGGCAAGGGTTCCGCCCGCCGGGTCACCGCCCCGCAGGGTGAATTCACGCTGCCGGAAAGCACCACCCCCGCGCTGCCCGCGGTCCAGGCATTCGACGAGCTGGACATGCCCGCCGCCCTGCTCAAGACGCTCGCCGCCCAGGGCGTCACCGAGCCGTTCCCGATCCAGGCCGCGACCCTGCCGAACTCGATCGCGGGCCGCGACCTCCTCGGCCGCGGCCGTACCGGCTCCGGCAAGACCCTCGCCTTCGGCCTCGCGCTGCTGGCCCGTACGGCCGGCCGGCGCGCAGAACCGCGGGCTCCGCTCGCCCTGGTGCTCGTACCCACCCGTGAGCTGGCCCAGCAGGTCACCGACGCCCTCACCCCGTACGCCACGGCCGTGAACCTGCGGCTGGCCACGGTCGTCGGCGGCATGTCGATCGGCCGCCAGGCCGGCACGCTCCGCCGCGGCGCCGAGGTGCTCGTCGCCACGCCCGGACGTCTCAAGGACCTCATCGAGCGCGGCGACGCCCGGCTCGACCAGGTACGGATCACCGTGCTGGACGAGGCCGACCAGATGGCCGACATGGGCTTCATGCCGCAGGTCACCGCCCTCCTCAAGCAGGTCGCGCAGGGCGGGCAGACGATGCTCTTCTCGGCGACCCTGGACCGGAACATCGACCGTCTCGTGCGGATGTTCCTCACCGACCCCGTGGTGCACTCCGTCGACCCCTCGGCCGGCGCGGTGACCACCATGGAGCACCACCTGCTGTACGTGGCGGACGAGACCGACAAGAAGGCCGTCACCACCCGCATCGCCGCCCGCGACGGCCGCGTGATCATGTTTCTGGACACCAAGCGGTCCGTGGACCGGCTCGTCAAGCGGCTGCTGGCCAGCGGCGTACGGGCGGCCGGGCTGCACGGCGGCCGTTCGCAGCCGCAGCGCAACCGCACCCTGGACCAGTTCAAGAACGGGCACGTCACCGCGCTGGTGGCGACCAACGTGGCGGCCCGCGGTATCCACATCGACGACCTCGACCTCGTCGTCAACGTCGACCCGCCGACCGACCACAAGGACTACCTGCACCGCGGCGGGCGTACCGCCCGGGCCGGTGAGTCCGGCAGCGTCGTCACCCTCGTACTCCCCGAGCAGAAGCGGGAGATGAGCCGGCTGATGCTCGACGCCGGCATCAGCCCGCAGACGGCGGCCCGTATCAAGTCCAGCGACGCGGAGCTCTCCCGGCTCACCGGCGCCCGCGAGCCCTCCGGCGTGGCCGTGACCATCGAGGTCCCGCAGCCCGCCGTACAGCCGCAGCGCCGCTCCGGCGGAGGCGGAGGAGCCGGCGGCAACGGCAGCGCCCACGGCGGCGGCCACGGCAACGGCAGCCGGGCCTCGCGGCCGGGCAGCCGCGGCCGCGGCGGACGAAGCCGCTCCGGACGAGGCGCTCAGGGCGGCGGCGGTGGCGGAGGCCGCCGCGCCGCCGCCTGACCGTCCGGGTCAGCGCACCAGCCGGGCCTGGAGCTTCGCCAGCGTGCGAAGGTCCAGGCCCAGGCCGTTTCTCAGGTAGCCGTACAGGCTGCCGTACTCCCGCTCGACCTCGGCCAGCGCCGCCTCCAGATACTCGGTACGGACCTCCTGGACCGGGATGAGGAGGTCCGGGTTCTGCATCAGACCCGCCTGCTTCAGACCCGCGCGGACCTTCGCGTCGTGCGCGGCGCGGTAGGTGTTGGACGCCAGGTAGTCCCGCTCGGCGGTGGCCGCCGGTACGCCCAGGGCGCGCAGCAGGACGTAACTCGTCCAGCCCGTACGGTCCTTGCCCGACGTGCAGTGGTAGAGCAGCGGGGTCTCGCGGCGGTCCGCGAGATCGCGCAGCGTGGCGCCGAACTGGGCGCGGTTCTCCGGGTTGGTGACGAAGGTGCGGTAGACGCCGCGCATGAACGCGGCCCCCTTGCCGTCGCCGAGTATCTCCTCCTGCTTGACCGGGTCCCTGGAGCCGATCGCGGCCATCAGCTGCCCGTACAGACCGCTGTCGGTCACCGGGCGGGACGTCACCTCCAGCCCGGCGGGCAGCCGGTCGGCGCCGTCGTACTGGAGCTCCAGCGGCACCCGGAAGTCGACGACCTGCTTCAGGCCGAGGCCGGAGAGGGTGACGAGGTCGGCGTCCGTGAGCTCGCTGAGGGCGTCGGCGCGGTAGACCTGCCCGTAGCGGACCGTCCTGCCGCCGTACGTGTGGTAGCCGCCCAGGTCACGGACGTTGACCGCGCCCTGGAGAGGGATCTGGCGGACGCCTTCGGAGCGTGTGGGGCCGCCGGCGGCGACTGCCGGGGCGGCCGCGTGCGGCGCCGTTCTGTGGGCGGTCTCGGCGACCGCCGAGGCGGGAAGACACCCGATGGCGAGGGCGGAGACAACGGCTCCGGTCGCCAGGCGGATTCGGGCACGGCTCATCGGGCAACTCCTGTGCGAGAGGGGATTCACCCTGGTGTAGGCAGGGTGCTGCGCAATGCTGGGGGGTGTCCGGTCGGTCATGCCGGGCTCGCGGGGTTTGGTGCCGCGCCTCGCCGCGTTGTCGTCGGTCGCCGACGCTCCGCGTCGACTCCCTCCTCCGCCTTGCGATCCACGGCACCAAACCCCGCTCCCTGATCCGGCCTGACCGACCGGACACCCCCCACCAGTTCTTCGAGCGCGGTGTGCGCTTCGGCCATGACGCGGGTGATCAGTTCCGCGCAGGAGGGCAGATCCTCGATCAGCCCGGCGACCTGGCCGGATGCCATGACGCCGAGGTCCGTACGGCCCTCGACCATGGACGCCTTGAGGAGCATCGGGGTGTTGGCGGCGAGCAGGACCTGGCTCCAGGTGAGGTCCTTGCCGTGTTTCATCGCGAGGCCGTCCCGGACCATTTGCGCCCAGCTCAGCCCGGAGATCTTCCGGAACCCGGCGGCGCGGCGCACCGCTTGGGCGAGGGCCTTCGTACGGCCCGCCCGCTCCAGGGAGCCGACCAGCTCGGTACGGAGCATCCGGTGCGGCAGACCGTCCACGGCGGTGGTGACCGTGACGTCCTTGACGCTCGCCGCGAGGTACTGGGCCTTCACCGCGTCCGGGACGGTCGAGTCGGAGGTGAGCAGGAAGCGGGTGCCCATGGCGATGCCCGCTGCCCCGTACGCGAGGGCAGCGACCAGGCCGCGGCCGTCGTAGAAGCCCCCCGCCGCGATCACCGGGATGTCGACGGCGTCGACGACCTGGGGGAGGAGGACGGTGGTGGCGACGTCGCCGGTGTGGCCGCCGCCCTCACCGCCCTGCACGATGACCGCGTCGGCACCCCACGCGGCGACCTTCTCGGCGTGGCGGCGGGCGCCGATGGAGGGGATGACGACGACGCCGGCGTCCTTGAGCTCGGCGATGAGCTCCCGGGACGGGGCGAGGGCGAACGAGGCGACCTTCACGCCCTCGTCGATGATGAGCCGTACCCGCTCGCGCGCATCGCCCGCGTCGGCGCGCAGATTGACCCCGAAGGGGGCGTCCGTACGGGACTTAACCTCCCGTACCGCCGACTTCAGCTGGTCCAGGGTCATCGTCGCGGAGGCGAGGATGCCGAGCGCGCCGGCGTTGGCGGTGGCCGAGACGAGCCGGGGGCCGGCGACCCAGCCCATGCCGGTCTGGACGACCGGGTGGCGGACGCCGGTGAGCCTGGTGAGTGCCGTCTCCATCGGAGTGTCCATCGGGGTGTCGATCGGGGTGTCCATCAGGCCGGGACCTCGCGGTCGCGCGCGCCCCGAGGGTCGATCTCCTCGCGGATCAGCCGGAGTTCGTCCGCGGTCGGCTCGCGGGTGTACGGGACGTCGTCCGGGACGGTGAGTGCGAAGCCGGTGGCCTCGCGGACCTCCTCGACGGTGACGCCCGGGTGCAGGGAGGCCAGCCGCATCGAGTGGTCCGGGGTCGCGAAGTCGAAGACGCCGAGGTTGCTGACCACGCGCGGGATGCGGTGGAAGCGGGTCGCGGAGGGACCGGCCGCGGCGGCGCTGTCGTACCCCACACCGCAGACCATGTCGACGCGTCCGACGAAGACCCGGGTGGAGTGCTTCGGGACCCAGTAACTGGTCGGGTTGTTCAGGGTGTTGACGGGAGCACCGCGGACGCCGAGCAGCTGGCGGGCGGGCCGCTGCCAGTCGCCGATGCAGGAGATGTTCTGGTTGCCGAAGCGGTCGATCTGGCTGGCGCCCATCATCACGTGGCGCCTGCCGCCGGTGACCATGGCGAGGTGCCGGCGGTACGGCAGCCAGCCCTCCGTCGCGCCGTCGGGGCCGACGAGGAGCGCCTCGCCGTTGGTCAGGAGCAGATCCGGCGAGAAGGTCAGCCGGGCCAGCCGGGCGCCGATCGACGGGATCGTCCCCATGGGGCTGGCCAGCACCTCGCCGTTGTCGCGCCAGGCCTCGGCGCAGGCGATGACGCAGTGCTCGGCGCGGGTGATGGTCGTGGCGGTCACTTCTGCTCCTCGTGCCAGGCCTGGACGGCGGACTGGTAGGCCTTCTCGTCGCCGGACAGGAAGCGCTCGGCGAACTCCGGCCAGGGGGTGGTGGCGTACATCCGCTGGAAGGCCTCGTCGCGGTCGTAGTCGGGGGCGCAGGAGGTGAAGTGCGCGCCGTTCGGGGTCTCGACGACACCGGTGACCGAGTGCCGGTTGATCAGGAGCGTCTGCGGGGCGGCGTCCTTGGTGAGGCCGGCGGTCTCGACGAGCTGCTCGCAGGAGACGTACGCGGTGTCGGCCGCCTCGCAGAAGAGGTCGTCGAAGTACGGGTCGGGGCCGAGGTACTGGCCGTTGCCGAGCCGGTCGGCCCGGTTCATGTGGACCAGGGCGGCGTCCATGCGCAGGGCGGGTACGGCGACGAACTCCTCGCCGTCCTCGTACGGGGACTTCACCGTACGGAGGGCGGGATTGACGGTCATGACGTCGGAGCCGAGGCCGGCGCGGACCGGGAGGAAGGGCAGCCGGTTCGCGGCGGCGGTCAGGCCCCACATGAACATGGCTTCGTCGATCTCGGTGAGCGCGAAGGCGCCGCTCTGGCGGGCGGCGCGGAAGTGCGGTTCGAGAGGGATCGAGTCGAGGGTGGTGAAGGCCGCGACCAGCTTGCGGATCTTGCCGGCGGCGGCGAGGAGGCCGACGTCGGGGCCGCCGTACGAGACGACGGTGAGATCGGTGATCTCGGAGCGGAGCAGTGCCCGCACCAGAGCCATGGGCTTGCGGCGCGAGCCCCAGCCGCCGATGCCGATCGTCATGCCGCTGCGGAGCCGGGAGACGACCTCGTCCGGTGTCATGGTCTTGTCGCTCACGCCTGCTCCTCCCCGTCGATGCTGCCGAAGGTGTCGCGGACGCGGTCGGCGACTCCGCTGAGGTTGGCCTCGAAGGTGAAGCCCTGCTCGAAGCGGTAGCTGCGGCGCACGTCCACCGGGTCGATCCCGTTGATGGCGGCCTTGGCCAGCCGGATGAGGTAGCCGTCCTTCCGCGCGATCTCGCGCGCCAGCTCCACAGCCGCGTCGAGGAGTTCGTCGCGAGGGACGACCCGCCACACCGAGCCGTGCGCGTGCAGCTCGGCGGCGGTGGCGGTGCGTGAGGTGTAGTACAGCGCGCGCATCAGGTGCTGCGGGACCAGGCGGGCGAGGTGGGTGGCCGCGCCGAGTGCGCCGCGGTCCAGCTCGGGCAGGCCGAAGGTGGCGTCGTCGGAGGCGACGATCGCGTCGGCGTTGCCGGCCAGGCCGATGCCGCCGCCGAGGCAGAAGCCGTGCACGGCGGCGACTACTGGTACCTCGCACTCGTACACCGCGGCGAAGGCTTCGGCGCAGCCGCGGTTGGCGCCGATGAGGGCGTGGTGGCCGGTGTCGCGCTGCATCTCCTTGATGTCGACGCCGGCGTTGAAACCGCGGCCGGCGGCGGCGAGCACGACGCAGCGGGTCTCGGGGTCGCGGCCGGCCGCGCGGAGAGCGTCGGCGAGGTCGTACCAGCCCTGTACCGGGA
This sequence comes from Streptomyces mabaensis, assembly GCF_053763515.1. Lineage (NCBI taxonomy): Bacteria > Bacillati > Actinomycetota > Actinomycetes > Kitasatosporales > Streptomycetaceae > Streptomyces > Streptomyces mabaensis. Next base: position 24,560 of record NZ_JBSOPZ010000024.1, read on the forward strand.
GGGCGTTGACGGGCGGGAAGTCGACCGTGACGACGGAAATGCCCTTGTCGGGGCTTGAGGTGGAGACACCCATGAGCGGATCAGCTACCTTTCCACCAAACATTTGTTAGGTGTGTTGGACGATGAAGGTAGCAGCGGATCGCGCGCTGCGGGAGGTGTGGGTTGAGCATCACTGTGGATCTGGGCGGCCGGGTCGCGGTCGTCACGGGCGGCACGCGGGGCGTCGGCGCGGGAATCGCACGGGCGTTTCTGCAGGCCGGGGCGGAGGTGGTGGTCTGCGCCCGCAGGCCACCGGACGAGGTCGTCGAGGCGGACGGCCGCAAGGCCGAGTTCGCCCCCGTCGACCTGCGGGACCCCGCCGCGGTCGAGGACTTCTTCGCGGGAGTCGTGGCCCGGCACGGCCGGCTCGACGTCCTGGTCAACAACGCGGGCGGGACGCCCTACCGGATGCTGGGGGAGGGCGGCGCCGCGCGGCACGCGCGGGTGATCGAACTCAACCTGGTGGCGCCGATGACCGCCTCTGTCGCGGCGTACGGGCATCTGAAGCGGACGCGTGGCTCGATCGTGATGATCGGCAGCGTCAGCGGGGCCCGGCCCTCGCCGGGCACGGCGGCGTACGGAGCGGCCAAGGCGGGACTGGAGAACCTCGCCCGCTCGATGGCCGTGGAATGGGCGCCCGAGGTACGGGTGAACACGCTGCTGCTGGGGATGGTGCGGACCGAGCTGTCGCATCTGCACTACGGCGACCAGGCGGGGGTGGACGCCGTCGGGCGTACGGTCCCGGCGGGCCGGCTGGCCGAGCCGTCCGAGATCGGCGACGCGGCCGTCTTCCTGGCCTCGGACCGGGCCGGGTACGTGAGTGGCGCCTCCCTGCTGGTGCACGGGGGCGGGGAACGACCGGCGTTTCTGGACGCCGCGACTGTCAACAAGGGAGCGTGAGAAATGACTGTGCAGGCAGGACTCTGTGCGGGACGGGTTGTGATCGTGACGGGTGCGGGACGCGGGCTGGGACGGGCCCACGCACTCGCCTTCGCGGCGGAGGGGGCGAAGGTCGTCGTCAACGACCTGGGAGTGGGCCTCGACGGGGCGGGTGCGTCGGCGAGCCCGGCGCAGCAGGTGGTGGACGAGATCGTGGCGGGGGGCGGCGAAGCGGTCGCGCACGCCGGCGACATCGCGACGAGCGAGGGCGCGGCGTCGCTGGTGTCCGCCGCCGTCGACACGTTCGGACGGCTGGACACGCTGGTCAACAACGCGGGGTTCCTGCGTGACCGGATGCTCGTGAACCTGGAGGAGGACGACTGGGACGCGGTGATGCGGGTGCACCTCAAGGGGCACTTCCTGCCGCTCAAGTACGCCGCCGCGCACTGGCGGGCGGAGGCGAAGGCGGGGCGTACGCCGGTGGCCCGGGTCGTCAACACCAGTTCGGGCGCGGGCCTGTTGGGAAGCGTCGGGCAGGGCAACTACGCGGCGGCCAAGGCCGGAATCGTCGGACTGACGCTGGTGGCGGCGGCGGAGATGGCGCGATACGGCGTGCAGGTCAACACGATCGCGCCGGCCGCGCGGACCCGGATGACGGAGCAGGCGTTCGCCGAGACGATGGCCGCGCCGGCGGAGGGCGCGTTCGACGCGATGGCGCCGGAGAACGTCTCGCCGCTGGTGGTCTGGCTCGGCTCGGCGGCCAGTGCGGGGGTGACGGGCCGGGTGTTCGAGGCGGAGGCGGGCCGCATCACGGTGATGGAGGGCTGGCGCCCGGGCCCGACAAAGGACAAGGGCGCGCGCTGGACCCCGGCGGAGGCGGGCGAAACAGCAACAAAGCTACTGGCCCAGTCGGAACCGCCACAGCCGGTGTACGGGGCGGGGGGTGCGGGGGCAGGGGGGTGACTGTGCCCGGGGGTGCGGTGTGCGGGAAACCCGGGGCTGCCCGCTTTGTGAGTATGGCGGGCCGGGGCGGACCGTCAAGGGCGCTCCCTGCGGTCGCGTCGCTGCGCGATGGCCTTCGGCCACCCCTGACTGTCCGCCCCGTCCCGCTGCTTGCGCTTTTTTGTCGGGCGGCCCCGGGAGCGGGGCCCCACCTGAGCTGGGACGTTGGCTGCGCTCTCGTCGGTGGCCTCAGCCCGGTAGATGGGGCAAGACCCGCACCAGGTTCGGGGGCTGCGGGCCCCGGCATAGCGGCCGACGGCCGCCTGTTGCACCGGAACAACGCCCAATCCGAGGTGGGACGACACCAAGCGGCCAAGGGGGCCCGCAGGCAGGCCACAAACCCCAGCAAATCGGGCACGATTGAGGCCCTGTGGACCCCGCATGCGGACAGATGTAGTCATACCTCGGCTCCACCGGCCTGACGGCCGCATAGCCGAGGCCAAGCCCCTCCCGGCCTGCCGCACGCGACTATCACCCCCCGGCCTGCGGCCGCTGAGCCGGGGCCGAGCCCCCGCGAGAAGATGGCGCCCGGCCCACCGGCCTGCGGCCGCTTGGCCGTGGCCCGGCTCATCCCGGAGAGACCGCGTCCCGCAACCGCCAACGGCCTGCGGCCGCTTGGCCGGGCCGGGCCCGCCGCGAGTCGACTGCGTGCCACCCACCGCCCGGTGGCCGCTGAGCCGGGGCCGGGCCTGTCCCGGGCCTGCCGCGTGTCTTGTCGCCACCTACCGCCCGGTGGCCGCTGAGCCGGGGCCGGGCCCACTCCGAAGAGACCGCGCCCCGCAACCACCCACCGGCCTGCGGCCGGGGGCCGCCCGGGCCAATCGACGAGTAGTCCCGGGGCCCCGCTCCGGGGGCCGCCCCCTCAACAAGCAGTAGCGGTGGAGGGACGGGAGTCCAGGGTGGCCGTAGGCCATCGCGCAGCGACGCGACGAAGGAGCGCCCTTGACGCCCGGCCCGGAGCCGCCATCATCATCGGTCGGGCGGCCCCCTCCCCGCACTGCTCGCTCCCGGGCACGCATCCCCCCACCCGGATCACCGGCCTGCGGCTGCTGATCCGGGCTCGGGCCGCGTCCCCGCCCGCGTGCCGTCGAGCGGATTGCCTGGGTTTCCCGCTCAGCGGGAAATCGGGCTCCCCCAAGGGCCTCCCGCCCGCCTACCGTCGGCCGGACTTCGACCCCATCGGTCGCCCCCCCCGACGCCACCCGTCGATCCGATCGACGGACACGCCCCCTGGAGGACCACCATGCTCACGGACCGCCGGAGGCAGGAAGCCGCCGCGATGCTGCGTTCCGCCGAGCACGGCCGGACGCCCATCCAGCCACTCACCGAGGTCTTCGCCGGCATCGGCACCGAGGACGCGTACGAGATCCAGCTCATCAACATCGGCCACCGCCTCTCCGCCGGCGCGCTCGTCCACGGCCACAAGGTCGGTCTCTCCTCACCCGTCATGCAGCAGATGATGGGCGTGGACGAGCCCGACTACGGCCACCTCCTCGACGACATGCTGCTGTACGAGGACCAGCCGGTCCCCGTCGCCCGCTACTGCGCACCCCGTATCGAGGTCGAGGTCGGCTTCGTCCTCGGCGCCGACCTGCCGGGGGAGGGCTGCACCGAGGCCGACGTCCTTGCCGCCACCGAACGCGTCGTACCCGCCCTGGAGTTGATCGACAGCCGGATCGCCGACTGGCGGATCGGCATCGCCGACACGATCGCCGACAACGCCTCCTCCGCCGGATACGTCATCGGGGACGGATGCGACCCGCGCGAGCTGGACCTCAATACGATCGACGCGCGGCTCACGAGCGACGACGGCGAGCTGCTCGCCGAAGGCCGCAGTGACGCCGTACTCGGCAACCCCGCCACCTCCGTCGCCTGGCTCGCCCGGACCGTCGCCCGCTTCGGCGTTCCGCTGCGCAAGGGCCACGTCGTACTGCCCGGATCCTGCACCCGCGCCGTGGACGTCGTCGCCAGCCGCTCCTACACCGCCGAGTTCACCGGGCTCGGCTCCGTCTCCCTCTCCTTCCGCTGAGGCACACATGACTACCAGCACTACCAGCACTACCAGTACCACCAGCACGAAGAAGGCGACCGCCGCCATCGTCGGGTCCGGAAACATCGGCACCGACCTCCTCCACAAGCTCCAGCGCTCCGCGCACATCGAGCCCCGCTGGATGATCGGCGTCGACCCCGACAGCGAAGGTCTCGCCCGGGCCCGGAAGCTCGGCGTCGAGGCGTCCCACGAAGGCGTCGACTGGCTGCTCGCCCAGGACGAGCGGCCGGACATCGTCTTCGAGGCGACCTCCGCCTACGTCCACCGGGCCAACGCCCCCCGCTACGCGGAACTCGGCATCAAGGCGGTCGACCTGACGCCGGCCGCCGTCGGCCCCGCCGTCGTCCCGCCCGCGAACCTCACCGCCCACCTGGACCAGCCCAACGTCAACATGATCACCTGCGGCGGCCAGGCGACCATCCCGATGGTGTACGCCGTCTCACGCGTCGTCCCCGTCGCGTACGCCGAGATCGTCGCGTCCGTCGCCTCCGTCTCCGCCGGGCCCGGAACCCGCGCCAACATCGACGAGTTCACCCGCACCACCTCCCGCGGCATCGAGGAGATCGGCGGCGCGGCCCGCGGCAAGGCGATCATCATCCTCAACCCGGCCGAGCCGCCGGTCATCATGCGCGACACCGTCTTCTGCGCGATCCCCGAGGACGCCGACCAGGACGCGATCACCCTCTCCGTCAAGCAGGTCGCGCAGGACGTGGCGACGTACGTCCCCGGCTACCGGCTGCGCGCCGAGCCGCAGTTCGACGACCCCTCCCCGGAGAACGGCGGAATGGCACGCGTCGCGATCTTCCTCGAGGTCGAGGGCGCGGGTGACTACCTGCCTCCGTACGCCGGAAACCTCGACATCATGACCGCCGCCGCCACCAAGGTCGGCGAAGAGTTCGCCAAGGCAGCCAAGGAGATGCGCGCGTGAAGCCGTACCCGGACACCAAGCCGTACTCGGACACCCTCGACATCCGCGTCACCGACTCCTCCCTGCGCGACGGCTCGCACGCCAAGCGCCACCAGTTCACCGGCGAGGACGTACGGAACGTCGTCGGCGCGCTCGACCATGCCGGCGTGCCCGTCATCGAGGTCACCCACGGGGACGGCCTCGGCGGGTCCTCCTTCAACTACGGCTTCTCGAAGACGCCCGAGCAGGACCTCATCAAGATCGCGGTGGAGACGGCCCGGCACGCCAAGATCGCCTTCCTGATGCTCCCCGGACTCGGCGTGAAGGACGACATCCGGGCCGCGCACGCCGGCGGCGCCGGTATCTGCCGCATCGCCACGCACTGCACCGAGGCCGACATCTCCGTCCAGCACTTCGGCCTGGCCCGCGACATGGGCCTGGAGACCGTCGGCTTCCTGATGATGGCCCACTCCACCACCCCCGAGCGGCTCGCGGCGCAGGCCCGCATCATGGCCGACGCCGGCTGCCAGTGCGTGTACGTCGTCGACTCGGCCGGCGCGATGGTCATGGACGACGTCACCGACCGCGTAGCCGCCCTCGTCGCCGAGCTGGGCGCGGACGCCCAGGTCGGCTTCCACGGGCACGAGAACCTCGGCCTGGGCGTGGGCAATTCGATCGCCGCGATCCGGGCCGGCGCCCAGCAGATCGACGGCTCCACCCGCCGCCTCGGCGCCGGCGCCGGCAACACACCGGTCGAGGCGCTCGCCGCGGTCTGCCGGAAGATGGGCATCCGTACCGGCATCGACGTACTGAAGATCATCGACGCGGCCGAGGACGTCGTCCGGCCCGTCATGGACGACGAATGCCTGCTCGACCGGCTCGCTCTGATGATGGGCCACGCCGGCGTCTACTCCAGCTTCCTCAAGCACGCCTACCGGCAGGCGGAGCGCTACGGCGTATCCGGCGCCGAAATCCTGCTCCGCGCGGGCGAACGCCGCCTCGTCGGCGGCCAGGAGGACCAGCTCATCGACATCGCCGTCGAACTCGCGGCCCAGAAGTAGCCCAGCCACAGAAGTAGCCCGGACAGACGGAACAGACGGAACAGACGGAACAGACGGAACAGAAGGAAGAGAAGGAGAGCACGATGACCGCACTCAACGAAGAGCCCCGCGTCATCGAGGCAGCCGCCCCGCCCACCCGGTTCGCCCGGGGCTGGCACTGTCTCGGCCTCGCCGACAGCTTCAAGGACGGAAAGCCGCACGAGATCGAGGCCTTCGGCACCAAGCTGGTGGTCTTCCAGGGCGAGGACGACGGCGCCCTGCACGTCCTCAACGCCTACTGCCCGCACATGGGCGGGAACCTCGCCCACGGCACCGTCAAGGGCGACGCGATCGCCTGCCCCTTCCACGACTGGCGCTGGGCGGGCAACGGTCGCTGCGCGGACATCCCGTACGCGCGCCGGGTGCCGCCGCGGGCCAAGACCCGCTCCTGGATCACCCTGGAGCGCAACCGGCAGCTGTTCGTCTGGAACGACCCCGAGGGCAATCCCCCGCCGCCTGAAGTCACGATCCCCGAGATCGAGGGCCTGGACCGCGGCGAGTGGTCCGAGTGGTCCTGGAACACCGCTCGTGTCGACGGCTCCAACTGCCGGGAGATCATCGACAACGTGGTGGACATGGCGCACTTCTACTACGTCCACTACGCCTTCCCGACCTACTTCAAGAACGTCTTCGAGGGTCACGTCGCCACCCAGTACCTGGAGTCCACCCCGCGCCGCGACATGGACCTCGGCAACCTCAGCAGCGACCTGCGGTCCGACGCCTCCTACTACGGCCCCTCCTACATGATCGACCGGGTGTGGTCCGACATCGGCGGCGGAGTCGAGATGGAGAGCATCCTCATCAACTGCCACTATCCGGTGGACGCCAACAGCTTCGTTCTGCTGTACGGGACGATCATCAGGAAGCTGCCGGGCATGACCGACGAACAGGCTGACGAAGCCGCCCGCCTCTTCACCTCGGGCCTGGCCGTCGGCTTCGAGCAGGACATCGAGATCTGGCGGAACAAGACCAGGATCGACAACCCGCTGCTCACGGAGGAGGACGGGCCCGTCTACCAACTGCGGCGCTGGTACGAGCAGTTCTACGTGGACGTCGCCGACGTCAAGGACGAGATGGTGCAGCGCTTCGAGTTCGAGATCGACACCGAGCGGGCCAACGCCGCCTGGCGTGCCGAGGTCGCGCAGAACCTGGCCCGCCCCGCGGCGGCGCCGGAGACCGGAGCCTGACATGCAGCCCGTGGAGTGCACGACCTGCGGCAACCAGGTGCTGTGCGAGAAGTTCAGCCCCGCCCACACCCAGGTGCAGTGGACGGACGACGCCGCGGCCGTCTGTCCGCAGATCGGCCGGCGGGTGGCGGCGGGGGAGCTGAGCGCACGCGTGCGCTCCTGCGACGCGCTGCGTACGAGCATCGCCGAGGCGGTCGAGACCGGCCTGCTGGAGGTGGCTGATGCCTGACGAGAAGCTGATGCCTGACGTGAAGCAGAAGCCTGACGTGAAGCCGAAGCCTGACGAGAACCCGGGACCCGGCACCCCCAGGACGGCCGGCCCGCACACCGTGCGCGTCACCGAGGTGATCAGGGAGACCGCCGACGCCGTCTCGCTCGTCCTCGACGCGCGCCTTCCGTACCGGCCGGGCCAGTTCCTCACCCTGCGGGTGCCGGGCGGCGCGGCCCGCTGCTACTCCCTCTCCAGTTCCCCGCACACCGGGGAGCCCATGAAGGTCACGGTCAAGAGGGTGGCCGGCGGACTCGGCTCCGGCTGGGTCTGCGACGAGGTGTCGGCCGGCGACGAGCTGGAGGTGCTCGCGCCGGCCGGTACCTTCACACCGGACGACCTCGGACAGGACCTGCTGCTCGTCGCGGGCGGCAGCGGCATCACCCCGGTGATGTCGATCGCCAAGTCGGCCCTGGCGACGGGGCAGGGCCGGGTGGCGCTGCTGTACGCGAACCGCGACCAGAGCGCGGTCATCTTCCGCGACGAGCTGTGGGGCCTGGCCGAGGAGTACCCGGACCGGTTCACGGTGGTCCACTGGCTGGAGATCCTCCAGGGGCTGCCGACCACGGAACTCCTCACCTCGGCGCTCGCGCCGCACGCCGGCATGGAGGCGTACCTCTGCGGTCCGGCACCGCTGATGGACAGCGCGGAACGGGCGCTGCGGGCGCTCGGGACCGACGGCCGGCGGATCCACCGGGAGCGGTTCTTCTCGCTCGGCGACGACGTGTTCACCAAGCGGCCGACGGCGACGGCGGCGGCGGCGGTGGCGGGGGCGCCGGCGGACGGTTCCTGCACGGCCGAGGTCGAACTGGACGGCGAGACACACCAGGTCAGCTGGGGAGCGGACACCCCGCTGCTGGACGCCATGCTCGCTGCCGGGCTCGATGCCCCGTACTCCTGCCGCGAGGGCGCGTGCAGCGCCTGCTGCTGCCGGGTGGTGTCGGGCGAGGTGAAGATGGTCCGCAACGAGGTCCTGGACCAGGAGGATCTCGACGACGGGTACGTCCTGGCCTGCCAGGCCGTACCGCTGAGCGAGCGCGTGGAGATCACCTACTCCCTGAGGTGATCCAGGCTCGCTCCTCAAAGCGTGGGCCCGGCCCCCGGCGGGGAGGTCTGGCGCCGGGCCCACATCCATGGGGCTGCGTCCCTGCGGCCGCAACCGCGCCGACGCCCGCATTTATGCCGGCGCCCGCGCCCGCGCGGTCACATCCACTCGCTGAACCGCAGCCAGCCCATCATGTTGTCCATCGCCTGCGCCGAGACGCCCGGCTCCAGGCTGGGCGGGGGCGTCGAGCGGCCGGCCCGCCCCGGTCCGTACAGCTCCCGCCAGATCGCCCGGGTGGAGGCGAGTACGGCCGGAGCGAGTCGCTCCAGTTCGCGGTGGGCGCCCTTGCAGGAGACCGAGACCGCCGCGACCGCCCGGCCCGCGCCCCGTAGCGGCGCCGCCACGCAGGCCACGCCCCGGAAGCTCTCCTCGCGGTCGAAGGCCACCCCGCGGTCGCGGGTCGCGGCCAGGTCGGAGCGGAACGCGACGGGGTGGATCAGCGTGCGCGGCGTACGCGGGCGAAGGCCGTACGCGAGGACGTGCTCCACGGCGGCCGGGTCGCTGAAGGCGAGGATCGCCTTGCCTGCCGCCGTGCAGTACGCGGGGACACGGCCGCCCACCCGGGACGGGACCGAGGTGTCCTCCGAGCCGCCGATGCGCTCCAGGTAGACCACCTCCGCGCCGTCCAGGACCGAGAGGTGGACCAGGTGGCCGGTGGTCTCGTGCAGCGAGTGGAGCAGCGGGAGCGCGGCGCGGCGCAGCCGGTTGTGATGCGAGGCGAGCGCGCCCAGCTCCAGGATCCGCATGCCCATCCGGTAGTCCCGGCCCTCGCGGTCCAGCCAGCGCAGCTGCACCAGCTGGTCGAGGATCCGGTGGGCGGAGGAGCGCGGGATGCCGGAGCGCCGGACGACCTCGGTGAGGGAGAGCCGGGGCTCCGTCCCGTCGAAGGCGCCCAGCACCTTGGCGGCCTTCTCCAGCAGCGACAGCGGTGCGAGCTCGGTCGCGGTGACCTGTTCAGGCACAGGAAACCCCCAGGTGACAGCGCGGCGCCACGACTGTGCGGGGCGCGGGTGAGGCGTTGGGGTGACCTTGTCACGGCACCCCTGGCAGGGGGAAGACACGGAACCAGGTATTTCGTTCCGTAATACTTCACCGGGTTCCCGCTGAGCGGGAAACCGGTATTTCGCTCCGGAACACCTCGTCGTACCTTCCTGGCACTCGAACCCGAGCCCAACCCACCCGATGATCCGAGAGGGGACACGCATGAGCGACGAAGAGGTCCTCGAGGCGGTCCGCGCCCTCGCCCCGGTGCTGCGCGAGCGCGCCGCCGAGGCCGAAAGCCTGCGCAAGGTGCCCGACACCTCGATCAAGGAGCTTGAGGAGACCGGCTTCTTCCGGCTCCTCCAGCCGAGGGCGTACGGCGGCTACGCCGCCCATCCGGCCCTCTTCTACGCCGCGGTCAAGGAGATCGCCAAGGCCTGCGGCTCGACCGGCTGGGTCGCCTCGGTCGTCGGCGTCCATCCCTGGCACGTCGCGCTGTACGACCCGCGGGCGCAGGAGGAGGTCTGGGGCGAGGACCGCACGGCCCGGATCTGCTCCTCGTACGCCCCGACCGGCAAGGTCACCCAGGCCGACGGGGGATTCCGGGTCAGCGGTCGCTGGCACTTCTCCTCCGGCTGCGACCACACCGACTGGGCGCTGCTCGGCGGGCTGGTCACCGACGCCGAGGGCCGGCCCGTCGACATGCGGACGTTCCTGGTGCCGCGCGCCGAGTACCGCATCGACGACGTGTGGGACACCGTGGGGCTGCGTGGCAGCGGCTCCAACGACATCGTCCTGGACGACGTCTTCGTGCCCGAGCACCGGGCGCTGAGCTTCGGTCCGGTCACCGCTCTGCAGAGCCCCGGCCAGGAGGTCAACCGCGAGCCGCTCTACCGGCTGCCGTATGCCTCGGTGTTCACCACGACCATCTCGACGCCGATCGTCGGCATCGCCGAGGGCGCGTACGAGGGTTATGTCGCCGCCACCCGGGAGCGGTTCCGTATCTCGTACGGGCAGCAGGTCGCCGAGGACCCGTTCGCGCAGGTGCGCATCGCCCGGGCGGCGAGTGACATCGACGCGTCCTGGCTGCAGCTGCGGCGCAACATCGATGAGCTGTACGCGCTGGCCGAGCGCGGCGAGGAGCTGCCGATGGCACTGCGTGCCCGCGCCCGCCGCGACCAGGTGCTGGCCACCGAGCGCTCGGTCGCCGCCGTCGACCTGCTGATGGAGAACGCCGGCGGCAGCGCCATGCGCACCGGCCCGAACCCGGTCCAGCGGGCCTGGCGTGACGTCCACACCGGGCGCGGGCACGCCGCCAACGACCCCGAGCGGGCGCTGGTGCTGTTCGGTCAGGGCGCACTGGGCCTCGACATCCAGGACACGATGCTGTGATCACGTACGACAGCACCTCAAGGACGGTGAAGGCCGGCGGCCTCACCCTGCACTACCACGAGGCCGGTCCCGCATCCGCGGACGCGCCGGTGGTGATCATGCTGCACGGCGGCGGCCCGGGCGCCTCCGGCTGGTCCAACTTCGGCCGCAACCTGCCCGTGTTCGCCGAGCGGTTCCGCACCCTGCTCGTCGACCAGCCCTGCTACGGCCGCTCCGACAAGCCCGAACTCGACCGGGACTTCTTCTCCTTCAGCGCGAACGCCGTCGCCGCCCTGATGGACGAACTGGCCATCGACAAGGCGCACTTCATCGGCAACTCCCTCGGCGGCGGCACGTCCGTCCGGATGGCGCTGAACCACCCCGGCAAGGTGGACCGGCTGCTGCTGATGGGACCCGGCGGCATCTCGGTCAACCTCTTCGCACCCGACCCGACCGAAGGCATCAAGCGGCTCTTCGAGTTCAGCGCGGCCCCCGAGCCGACCCGCGAGCAGATGCGCACCTTCCTGACCACCCTCGCCTACGACCCGGCGATCGTCACCGACGCACTGGTCGAGGAGCGGTACGCCCAGGCCATCGACCCGGAGGCCAAGCTCGGCAATGCCCGGATGGCGGCCTCCTTCGCCAACCCGGCCTGGGCCGAGGACACCATGCTCTGGCGCGAGGCCCACCGGATCAGCCATCCGGTGCTGCTCACCTGGGGCCGGGAGGACCGGGTCAACCCGCTGGACGGCGCGCTGGTCGCCCTGAAGGCGATTCCCGATGCCCGGCTGCATGTCTTCCCGCACTGCGGCCACTGGGCGCAGACCGAGCGGTTCGACGAGTTCAACCGCCTCGCCACCGACTTCTTCGCGAACTGAGAGGGCCTGAACCACCATGGACATCCGCGCACTTGGCTACCTCCGTATCGAGACCACCAAGCTGGAGGAGTGGCGCACCTACACCCTGGACATCCTCGGCATGGTCCAGGCGCAGGGTTCGGACGAGCGCCGGCTCAACGTCCGTATCGACGACCGCGCGCACCGTTTCCAGTTCGTCGCCGGAGAGCAGGACCGCCTGCTCGCGGCCGGCTTCGAGGTGGCGAACGCCGCCGCGCTCGCCGATACCGCCGCCGAGCTGGAAGCGGCCGGCATCGTCGTCAAGCCGGGCGATGCGGCCACTCTCGCCGAGCGGCGCGTCCAGGGTCTGATCCACTTCGAGGACCCCAGTGGCAACCCGCTGGAGGTCTTCTGGGGCCAGGCTCAGGACCACACCCCGCTCGGCACCCCGTACGGCAACCGTTTCGTCACCGGCGACCTGGGGCTGGGCCATGTGGTGCTGCCCGCGCCCGACACCGCCGAGACCCTCGCCTTCTACGAGAACCTGCTCGGCTTCCAGCTGCGTGACTCGATGAGGCTGCCTCCGGTGGCCGTGCCCACCGGCGCCCCGGGCCAGGACTTCTACTGGATGCACTTCCTCAGCCCCAACGGCCGTCACCACAGCCTGGGTCTGTACCCGGGCGCGCTGCCGCCCGGCATCGTGCACTTCATGGTCGAGCTGGAGACCCTGGACGACGTCGGGTTCTGTCTGGACCGGATGAACACCGCGGGCATCCCGATCGCCTCCACCCTCGGCCGGCACTCCAACGACCACATGGTGTCCTTCTACGCGCAGGCGCCCGGCGGCTTCCAGGTCGAGTACGGCTGGGACGGGCTGGTCGTCGACCCCGCCACCTGGGTCGCCAAGGAGATCACCGCGGACAGCTTCTGGGGCCACCAGTGGAACGGCTGACCGGCCCCGTCCAGAGCCCCGTCGAGGCCGCCGCCTTCCGCGACGTCCTCGGACGCTTCGCCAGCGGCATCACCATCGTGGCCGCCACCGACCCCGACGGCGCCCCCGTCGGCCTCGCCTGCCAGTCCTTCGCCTCCCTCTCCCTCAACCCCCCACTGGTGCTCCTCAGCATCGGCAAGTCGTCCACGAGCTGGCCGAAGATCCAGCACGCCGGGCGGTTCGGCGTGAGCGTCCTCGCCGCGGACCAGCGGGACGTCTGCGCGGCCCTCGGCCGGCGCGGCGAGGACAAGTTCGCCGGCGTCGACTGGGAGCTGAGCGAGCACGGCGCGGTACGGATCACCGGCGCCCTCGCCACCATCGACTGCGCCCTGGACACCGTCCACGAGGCGGGCGACCACTATCTCGTCACCGCCCGCGTGCTCGCCCTCGACGCCCGCGAGGACGGCACACCCCTGCTCTACTTCCGCAGCGACTACGCCACCGGGGAGTTCGGATGACCGAGCGGCACTGGGACCACACGTACGACGTCGTGGTGGTCGGCTCCGGCGCGGCCGGCCTGGCCGCCGCGATCACCGCCCGACTGCGCGGCCTGACGGTGCTGGTCGTCGAGAAGACCGACAAGTACGGCGGCTCGACGGCCCTTTCGGGCGGCGCGATCTGGGTGCCGGGCAACTTCCACCTCGACGAGGCGGCGCTCGGAGACACCCCGGAGAAGGCCCGCGCCTATCTCGACGCGACCGTCGGCGACCGGGTGCCGGACGCGCGCAAGGAGGCGTACCTCCGCCACGGCCCACGCATGGTGCGGGAGTTCCACGACCGCACCGAGGTCTGCTTCATGTACACCCCCGGCTACTCCGACTACTACCCGGAGCGGCTCGGCGGCATGGCGCGGGGCCGGTCGATCGAGCCGAGGATCGTCGACTTCAAACGGCTCGGTTCGCTGCGGCACTCCATGCGCCGGGCCGGACTGCCCACGTACGGGCTGACGATCACCTCGTACGACTTCCGCTTCCTGAACATGGTCAGCCGTACCTGGGCCGGCAAGCGGGTCTCGATGCGCGTCGGACTGCGGGCGGTGAAGGCCCTGGTCACCGGGCGGAGGCTGCTCTCGCTCGGCGAGGCGCTGATCGCGCGTATGCGGCTGTCGCTGGAGCAGCTGGGCGGTGAGCTGTGGCTGTCCGCGCCGCTGACCGGGCTGGTCGAGGAGGACGGACGGGTCACGGGCATACGGACCACGCGGGGCGGCAAGGAGCTGACCGTACGCGCCGAGGGCGGCGTCGTCCTCGCCTCGGGCGGCTTCTCGCACGATCAGGGGCTGCGCGAGAAGTACCTGCCGGCGCCCACCTCCACCGAGTGGTCCCATGCCTCGGAGGGGCAGACCGGCGATGCGCTGGTGCTGGGCGAGGAGCTGGGCGCCGCGACCGACCTGCTCGACAAGGTGTGGGGCGCGCCGTCCGTGTGCCCGCCGGGGCAGAAGCCGTTCTTCCTGGTCGCGGACCGTGGCATCCCCGGCATGGTGATCGTGAACGAGGCGGGGGAGCGGTACGCCAACGAGGCCGCGCCGTACCACGAGCTCGTGGACCGGATGTACGCCAACGACCGGCCGGAGGCGACCACCGTCCCCTCCTGGCTGATTCTCGACGCCCGCTCCAAGGCCCGCTACATCTTCGCGGGTCTCTTCCCCGGGCAGGCCTTCCCCAAGGCGTGGCTGGACAGCGGCTTCGTGAAGCAGGCGCAGACGGTCGAGGAGCTGGCGGCCGCCATCGGCGCGCCCCGGCTGCCGGCGTCGGTACGGCGGTTCAACGGGTTCGCGGTCGCCGGCCGGGACGCGGACTTCCACCGCGGGGAGAGCGTCTACGACCGGTACTACGGCGATCCGACGCTGCCGAACCCGAACCTCGCGCCGCTCGACCAGGGCCCGTACTACGCCGTCCCGGTCCATCCCGGCGACATCGGCACCAAGGGCGGCCTGGTCACGGACGCGGACGCGCGGGTGCTGCGCGAGGACGGCACAGTCATCGCCGGTCTGTACGCGTCGGGGAACTGCTCGGCCGCGGTGATGGGCGAGACGTATCCGGGGCCGGGCGCGACGATCGGTCCGGCGATGGCGTTCAGCTGGGCAGCGGTCAACGACATCGCGGGCGTCGGCGGCGGCCCGGATGCCGGCGTCGGCGCGGGCGTCAGTGACGCGGGTGTCAGCGGCGGCGCAAGCGTCAGCGGCGGCGCGGGGCCGTCCGCTCCAGTCGCATCCTGAGGTCGCCGTCCACGACGTACTCCATGGCCTGCACGGCCGTGGAGTACGCGTAACCGTCCGGATCCTCGTCCGCGAGGATCCGGATCAACGCATCGGTGGCACGCGGATCCTGACGCATCGCCAGCCCGCGTGCCGCCTCCGCCACCGCGTCCGTGTCGTCGTCGTCCAGCCGGGCCGCCAGCGCCTCCCGGATCGCCGGAGCGTCGGCCTCCACACCCGCCAGCGCCATCGTGGCCCAGTCCCGCACCCGGTCGTCGGTGTCGCGGCTCAACGTGACCAGCACCCCGATCGCCTCGGCGTGATCACCCGGCACGATCCCGCCCAGCGCGAGCGCCACCCGGTACCGCACCTCCCGGTCCGGATGCCCGGCGTGGCGCAGGATTTCCGGCAGCGCCGCCGCATCACCGTGGTGCCCCAGCGCCAGTACCGCGGACTGGATCAGCTCCGGCTCCACCGCTTCCCGGGCCAGCTCCCGCAGGACGGGCAGCGAACGCGCCGCGAAGGGCTTCTCCTCGCTGTGGAAGCCGAGCTGCCCCAGCACATCCGCGGCGAACGCCTGCCGCAGCGGTTCGCCGCTCGCGCACCACGCGGAAGCGGCCTGGAAGGTCTCCTCGTCGCCGCGCCGGTGCAGGACGTACATCGGCTCGAACCAGTCGTCGTTCGACGGGTCCCCGCACCGCAACGCCCGCTCGGCCAGCTCCGCGAACGGCGTCTGCATCCCCAGTTCCGCCTCCAGGATGGTGGCGATGGCGGCATGCCCGGTCTGCTGCTCGTCGCCGGCCCGCGGCGCGCCGTCGCCCAGCAGCTCGACGATGACGGTCACCCCGCCGTGCTCCTCGACCCGGCGCGTCACCGTCTCGAACTCGCCCTCGTACGCGCTCGTCAGCCTGCGCCGCAGTTCCTCCGCCACGTCCAGGCCGAGCCACCGCCGGGCCTCGCCGAGCGCCTCGTTCTTGGCCGCCGCGCCGTGTTCCAGCAGCGCCCGTACGGTGCCGGCGGAACCGCGCCGCGCCGCGAGCACCAGCGGCGGCTCGCCGTGCGGGCCCGCCAGGTCGGGGCTCGCCCCGTGCGCGAGCAGCGCCTCCACCGCGGCGGTGTGTCCCTGCTGCACGGCCCACGTCATCGCGGTGTACCCGAACTCCTCACGCCGGTCCGGCTGCGCGCCGGCGGCCAGCAGCGCCCGGACGACCTCGGCATGCCCCCCGCACGCGGCGCCGCACAGCGGCAGGTCCACGGAGTCCGCGCCGCTGGGCCGGTCCGGGTCGGCGCCGGCGGCGAGCAGCAGCCGGGTGATACCCGGCCGGTCCTGGACCGCGGCCAGGTAGAGCGCGGTCTGTCCGTCCTCGTCGGTCGCCTCGGCGGGGATGCCCGCGCGAAGCAGCCGTACCACCGTGTCGTCCTCGCCACTGATCACGGCCTCGAAGAGATCCCCGTGGCCCGCTGCCGGCTCTGTGTCCATACACCGACCATCGCGCGGGCGGTGCCCTCCCGCAAAGTCATTTCGGACAGGTCCCGGACAGGTCCCGGACAGGTCGCGGACAGGTCCCGGACAGGATCCTAGGTGTCGCACTCCAGGACCGTGCGGCACAGGCCGCAGCGGGCCCGTACCCGGCCGCGGACCGGGACGCGGATGCGCTGGGCGCAGGTGGGGCAGTCGAAGGAGACGCGGAGCGCTCCGGGGCCGCCGTCGAAGCTGTACGGGCAGCCGGGGGGTGTCGGTCCCCGGTGCTCGACCGCGTACCGCCGGTCCTTCGCGTACCGGCGCCGGCCCGACCAGCCGGCCGCCGTCAGGGGCGGTTGCTGCTCGTCGCGGCGGGCCATTGCCAGACCTTTGGTGTACGCGGTGTACGCCTGCGGGCTGGTGAACCGGATCGCGGGGTCCTCGTCGAAGACCAGCGCCCGCTTGGCCAGGACGTAGCCGAACTCCTCCGGGGTGAGATAGCCGAGCTTCTGGCTGGAGGCGGCGTCCTCGCGGTACGCGTCGAGCAGCAGCCAGCCCGCGCCGAGGTAGGCGGCTGCCGTGTCCGTGAGGATCTCGTTGTCGCGGGTGCCCGGGAACTCGAGCCCGAGCCGGTGCAGCAGCACATGGGTGATCTCGTGGGCGAGGGCGGCGCCGATGTCCTGACGGTGGGTTCTGAAGCGGTCGTTGAGTTCGATGAAGTACTCCGGGCCCGCCGCGAGTTCGACGCTCGCCGCGTGCTCCATCTCGCGGAAGCCGACGATCATGCGGGCGTCGGGCAGATGGAGATGCTGCACCATCGCGTGGGCGACGCGCTGGGCACCCAGGTGGAGGTCGTCTTGGTCGGAGAAGGCCGCGTCGACGGGGGCGAAGCTCGGGGCGTAGCCGCGGATCCCCTCGTACGAGAGCCGTTTGTAGAGCGCGGTGATGGCGGCCCGCACGGTGGAGAGGTGCGGATAGCCGTGTACGACCTCGCTGCCGTTCGCCACGCCCGTACCTCCGGATGAAGGTGAACCGGCTTCCACTGTAAGCGGAGACCGGGGAGGGGCGGTGGTGGCCGGAAAGTGTGCCTTGTCGCATGGCTGAGCGACTCTTCATAATCCAACAGCGTCTTGGCGTGCACATGTCTGCTCGCTTGGCATGAGCACGCCCAGATCACCCAACCCCCCACGAAAGGCAGTCCGTTGAAGAAGTTCATCAGCCTGCTCAAGAGATCCGCCGCCGTCCTCACGGTCGGACTCGCGGCCCTCAGCCTCCAGCCCGCCTCCGCGTCCGCCGCGGCGCCGCCCGTCGTGGGCGGAGTCCGCGCCGCACAGGGCGAATTCCCCTTCATGGTCCGGCTCTCCATGGGCTGCGGTGGCGCGCTGTACACCCAGACCATCGTGCTCACCGCCGCGCACTGCGTGAACGGCTCCGGCAACAACACCTCCATCACCGCCACCGCCGGGGTCGTGGACCTCCGGAGCCCCAGCGCGATCAAGGTGAGGTCGACCAAGGTCCTCCAGGCCCCCGGCTACAACGGCACCGGCAAGGACTGGGCGCTGATCAAGCTGGCCCAGCCGATCAACCTGCCGACCCTGAAGATCGCCGAGACCACGCAGTACAACAGCGGCACCTTCACCGTCGCCGGCTGGGGCGCCGCGACCGAGGGCGGCAGCCAGCAGCGCTACCTGCGCAAGGCCAACGTCCCGTTCGTCTCCGACGCCACGTGCAAGCAGGCGTACGGGAGCAGCCTCGTCGCCGGCGAGGAGATCTGCGCCGGCTACATGGCCGAAGGCGGCGTCGACACCTGCCAGGGCGACTCCGGCGGCCCGATGTTCCGCAAGGACAACGCCGGCGCCTGGGTCCAGGTCGGCATCACCAGCTGGGGCGAGGGCTGCGCACGGGCCGGCTACCCCGGGGTCTACACCGAGGTGTCGACGTTCGCGTCAGCGATCAAATCGGCAGCGGCAGGCCTCTGACACCCCCCTCGGCGACACCGCCGCCCCGGGCCCGGGCTCGGGCTCGGCGTCCCGGACGTGGGCGCCGCCCGGCGCCGTACGGTCCGGCCGCTGAGCCGGTCCGCTGAGTCCAGCGGCTGAGCACACCACCTGTCCCGTTCCAGCGGCCCGGGCCGCAGGAACGGGACAGGCTGCGCCCGGCGGCAGGGTCCCTGCGGGGCCGCGGTGCCGGCGTCTGCGGCGTACGCCCCTGCCCGACACCGCCGCGCGCGACCCCCGGTTCCGTACCTCCGGCCGCGGCGCGCGGCAGGACGATGCCCCCATCGACGACGCGTGCCAAGCCGCAGGCTGGGACGCCCGGCCACCGGCGGGGGACGGCAGGGCGCGCACCCGGCGTCGCCGGGGCTGTGCCCAGGCCGCTGGCGTCGGCCAAGCAGCAGGCGGGCACGGCGAGTACCGACGCGCCCCGGCGTCGCCGGCCCGCGCTCACGCCGACGGCTCGCGCCAAGCCGCAAGCGGCGGCGCCCGAGCACCGCCCCCGCGCCCCGCGCCCCGCGCCCCGCGCACCGCGCGCATCGCGCGGCGCTCAGCTGAGCTCCGCGAACCGTTCGCCCGCTCCTTCCAGTTCCAGTACCCACACCTCGTTGCCGCCCTCGCGCAGCGCCGGCCCCGGCACGTACAGCGCATCCTGCGGGCCCGCCGCCCAGTACCGGCCCAGGCAGAAGCCGTTCACCCACACGAAGCCCCGCACCCAGCCCGGCAGCCGCAGCGACGCGTCCCCCGCGCCGGCGACCTCGAACCCGCCCCGGTACAGTCCCGTCGGCCCCGCCGGCTCGCGGAAGGCCACCTTCGCGACCGCCTCCGCGTCCTCGAACGCGTCGAGCCGCAGGCCCCGCGCTCGTACACCGTGCAGATACTGCCGCTCGTGCAGGATGCCACCGGTGATGCCCTTGGACTCGGCCAGTCGCGGCCCGTAGTTGACCCGCCCCAGCGACTCCACCCACAGCTCCACCGTGGCGGGCCCCGCCACCGGCGCGCCGAGCGCGGCGCTCTCGCCGTCCAGCACACCGGCCCGCACCCCGTCCACGTACACCACCGCGAGGTCCCGCAGCCCCGCCACGCTCAGCGTGTACGGCTGCCGGGGACCCGGCACCTCCACCTGGTAGCGGACCAGCCCGCGGTCCACATCCAGCTCCTCGAACGTCGCCGGCGTCGCCGACTCACGCTCCGGCCCGCCCAGCACCTCCAGCACCTCGTCCAGCGGCGCCCACCCCGTCAACTCCGCCCGGACCGCAGCTCCGAGCGGGGCGGGCAAGGGCGGCAGCCCGGGCAGCGGCCCCTGCCCGTACCCCGCCCCGTACTCGGCGAGGATCTCCCGGAACAGCCAGAACTTCTCGGTCGGGCGGCCGAACTCGTCCACGGGTGCGCCGTAGTCGTACGACGTCACATCCGGCTCGAGCACGCCGTCGTGCAGCGGGCCCCCGCGATTGGCCCCCGCCCAGCCGGCGAAGTTCGTCCCGCCGTGCGCCATGTAGAGGTTGACCGACGCGCCGCATTCGAGGATCTCGCGCAGCGCGTCCGCCGCGTTCCCCGGCTCCCGTACGACCGGGGCCGCACCCCAGTGGTCGAACCAGCCGCACCAGAACTCCATGCACATCAGCGGCCCCCGCGGCCGGTGACGGCGCAGCACCTCGAAGCCCTCCCGGGCCCCGGAGCCGAAGTTCGCCGTCGCCAGTACCCCCGGCAGCGAGCCGCCCGTCAGCATGTGGTCCTCCGGCCCGTCTGACGTGAACAGCGGTACGGTCACCCCGCGTTCGCGCAGCAGCTCGGCCAGGTGCCGCAGGTACACCTGGTCCGAGCCGTAACTGCCGTACTCGTTCTCGACCTGCACCATGACGACCGGACCGCCCAGGTCCGCCTGCCGCGGCACGACCTCGTGCAGCAGATGGTGGAACCACCGGTCCACGTGCCGCAGATACTCCGCGTCCCGCGTGCGCACCCGCGAGCCGAGCGGCCCCGTCAGCCAGTGCGGCAGCCCTCCGTTCTCCCACTCGGCGCAGATGTACGGTCCCGGCCGCACGATCGCCCACAGCCCGGCCGCCCGCGCCGCGTCCAGGAACCGGCCCAGCGCCTGCACATCCCGGAACCGGCCGGGCGACGGCTCGTGCAGGTTCCACGGCACGTACGTCTCCACGCAGTTCAGGCCCATCGCACGCAGCATCGCCAGCCGGTGCCCCCACTGACCCTCGTGCACCCGGAAATAGTGCAGAGCGCCCGACAGCAGCCGCACCGGCCGGCCGTCCATCAGGAAACCCTCGTCACCCACCGTGAAGACAGCCACGGTCCCCGCCCCTCACTCGCTCACCGACTGCGGCCACCCTCGCCCCCTGGCGGGCGGCCGGTCCATGGACAAAGATCAGCGCTGTTTGGACGCAACTGTGCGGCCCGCAACCGCCGACGAGCCGCAGCCGCCGACGCGCGCCGCACCCGAGCAGACGAGGAGGAAGAAACCCGGATGTACCACACCTGGATGCGCTACTTCACCCCCAGCCCCCTCCACCACCGCCTCGGACTCGTCTGCCTCGGCGTCGGCCTCCAGCACGGCGCCCTCCCCACCGTCGGCCCCCGCACCCTCGACCACCACGTGGCCATCGTCATCTGCGCGGGCAGCGGCTGGGCCGAAGGCCCCGACGGCCGGCGCACCCGCATCACCGGCCCCACCCTCCTCTGGCTCACCCCCGGCGTGCCCCACCACTACGCCGCCGACCCCGGCACCGGCTGGGACGAGGCCTTCGTCGACTTCACCGGCCCCGCCACCACCACCTACACCGAACTCGGCTACATCGAACCCGACCGGCCCGTCGTCCCCCTCTCCGACGCCGCCGGGCCACGCGCCGCCATCGGCCGCATCGCACGCGCCGCCCGCCGCGGCAACCCCCTCCTGGAGGTCGAGACCGGCGCCGCCGTCCACGAACTCCTCGTCGCCCTGCGCCGCGCCCGCGCCGACACCAACGCCGAGGGCGACCCCGTCCTCCAGGCCCTCGCCCGCGACGCCTTCCAGCCCCTGTCCGTCGCCGAACACGCCTCCCGCCACGGCATGACCCCCGCCGAGCTGCGCACCGCCGTCCGCCGCGGGGCGGGCTGCAGCCCCAAGGACTACCTCCTCGGCATCCGCCTCGGCCGCGCCAAGGAACTCCTCGCCGCCACCGAACTGCCCGTCGCGGCCGTCGCCCGCCGCGTCGGCTACGACGACCCCGCGTACTTCTCCCGCCTCTTCACCCGCCGGGTCGGCACCGCACCCGTCCGCTTCCGCGAACAGCAGGGCCGCGCGGTGCCCGGTGGCTGGAGCAACCAGATCCCCGACCCCGACCATCCACCGACCATCGGCTCCTCGGGCCCCCCGCGCGCCACGTAAGCTCAGCGACCATGACCTCCAGCAACATCGACGAGTCCGTACGCGCGGAACTGGCCCGGCTGCGGGCCAGCATCGACAACATCGACGCGGCCGTGGTCCACATGCTCGCCGAGCGCTTCAAGTGCACCCAACAGGTCGGCCACCTCAAGGCCCACCACCACCTGCCCCCGGCGGACCCGGACCGAGAGGCCCGCCAGATCGCCCGCCTGCGCGAACTCGCGGAAAGCGCGAAACTGGACCCCGCCTTCGCGGAGAAGCTGCTGAACTTCATCATCGCCGAGGTGATCCGCCACCACGAGACGATCGCCGCGAAGCCCCCGGCGGCCGCGAAGCCCCCGGCGAACGAGGGCTGACCACCGCCCCCTGTCCCGCGCCCCGCCCCACACCGCCCCGCGTCGCCCCCCTGTGCCGTCCCCACCGCATCAGGCAGCATGTCCCTCATGTCCGTACTGACGCGCGACGAAGCGCAGACACGAACCCAGCTCCTCGACATCCAGCGGTACACGATCGGCCTCGATCTGACGACCGGCGGCGACGAGACCTTCGACTCCCACACCGTCATCCGGTTCACCTCGCGGGCCACCGGAGACACCTTCGTCGAGCTCAAGCCGGCCGTACTGCGCTCCGCCACCCTCGACGGACAGCCCCTCGACCCCGACACGCTCGACGAGAACCGGCTCCCGCTCACCGGCCTCACCGCCGGCGAGCACGAGCTGCGTATCGACGCGTCCATGCGGTACTCCCGCACCGGTGAGGGCATGCACCGGTTCACCGACCCCACCGACGGCGAGATCTACCTCTACACCCAGCTCTTCATGGACGACGTCCAGCGCGTCTTCGCCGCCTTCGACCAGCCCGACCTCAAGGCCGTCTTCGACCTCACCGTCACCGCACCGGCCGGCTGGACCGTCCTCGGCAACGGCATCGCCGCACACCAGGGCCAGGGCCGCTGGACCATCGCCCCCACCCCCCGCATCTCCACCTACCTCGTCGCCGTCGCCGCCGGCCCCTGGCACTCCGTACGCACCGAGCACGCCGGACTGCCCTTCGGCATCCACTGCCGCCGCTCCCTCGCGCCGTACCTCGACGCCGACGCCGACGAGATCATGGACATCACGCGGCAGTGCTACGACCGCTACCACGAGAAGTTCGAGGAGCCGTACCCCTTCGACTCCTACGACCAGGCCTTCGTCCCCGAGTTCAACGCCGGCGCCATGGAGAACCCCGGACTCGTCACCTTCCGCGACGAGTTCATCTACCGCTCCGCCGTCACCGACACCGAACGCCAGACCCGGGCCATGGTCATCGCCCACGAGATGGCCCACATGTGGTTCGGCGACCTCGTCACCCTCCGCTGGTGGGACGACATCTGGCTCAACGAGTCCTTCGCCGAGTACATGGGATACCAGACCCTCGCCGAAGCCACCCGCTTCACCGACACCTGGGTCGACTTCGGAATCGTCCGCAAAGCCTGGGGGTACGACGCCGACCAGCGGCCCTCCACCCACCCCGTGGCACCCGACCCGGACGCCGTCCCCGACACCGCCTCCGCGATGCTCAACTTCGACGGCATCAGCTACGCCAAGGGCGCCTCCGCACTGCGCCAGCTCGTCGCCTGGCTCGGCGAGAAGGACTTCCTCGCCGGCATCAACACCCACTTCGACCGGCACAAGTTCGGCAACGCCACC
Organism: Streptomyces mabaensis; assembly: GCF_053763515.1. NCBI lineage: Bacteria > Bacillati > Actinomycetota > Actinomycetes > Kitasatosporales > Streptomycetaceae > Streptomyces > Streptomyces mabaensis. Next base: position 47,993 of record NZ_JBSOPZ010000024.1, read on the forward strand.
CTGGCCGACTTCATCGAATCCCTCGCCCACGCGACCGACCGCGACGTCCACGCATGGGCGGAGCGATGGCTGCGCACCACCGGCGTCGACACCCTCGGCCCGTCGATCGCCGCCGCCGACGGCGGCTGGACCCTCGCCGTCGACCACAAGGGCGACCGCCCCCACCGCATCGCGGTCGGTGCGTACGACAAGGTCCTCGCCGAGCCCAGCCGCCTGGTCCTGCGCGAACGGTTCGAACTGGACATCCCCCAGCGCGACCCGTCCGCGGTCCGTCCGGGCCGCCGCCCCGACCTGGTCCTCCTCAACGACGGCGACCTCACCTACGCCAAGGTGCGCCTCGACTCCGCGTCATGGGACACGGCGGTACGTTCCCTGTCGGGCCTGCCCGACCCGCTGGCCCGCGCCGTCGTCTGGAACGCCGCCCGCGACATGGTCCGCGACGGCGAACTGGCCCCCGCCGCCTACCTCGAGGCGGCCCGCGCGCACCTGCCGTACGAGTCGGACCTCGCGATCGTGCAGGGCGTACTCGGCTTCGCCAACACCCAGATCACCGACCGCTACCTGCCCCCGGAGGCGCGGCCCGCCGCCCTCGCGACCCTCACCGGCCTCTGCCGCGACCTGATCCGGCGCACGGAGGACGGGGACGGGGCGGGCCTCAGGCTCACGGCCGTACGCCACTTCATCGACAGCGCAACCCAGCCGGACGGCATCCAGGACTGGCTGACGTCCGGCGGCGTCCCCGGCGGGCCGGAACTCGACCCCGAGCTGCGGTGGCGGATCCTGCAGCGGCTCGTGGTGCTCGGCGCGACGGACGAGGCGGCGATCGCCGCGGAGCTGGACCGGGACCCCACGGCGACCGGCCAGGAAGGCGCGGCCCGCTGCCGGGCAGCGCTGCCGGACCCCGTGGCCAAGCGCGAGGCGTGGGAGCGCATGTTCGCGTCGGACGGCCTGTCCAACTACCTGTTCACGGCCACGGCCCAGGGCTTCTGGCAGCCCGAACAGACCGATCTCGTACGGGAGTACGTGCCCCGCTACTACCCGGACGCGGTGGCCCTGGCCGCCCGCCGTGGCCAGGCGATCGCGGAAGCGGCGGGCCGCTACGCGTTCCCGCTCTACGCGGTGGACGCGGAGTCCCTGCGGCTGGGCGAGGAGTGCCTCCACGAGACGGAGATGATCCCGGCCCTGCGCCGCAAACTGACGGACCAACTGGACGACCTGCGAAGGGCAAGGGAGGTCCGCGCGGCGGGGCGGGGGTGAGCTTGGCGGGGGCCGGGGCGGGGGTGACTGCGCCCGGGGGCGAGGGGTGGACGGGAAACCCGGGGCCGCCCGCTTTGTGAGTATGGCGGGCCGGGCCGGACCGTCAAGGGCGCTCCCTGCGGTCGCGTCGCTGCGCGATGGCCTTCGGCCCCCCTTGACCGTCCGCCCCGTCCCGCTGGTGCAGATGAGTGTCGGGCGGCCCCGGGGAGCGGGGCCCCACCTGAGCCGGGACGCTGGCTGCGCTCTCGTCGGTGACCTCAGCCCGGTGGGCGGGGCAAGACACGCGGCCACTTCGGGGGCTGCGGGGCTCGGCATAGCGGCCGACGGCCGTCTGTTGGCCAACGACAACGCCCAATCCGAGGTGGATTGACACCAAGCGGCCGAGGGGACCCGTAGGCGGGCCACAAACCCCGGCAAATCGGGCGCAACTGAGGTCCTCGGGACCCTTCATGCCGCTCGATGTAGCCATACCTCGGCCAGACCGGCCTGACGGCCGAATAGCCGGGGCCAAGCCCCTCCCAGCTGCCGCACGCGACAATCCCCCCGGCCTGCGGCCGCTGAGCGAGCCGGGCCCCCTGGCGATCAGTCGCGCGCCCTGCCCACAGGCCTACGGCCGCTTGGCCGGGCCGGGCACATCGCAAGTCTGTCGCACCCGCCCACCGGCCTGCGGCCGCGGAGCTGGTCGGGGTCCTCCGAGCGGACCACGCGGTCCACAATCTGCAGCCGCTTGGCCGGGGCCAGGCCCCTCCCGGGGCGACCGCGTGGTCCACAACCTGCAGCCGCTTGCCCGGGGCCGGGCCCATCCCGGAGAGACCGCGCCCCGCAACTGCCACCGGCCTGCGGCCGCTAAGCCGGGGCCGGGCCCTCCCGGGCCGATGGCGCATCACCCACCACCCGGCGGCCGCTAAGCCGGGGTCGGGCCCCTCCCGGGCTGATGGCGCATCACCCGCCACCCGGCGGCCGCTGAGCCGGGGCCGGGCCCATCCCGGAGAGACCGCGCCCGCCACCCGGCGGCCGCTGAGCCGGGGCCGGGCCCATCCCGAGGCGACCGGGTACCACCCACAACCCGGTGGCCGCTGAGCCGGGGCCGGGCCCATCCCGAGGCGATCGCGCACCACCCACCGCCCGGTGGCCGCTGAGCCGAGCCGGGCCCCTCCCGGAGAGACCGCGTCCCGTAACCGCCCACCGGCCTGCGGCCGGGGGCGGACCGGGGGCAATCGACCAGCAGTCCCGGGGCCCGGCTCCGGGGGCCGCCCCCCCCACTCATCAGTAGCGGTGGAGGGACGGGAGTCCAGGGTGGCCGAAGGCCATCGCGCAGCGACGCGACCGGAGGGAGCGCCCTTGACGCCCGGCCTGGAGCCGCCATCATCACAACCGGGCGGCCCCCTCCCCGAACCACCCGACCCCGGGCACGGATGACCGCCCCCGGCCTGCCCCCGGCCTGCGGCCGCTCAGGTGGCCCGGGCCCATCCGGGACCAGCCGCGCGTCCTGCCGCCCCTCACCGGCTACAACCGCTGAGCCGAGGCCGGGGCACTCCGAGGCCGGGGCCGGGCCGCCTGCACACCACTCACCACCCGGAACCGCCCCTCACCCACGCCCCCACCCACCCACCGTCCCGCGCCCACCCCCACCCACCGGCCCCCGGCCCGGCCTCGATACCACCCGCCACCCCCGACCTCCCCTTCCCGCGCCGCCGTACCCACTTTCGGGTTGAGATCGTTGGGCTCTGCGGGTGCTCCTGCCGATCCGTGTACACGCTGGTGTGCCCCTCCCACGTACCCGAACGACCACCGGCACACCAACGACCGGCACACCAACGACCGGCACACCAATGACCGGCCCGAACGACCGGCACACCCGAACGACCGGCACCCGAAGGACGGACCCATGACGCCGCCCCCCGGCACCCACCTCCCTCCGCTCGCCGGAGGCGCGGCCGGGCCCGACGCGCTGCGGCCCCTGCTCGCCGCCGTGCTCGACGCCCTCCGCGACGGCGCCGCCGCCCGCGGCGGGCCCATGCCCGGCGGCGGGCCCGACGCCGTCGCCGCACGGGTGCGCGACGCCGTCGAGCCCGTGCTGCCCGAGACCGGCACCGGCGCGGACGCGGCCCTGCGTACCCTCGTCCGTACCTTCGCCGAGGGCGCCGCCGACCCCGCCGAACCGCTGTGCGTGGCCCACCTGCACTGCCCGCCCCTCGCCCTCGCCGCCGCCGCCGACCTCGCCGCCTCCGCGCTCAACCCCTCCATGGACTCCTGGGACCAGGCCCCCGCCGCCTCCACCCTCGAAACCGAAGTCACCCGCACACTCGCCGCCGAGATCTACCCGCACCACCCCGCACCCGACGCCCTCGTCACCACCGGCGGCACCGAGTCCAACCAGCTCGCCCTCCTCCTGGCCCGCGAACGCCACGGCTCCGTCCAGGTCCTGCACGGCGCGAACGCCCACCACTCCATCCCCCGCGCCGCCTGGCTCCTGGGCCTCCCCGACCCGGTCACCGTCCCCGCCCCCGCAGGCGTCATCGACCCGGCCGCCCTCGACGAGGCCCTCAACGACATGCACGGCCCCCTCCTCGTCACCGCCACCGCCGGCACCACCGACACCGGCCTCATCGACCCCCTGCCGGACATCGCAGACCTCTGCGCCGCCCACGGCGCGGAACTCCACATCGACGCCGCCTACGGCGGCCCACTCCTCTTCAGCGACACCCACCGCGGCAAGCTCCGCGGACTCGACCGCGCCCAGTCCGTCACGCTCGACCTGCACAAACTCGGCTGGCAACCGATCGCCGCCGGACTCCTCGCGGTACCCGACACCGCCGCCCTCGCGCCCCTCGCCCACCGCGCCGAGTACCTCAACGCCGACGACGACACCGAAGCCGGCCTCCCCGACCTCCTCGGCCGGTCCCTCCGTACCACCCGGCGCCCCGACATCCTCAAGGCCGCCGTCACCCTCAAGGCCCTCGGCCGTACCGGCCTCGCCGAACTCGTCGACCGCACCTGCGCCGCCGCCGGCCACCTCGCGGACCTCCTCGACGCCCACCCCGGCTTCGAGCTCTACGACCGGCCCACCATCAGCACCGTGCTGTTCCGTCCCACGGGCGCGACCGACGACCACCTCGCCGAGCTGCGCCGCACCCTCCTCACCGAGGGACGCGCCGTACTCGGCCGGGCCCGCGCCGACGGCCGCCTGTGGCTCAAGGCCACCCTCCTCAACCCGCACACCACCCCCAGTGACCTCGAAACACTGCTCACACTCCTGGAAGGCAGCACCCCCCGATGACCGCCCCGACACCCCCCACCCGGCCGCACACCCCGCCGCACCCCACCGCACCCCCCGTCCCCGCCCCCACCCAACACCCCCAGGACCTAGACCAGCCGCACGACCTCGTCGGCATCGGCATCGGCCCGTTCAACCTCTCCCTCGCCGCCCTCGCCCACGGCATCCCCGGCAACACCCTCGCCACCGCCTTCTACGACCAGGGCCCCGCCTTCCACTGGCACCCCGGCCTCCTCCTCGACGGAGCCACCCTTCAAGTCCCCTTCCTCGCCGACCTCGTGACCCTCGCCGACCCCGCCAGCCCCTGGTCCTTCCTCAACTACCTGCGCAGCCGCGACCGCCTCTTCCCCTTCTACTTCGCCGAGCGCTTCCACATCCAGCGCGCCGAATACGACGCGTACTGCCGCTGGGTCAGCGAAAACCTCCCGGACCTGCACTTCGGCCACCAGGTCGACGCCGTCCGCTGGAACCCCGAACGCGACCTCTTCGAAGTCGACTTCACCCAGCTCGACACCGACGGCGAAGCCGAAGCACTCGGCCGCGCCTACACCCGCAACCTCGTCCTCGGCGTCGGCACCGCCGCCTACGTCCCCGAACCTCTCCGCCCCCTCGTCGACGCCCCCACCGTGCCCGTCATCCACTCCGCCGACTACCTCGACCACCGGCAACGCATCCTCGCCGCCGAACACATCACCGTCATCGGCTCCGGCCAGTCCGGCGCCGAGGTCTTCCTCGACCTCCTCCGCGCCCGCCCCGCCGGCCGCGAGAAGATCACCTGGCTCGCCCGGACCGAGGCCTTCGCCCCCATGGAGTACTCCAAGCTCGGCCTGGAACACTTCACGCCCGACTACACGCGCTACTTCCACTCGCTCCCCGAGCCCGTACGCGACCGGCTCGTCCCCCAGCAGTGGCAGCTCCACAAGGGCATCGACGCCGACACCATCGCCGCCATCCACGACGAGCTCTACCGCCGTACCCTCCACGGCGGCTGGCCCGACGCCGTCCTCACCCCCGGCGTCAGCGTCCGCACCGCCGGCCGCGTCGCCACCACCAAGGTCGAACTCCACCTCGAACACCTCCAGCAGGGCACCCGCTCCCGCCTCACCACCGACGCCGTCGTCCTCGCCACCGGCTACCGCGAGCGCCCCCTCGCCCCCCTCCTCGCCGGTCTCGACCCGTACATCCGCCGCGACGCCTCCGGACGCCCCCGCATCGACGACGAGTACCGCATGCTGCTCGACCCGTCCGTCACCGGCTCGGTGTACGTACAGAACGCCGAGCGCCACACCCACGGCGTCGGCGCACCCGACCTCGGCCTCGCCGCCTGGCGCAGCGCCGCCATCCTCAACTCCCTCACCGGCAAGAGCCCCTACCCGCTGCCGCAGCGCACCGCGTTCACCAGCTTCGGCCTGGAACGCGAACAGGCCCGCCCGGCACCCGCGCCGGAGGGCCTGCTCCCGCTGGTGGAACACACCTGACGGGTGGAGCACACCCGACGGATGGAACACACCTGACAGGTGGAACACACCCGACGGATCAGAACACCGGCGTACCGTCCCGCGTCAGCCTCCAGTCCACCGACGCGAACCGCGCGGGATCGACCGTCCCCCGCGCCTGCACCCACGTGATGATCGTGTTGCGGATCTCGTCCGAGTTGGCCCACAGCTGCTTCGCCTGCGGCACATGCGGGAAGTTCCCGCCCCCGCTCGCCCGGTAGTTGTTCACCGCGAGCACGAACCGCGCCGCCGGATCGACCGGCCTGCCGGCGAAGGACAGCCCGGTGATGCGCGAGCCGACCGGCTTCGCGATGTCGATGTCGTACGCCAGACCCGGCAGACCCGGCAGACCGTCCGCCGGGTCGTCCGTCAGGCCGTACACCGCGTCGTAGTTGTAGTCCGGGGTGTTGTCGGCGTTCGTCAGCTTCGCCGGATCCACCGGCGCACCCGCGGCCGTCCGGACGTAGTACTTCGCGGAGTACTCCAGATAGTCCTTCAGCTGCGCACCCGTGATCAGCCGCGCCTCCAGCGTGTTCTCGAACGGATACAGCCCGGCCGCGTCCCTGATCGTCACGCGGCCGGCCGGGATCGCGGCCGTACGGGAGAAACACGACGCCTGCGAGAGCACGGGCAGGCCGGCATACTCGCCGCCCGCGAGGGCCGCCTTCACCGTCTCCGCCTGAACGTGGTTGATCAGGTCGATGATCGGCACATCCTTGTACGGACCCTCGGCCGTCGCCATCGCCGCCGTCGACGTGCCGATGACCTGGTTGACGTACGCCACGACCTTTCGGTGCTCGTCCCCGAGCAGCCGCACGATCTCCGGATCCTCCGCCACCGTATTGGAGTTGAGGACCTGCGCCGCCACCCGCTCGACCGTCCAGCGCCCCTTCGACCAGACCAGATCGAAGTCGAACAGCGTCAGCCGCTGCCCCCACTTGAGCGGCTCCGAGAGAACGACCTCCTTGCCCGTCTGCCTGTTCACGACCCGGTACTCCGGGATCTCGGTGTGCGCGTGCCCGACAAGGATCGCGTCGATACCCGGAACCTGCTCCGCGACCAGCCCGGCCGCGTTCTTGATGTGCGGCAGCTGGTCGCCGTACGAGGACGTACCGCTGGAACCCGAGTGCGCCGAGACGATGACGACATCCGCGCCCATGGACCGCAGCCGCGGCACGTACTTCGCCGCCTGCTCCTCCAGACCCGGGAACGTCATCTTCCCCTGCACGTTGATCTTGTCCCAGATCGCGATGCCCGGATTGGTCAGACCCAGGACGGCGACCTTCACGTCCCGGCCGCAGGGCGTACGCAGACGGTGGATGCTGTACGGCGGGAACGCCGGCCGCAGCGTCTTCGCGTCCAGCGCGTTGGCGCCCAGCAGCGGGAAGTCGCACTGCTCCTCGAACGTACGTAGCACCGGTATCCCGTAGTTGAACTCGTGGTTGCCCAGCGCCGCCGCGTCGTAGCCGATCGCGTTCATCGCCTGAGCCATCGGATGAACCGGGCCGCGCCGCGCGGTGATCGGGTCGATCTTGGCGTAGTAGTACGACAACTGCGTGCCCTGGATCGTGTCACCCGCGTCGATCAGCAGCGTGTTGCGCCGGCCCTTCTCCTCGCGGACCTGATTCACCAGCGTCGAGATCTTCGCCAGCCCCACGTCGTTGTGTGCCTTGTCGTCGAACTCCTTGTCCGTGAAGTAGTCCCAGTTGAAGACGTTGCCGTGCAGGTCGGTGGTGCCCATGACGGTGAACGAGTACCGCTTCGGCGGACGTCCGGACGCCCGGCCCTCGACGTGGGCTGCGGCGGGAGCGGAGGAGGACCCCGCGAGTGCGACTCCGGCCCCGGTGGCGGCCGATGTGCCCAGGAACGTCCGTCGGTCGAGCGGCATTTCATCTCCCTCTTCAGATTGCACAACGCGCGTAGATAACGCGCGTAGATTCTGGCCCAGCAGCCACCCGGGCAACACCCCTCGGCAGTTTCGATCTGATGACCACCCGTTGTCGGACCCGGATGCGAGAGTGTCCGTACGACCGACCGCGCCCCGAGGAGATCACCGTGACCGACGAAGTACCGTCCCCGCCCGCAGCCCCCTACGGCACCCCCGAAGTCCCCCGCGTCGCCGTCCGCGGCGAGGCCCGCATCGAAGTCGACCCCGAAATCGCCCGCATCGGAATCAGCGTCAGCGCACGCGGAACCGACCGGCGCAGCGCACTCGAAGACCTCACCCGCCGCAACGCAACCGTCCTCGACCTCATCAAGTCCTACGGCGACGCGGTCGAAAAGCTCGAGACCGGCGCCTTCTCCATCAGCCCCGAACTCACGCGGCACGGCCGCGGCGAACGCATCCGCGCCTACCACGGCCGCGTCCACGTCAGCGCCGAACTGAACGACTTCACCGCCCTCGGCGAACTCACCACCCGCCTCGCCGACCTCGAACTCACCCGCGTCGACGGCCCCTGGTGGGCCCTGCGCCCCGACTCGCCCGCCCACGGCGAAGCCCGGCGGCAGGCGGTGAAGGAAGCCGTCCAGCGAGCCCGCGAGTACGCCGAAGCGCTGGGCGCCCGCCTCGCGGCCCTCGTCGAACTCGCCGACCTCGGCGCGGAGAACGCCGTCCCCATGGCGCCACCAGCACCCGGCGGCATGATGCGGTCAGTGGCATACGGCGCAGCCGCGGAAGACGCGGCAGCACCCGCCCTCGACCTCGAACCCCAGCGCCAGACCGTCTACGCCCAGGTGAACGCACGCTTCACGATGACCCCGCCGCGGCTGTAGCCGGGCATTGCTCATCAGAGCGCCCCCGCGCACAATTCAACACTTGTCAATAACCCTTCATGCAAAGGTTGTTGAGTAGTCATGTGTGACTGATTCGCTACCGGCCGGTAAGGCCTAGGCTCGAACCATGCGCCGAGCAAAAATCGTCTGCACCCTGGGCCCCGCCACCGACACATACGACCAGATCAAAGCACTGGTCGAAGCCGGAATGGACGTCGCCCGCTTCAACCTCAGCCACGGCACCTACGCCGAACACGAGGAGCGCTACCAGCGCGTCCGCAAGGCCTCCGACGAAACCGGCCGCAGCGTCGGCGTCCTCGCCGACCTTCAAGGCCCGAAGATCCGCCTCGGACGCTTCACCGAAGGCCCCGTACTCCTTGAACGCGGCGACGACTTCACCATCACCGTCGAACCCCTCGAAGGCGACCGCCACATCTGCGGCACCACCTACCAGGGCCTCGCCACCGACGTCACCGCCGGCGAACGCATCCTCGTCGACGACGGCCGCGTCGCCCTCCAGGTCACCAGAGTCGACGGCCCCCGCGTCCACACCACCGTCATCGAAGGCGGCATGGTCTCCGACCACAAGGGCCTCAACCTCCCCGGCGTCGCCGTCTCCGTCCCCGCACTCTCCGACAAGGACATCGAAGACCTCCGCTGGGCCCTGCGCACCGGCGCCGACGTCATCGCCTTGTCCTTCGTCCGCAGCGGACACGACATCGAAGACGTCCACCGCGTCATGGACGAAGAGGGCCGCCGACTCCCCGTCATCGCCAAGATCGAAAAGCCGCAGGCCGTCGAGAACATCGACGACATCGTCGCCGCCTTCGACGGCATCATGGTCGCCCGCGGCGACCTCGGCGTCGAAATGCCGCTGGAACAGGTGCCGATCGTCCAGAAGCGCGCGATCAAACTCGCCAAGCGCAACGCCAAGCCGGTCATCGTCGCCACGCAGATGCTCGACTCGATGATCGACAACTCCCGGCCCACCCGCGCCGAAGCGTCCGACGTCGCCAACGCGGTCATCGACGGCACGGACGCGGTGATGCTCTCCGGCGAGACCAGCGTCGGCAAGTACCCGATCGAAACGGTCAAGACGATGGGCCGCATCGTCGAGGCGGCGGAGGAAGACGTCCTGGCCAAGGGCCTCCCTCCACTCACCGACCGCAACAAACCCCGCACCCAGGGCGGCGCCGTCGCCCGCGCCGCCGCCGAGATCGGCGACTTCCTCGGCGCGAAGTTCCTGGTCGCCTTCACCCAGAGCGGTGACACGGTCAAGCGCCTCTCCCGCTACCGCTCGCCGATCCCCCTGCTGGCCTTCACCCCGGACCCGGCCACGCGCTCCCAGCTGAACCTGACGTGGGGCGTCGAGACGTTCCTCGGCCCGCACGTCGAATCGACGGACGCGATGGTCGCCCAGGTGGACGAACAGCTCCTGAAGATCGGCCGCTGTGAAAAGGGAGACATCGTGGTCATCACGGCGGGCTCTCCACCGGGAGTCCCGGGCTCGACAAACCTGGTCCGCGTCCACCACATCGGCGAGGACGACGCGCCGAAGTAGGCGGCGCGGGTGGCGGGGTCAGTACTTCGGCCCGACGTGGGCGTCCATGAGGGCGACGGAGGCGCGGCGCGCGACGGAGATGTTCTGGGCGGAACGGCTCTGGAGAGCCGACTTCCACTCGATGCCAACGCTGTCCAGCGCGCCTGTGAAGAGTCCGATGATGTCCACGGACGTGTTGGTGAAGAAGTACCGCGGGTACTCGTACCGCTTTCGCTCCCCGCCGATTACCTTCTCGGTCCAGTTGGTGATGCGGCAGCCGTCAGAGTGAACCAGTCCGCGGATGAACGCCCACGGGTGCACGTGGACGATGTGTCGCTGCCACTGCTCGAGGACGATGGGCCGCTCATGCTTCTTCCCGGGCCCGTGCTGGGGGAAGAGGCACGGCCAGTGGCGGCCGTAGCTCGTGACGGCTACGCAGCCCACCTTCTGGAGGACGTAAACGCGGTCCTGGGGGCGGACAGCCGCGATTGCGGCGCGGCATTGGTCGATCAGCCCGGGCCAGGCATCGGCGCATGCGATGCGCAGTTGGTAGCCACCGCGCGGCTGGGGGCTGATGCATCCGTCACCGAGGTAGAGCCCCAACAGGTAGGCATATGCCCCCTGGTCCGCAGGCAGTCCGGGCTCGGCGACGCATCGCGCACATGGTGCGGCCTGGCCGAGCATGCGCGGCAGCGGCTCGATCCGGGTCTGCCAGTCGCGGATGGCAGCGCGCGATATACCGGTCTGTCGGCTGACGGAGTTGAGACTGTGCCCTTGGGTGACGAGGCTGAGGGCCCGCTGACGCGTATCGATGTCGTACATGAGCGCGAGCCTTGTTGGCCCTTGACCGCCGAGCGGCATTCTGGGCGCAGGTTCACCTGAGCGAGTGAAGTGCGCCGATTCGGGCGCGGCTATGGATTCGAAGGAAAAGTGCCCCAGGTGGGATTCGAACCCACACTGTCGGTGGTTTGAGCACCGTCTCTCTAACCGTTGGAGTACTGGGGCCTTAGAAACCAAGGAGTAGCACCGCCCTGCGTGGTCTCACCTTACAGGAGCTAGGTAGGCTCATGGGCAGTGCCATTCAGGAACGAGGAGTCCCGTGACCGCCCCCGAGTCGCCCCAGCCCGTTGACGACGACCAGTCGCACGTCCCGCCGCTGACGACCCGTGTCGTCATCGCCGAGGACGAGGCCCTCATCCGCCTTGATCTCAAGGAGATGCTCGAGGAAGAGGGCTACTCCGTCGTCGGCGAGGCCGGCGACGGGCAGAAGGCCGTCGAGCTCGCCCGCGAGCACCGGCCGGACCTTGTCATCCTCGATGTGAAGATGCCCGTCCTCGACGGGATCTCCGCCGCCGAGCAGATCGCCGCCGAGTCCATCGCCCCCGTCCTGATGCTCACCGCGTTCTCGCAGCGCGACCTCGTCGAGCGGGCGCGGGACGCCGGTGCCATGGCGTACCTCGTGAAGCCGTTCAGCAAGAGCGACGTCGTGCCGGCCATCGAGATGGCGGTGTCGCGCTTCACCGAGCTGAAGGCGCTGGAGAAGGAGGTCGCCGACCTCTCGCAGCGGCTGGAGACGCGGAAGCTCGTGGACCGGGCGAAGAGTGTGCTGCAGTCGGTGTACGGGCTGACGGAGCCGGCCGCGTTCCGGTGGATCCAGAAGACGTCGATGGACCGGCGGATGTCGATGCAGCAGGTCGCGGAGGCGGTCATCGAGGACGCCGAGGAGAAGAAGGCCGCGAAGGGGGAGTAGTCCCGCCGTCGACAGCGACGGCGCCCCCGACGGCGACAGCGCGAGAGAGGCCCGCCCCCGGTTTCCCGGGGGCGGGCCTCTTCGCGTGCGTACCGCCGAGCGCGAGCGGATCAGTCCTCGCCGAGGTACGCCTTGCGGACGGACTCGTCGTGGAGCAGGTCCTGCCCGGTGCCCTCGAGGGTGACCTTGCCGATCTCCATGACGTACGCCTTGTCGGCGAGCGACAGCGCGGCCTGGGCGTTCTGCTCGACGAGCAGGATGGTGGTGCCCTGGGCCTTGAGTTCGACGATGGTCGCCATGATCTTCTGCATCATGATCGGGGAGAGGCCCATGGAGGGCTCGTCGAGCATGAGCAGCTTGGGCTGGGACATGAGCGCGCGCCCCATGGCGAGCATCTGCTGTTCGCCGCCGGAGAGCGTGCCGGCGGCCTGCTTGCGCCGCTCACCCAGGATGGGGAAGAGGTCGTAGGCGCGCTGGATGTCCTTTTCGATGCCTGTTTTGTCGGAACGCAGGAACGCGCCGAGCCGCAGGTTGTCCTCGATCGTCATGCGCGGGAAGATGTGCCGCCCCTCGGGGGAGTGGGCGAGTCCGAGCGAGACGATCTGGTGGGCGGGGATCTTCTTCAGCGATTTGCCGTTGAATTTGATCTGGCCGCCGACGGGCTTGAGGAGGCCCGAGAGGGTGCGCAGCGTGGTGGTCTTGCCGGCGCCGTTGGTGCCGATGAGGGTGACGACCTCGCCGGCTTCGACGCTGAACGAGATGCCCTTGACGGCCTCGATCTTGCCGTAGGCGACGCGCAGGTCCTCGACTTCGAGAAGTGCGGTCATCAGTCGTTCTCCTTGCCTGCGGTCCCGGCGGTGCCGGTGGTCCCGGTGGTCCCCGTGGTCCCGCTTTCGGCCGCTTCCACTTCGGCCACTTCTTCGTCGCCGGGGGCGCCTTCGAAGGGTTCGCCGAGGTAGGCGGCGATGACGCGTTCGTCTTGCTGGACGGTCTGGCTGTCGCCTTCGATGAGCTTTTCGCCCTGTACGAGGACCGCGACGCGGTCGCACAGGTTGAAGATGAAGCGCATGTCGTGCTCGATGACGAGGACGGCGATGCCCATGTCCCGGATGGCGAAGACGAGTTCTTCGGTGGCCCGGGTCTCCTGCGGGTTCATGCCTGCGGTGGGCTCGTCGAGGAGCAGCAGGCCGGGTTCGCTGGCGAGGGCGCGGGCGATTTCGAGCTTGCGCTGCTCGCCGTAGGGGAGGTTGCGGGCGAGGTGTTCGGCCTTGCCGGCCAGGCCGATGAACTCGAGGAGTTCCATGGCGCGGGCGCGGGATTTGGCTTCGGCCTTGTGGAAGCCGGGGCCGCGCAGGAGGGCGGACCAGAGGCCTTCCTTGGTGCGGGTGTGGCGTCCGACGAGCACGTTCTCCAGGACGGTCATGTTGCCGAAGAGGCGGATGTTCTGGAAGGTGCGCGCGATGCCCGCCGCCGTGACCTTGAAGGACTTGGCGGGGAGGACGGTGCCCTTGTAGCGGACTTCGCCCTCGGTGGGGATGTAGAGACCGGTGAGGCAGTTGAAGAAGGTGGTCTTTCCGGCGCCGTTGGGGCCGATGAGGCCGACGATCTCGCCGCTGTTGACGGTGAGGTCGACCGAGCGTACGGCGGTGAGGCCGCCGAACCGCATCGTGACGCCGCGGGCGTCGAGGACGGTCTCGCCGGGCGTGGTGGCCGGCGTGGTGTCCTTCGTCGTGGTGTCGGTGGTCATGGATCAGGCCCCTGTCTTGCTGAGGACTGCGGGCGCTTCCGCGTTTTCGTGGAATTCGAGCTGGCGGCGCCGGTTGGGGATGAGTCCCTCGGGCCGGAAGCGCATCAGGAGTACGAGCGCGAGGCCGAAGGCGAGGAGCTGGTAGTCGCCGAGGAACTGCAGCTTGGCCGGGATGAGGTAGAGCAGTGCGGCGCCGACGAGGGGTCCGCTGATGGTTCCCATGCCGCCGAGGACGACCGCGGCGAGCAGGAAGGCCGAGTTCGGCGGGACGACGTGGGCGAACTGGTACTGCTCGGGTGTCACGGTGTAGGTGACGTGTGCCTGGACGGTTCCGGCGAGGCCGGCGAGGGTCGCGCCGAGGGCGAAGGCGATGAGCTTGACCCGGAAGCCGTTGATGCCCATGGCGAGTGCCGCGGTCTCGTCTTCGCGGATCGCGATCCAGGCGCGGCCGATGCGGGAGTCTCCGCTGCGCCGGAAGACCACCACGACGATGAGGGTGATCAGCAGCATCAGGAAGAAGTAGTTCGCGAAACGGCCGATGGTGACGCCGAAGATCTGGTGCTCGAGTCCGAAGTCGAAGCCGAACATCTGGAGGTTCGGGATCGAGGAGATGCCGTTGGACCCGTTGGTGATGTCGGGGCCGGAGGTGCCGTCGAGGTTGTTGACGGTGATCCGGAAGATCTCACCGAAGCCGAGCGTCACGATGGCGAGGTAGTCGCCGCGCAGTCGCAGGGTGGGGGCGCCGATGAGGACGCCGAAGACCATGGACGCGGTGGCGCCGACGAGGACCGCCCCCCAGAAGGGGAGGTGGATGTCGAACGGCGAGGAGGGGGATCCGGAGACCATGGCCGCGGCGTAGGCGCCGACGCCGAGGAAGGCGACGTATCCGAGGTCGAGGAGTCCGGCGAGGCCGACGACGATGTTCAGGCCGAGGGCGACGGTGGCGAAGATCAGGATGTAGACGCCGATGGTGGCGTACTGGTCGTCGGCCTGGGTGAACGGGAACGCGGCGGCGGCGGCGAACGCTCCGGCCATGGTCACGTTGCGGTGCCGGGCGGTGAGCGCGGAGAGGCGTGCGACGAGGCCGGACTTGAAGAGTGCGGCGAAACCGAATCCGGCCGTGATGAGGAAGCCGATGAACAGTTCGTCGTACTCGGTGCCGATGCCGTACGTGAAGACCAGGAGGCCGAAGCTGAGTGCAGCGACGATGATCAGGATCTCGACGTAGGAGGGCAGTTTGCGGGCGGGTGCCGCGGTGCCGCCGGTGAAGGCCGCCTTGAAGGTGGTGAAGGAGCCGCGGGCGTTGTGCTTGAACTGGTCCCAGCCGGTGTCCTCTGGGTCTGCCGGGTCGGGCGCGGGGCGCTCGAAGGGCAGGGCGAGGGCGCCGATGAGGGCGGCCAGGGTGGCGATTCCCGCGATGTAGGCGCCGGGTTCGAGGTTGGCGAGGCCGCCGAGCTGGTAGCTGATCGCGATCAGCGTGTACCAGGTGGTGGTGAAGGCGGCGAGGGCGGAGAGCCTGATGGAGGCGTCGGTTCCGGCGGGTGCGAGCCACTGGAGGCCCTTGACGCCGTAGGAGGAGAGTCCGAACAGGGTGGTCAGCGCGCCCGCGATGAGGACGAGCCACTGGAGGCCGCCGGGGTATCCGTAGACGGTGAGGTCGCCGGGGAAGGCGGCTGTCCAGGTCCAGGCGAGGAACGCGGAGATGACGGTGAGGGTGCCGCCTGCGGTCGCGACGGCTCGCGCGATGTTCGGCGGGAGGGAGATGAGGCCCGTCTGTGCGCTGCCGGCCGGGGTGCGGGGGGTTTCCGCGGTGGTGGTCTGTGTCGTCATCGGTGTCACGCCCTGTCCGCGACGCGCTCGCCGAGGAGGCCCTGTGGCCTGACGAGGAGCACGACGATGAGAAGTACGAAGGCCCAGACGTCGGCCCAGGACTGGCCGCCGAGCTGCTGCATGCCGGGGATCTCGTTGATGTAGGCCGTGGCCATGGTTTCGGCGATGCCGAGGGCGAGACCGCCCAGCATGGCGCCGTAGATGTTGCCGATGCCGCCGAGGACGGCTGCGGTGAACGCCTTGAGGCCGAGGATGAAGCCCATGCGGAAGTTCACTTCGCCGTACTTGAGGCCGTAGGCGACGGCTCCGACGGCGGCGAACGCGGCGCCGAGGGCGAACGCGACCACGATGATGCGGTCGGTGTTGATGCCCATGAGCTTGGCCGTGTCCGGGTCCTGGGCGGTGGCCTGCATGCCGCGTCCGGTGCGGGTCTTCATGACGAAGAAGGCGAGGATCGCCATGCAGATGGGGGCCGCGATCAGCAGGAAGATGTCACCGGTCTGGATGGTGACGCTCCCGATGTGGAAGGGGCCGCCGGAGATTTCGGGGAAGGTGCGGGAGGACTTCGCCTCGGGGTACCAGGCCCACACCGCCTGCTGGAGGGCGAGGGAGAGGCCGATGGCGGTGATGAGCGGGGCGAGGCGTGGTGCGGTGCGCAGGGGCCGGTAGGCGAAACGTTCCGCGCCGACGGCGATGGTGGTGGCGACGATGATCGCGCCGATGAGCATGAGTGGCAGGGCGAGCCACATGGTGGTGCCGGTGGGAAGCATGAGCCAGACCGTGAGGGCCCCGAACCCGCCGGTCATGAAGATCTCGCCATGGGCGAAGTTGATGAGCTGGACAATGCCATAAACCATCGTGTAGCCGATGGCGACGAGCCCGTACATGGATCCCAGTAGCAGGCCGTTGACCAGCTGTTGCGGCAGTTCGTGCACCGCAGGTCCTCCGAGTCTTTCGACGGATGTGACACCGCGCGGGGCGCTGGATTTGCAGCGCCCCGCGCGGCAGTGAGGTGTTACGGAGTGATGGTCAGCCGGCGAAGGTGCCGGACTTGACGGCCTTCCAGGCGGTGCCCTCGTACTTGTAGACCGTGAGCTGCTTGTTGGTGGCGTCGCCGTACTCGTCGAAGGAGACCTTGCCGGTCACACCGTCGAAGGAGACACCCTGCAGGGCCTCGATGACCTTGGCGCGGGCGTCCTCGGGGAGCTTGCCGTCGTTGCCTTCGACGACCTTCTTGACGGCCTCGATGATCGACCAGGCGGAGTCGTAGGAGTAGCCGCCGTAGGCCTCGTAGGCCTCCTTGTAGCCGGCCTTCTCGTAGTTGGCCACGAACTCCTTGGCCGAGGGGAGCGTCTCGACCGGCGCGCCGACGGAGGTGGCGAGGTCGCCCACGCCTTCCTTGCCGGCGAGCTTGATGAAGTCGGCGCTGTAGATGCCGTCGCCGCCGACGAGCGGGATGGCGACGCCGGACTTCTTGATCTGCTTGCTGAGCGGTCCGGCGACCGGGTACTCGCCGCCGTAGTAGACGACGTCGGCCTTGGCGCTCTTGATCTTGGTGACGACGGCCGCGAAGTCCTTGGTGTCCGGGTTCACGTGCTCGGTGCCGACGACCTTGCCGCCGAGCTTCTCGAACTCGGCCTTGAAGGTGGCGGCGAGGCCGGCGCCGTACGTCTTCTTGTCGTCGATGATGAAGACGTTCTTCTTCTTGGCGTCGTTGAAGAGGTACTGCGCGGCGAACGGGCCCTGGATGGCGTCCGTGGTCGCGGTGCGGAAGTACGACTTGTACGGGCGGGCCTTCTGGCCGCCGTTCCAGTCCGGACCCTGGGTGAGGGCCGGGTTGGTGTTGGCGGGCGAGACCTGGGCCAGCTTGGCGTCGTCGAAGACCTTCTGCATGGACTCGGCGACCGAGGAGTTCAGCGGCCCGACGACACCGAGGACGTCCTTGTTGGCGACGAACTTGGTGGCGTTCTGCTGTCCGGAGGACGGCTGGGCCTGGTCGTCGAGGGCCTCGACCTTGAAGGTGACGCCTTCGACGAACTTCTTCTCGTTGGCCTGCTTGGCAGCGAGGTCGACGGAGTTCTTGATGCCGAGACCGAGCGCGGAGAGCTCTCCGGTCAGCGGGGCATCGATGCCGATGACGACCGTGGTGCCACCGCCCTCGGCCCCACCTTTGCTTTCGTCGCGCGACCCACAGGCGGTGAGCGTGAGGGCTCCCGCGGTGAGTGCAGCCGTCATGGCTATGAGCGAACGTTGACGCACGATCAGTCCTTTCACCTGGCACGGCCGTCCCCCCTGGGACGCACCGAGTCGAGCGCGGGAACCGAACTGAAGGTAATCCGGTGGCGCGGTGACTGGGCGTGACTCTAAGCGCGGTATTGGGGGAGGTGGAGTGGTCTGGCCAAGGATGTGACGCTCTTGTTATGCCACGGCGTAATGCATAGCGGATTTTGGTGGGTGGAACGGGGGAATTCCGGTTGGTTCGTCTTGTCCGCATGCTGAGAACGTGCAGGACTGTCCGGCGGTTTGGGTACTGACATTCGATCTTCAGGGCATGCGACGCCGAGCGCGCTGGCCAGGTCTCGGGCGTACCGGTCGCCGAGAATGTAGCTGTGCTCTTGTATGGCGCGCACATTACGCAGCGTTATGTCAAGGAAAGGGAGCCCGGCATTCCGTGCCACTTTTCGGCATTCCGTCACTTGGATGACGACGCGTACGTTGCGTGGCTTTTCGGTACGCACCGTGAACGGCGTCGCGGGGGTGGTCGACAGCCGCAGAGCTGCGGAGTTCTGAGTGATCCGCTCGACCGTGACCGGTGGTCCTGCGGTGGTCGTGACGGTGATGGTGAAATCGAACGAGCCGTGTCCGGACTCCGGACGGCCGCTGTCGCCCCCGTAGCCGACGCTCACCGCCTGGGCGGGCCAGGGTGTCGGGGGAGGCGGATGGGGCGCCGGGCGGGTCACGTAGAGGTACGACGCGCCTGCGGCCACGGCACCCGCGACGGCGACGGCGATTGCCGTACGGGGATGGCGGGCCGCGAGCGCGGCCGGCCGTCCGCGCCGTGGGCGGTCCGCGTACGCGGCGGGGGCGCCGTCCGAGGCGTACGTACCCTCGCCCGGCTCGACCGGGCCGACTCCGCTCATTGCCAGGGGCCGCCGGTCGGGGTCCCGCCGCGGTGCCGGTCGGCGCAGCGGTCGGCGGCCTGACGGTCGATCAGTTTCCGTGCCGCGTCCGGCCCTTGGCTGATCAGCTCGGCGCGGGCGGCGGCCACCACGGCCAGCAGGATCTCGTTCTGCCCGCCGGACAGGCCCATGGCCTGGTAGTCGAGACCGGCCTGTTCTCCACCGTCGAGGACGACGCGGGCCCAGTGGGAGATCAGGTGGGTGCAGAGTTCCTGCGGGGCGGTGGTGCGCGGAGCCGGTGAGGCGGAGTCGGCGGGGCTGCCCCCGCAGCTGGTCAGGAGGGCCGACAGAGCGGCGGCGCACACTGCGGAGTGCCGTCTTCGGCGTGCCGGTCCTGGCCTCATGCCGCGACGCTAGCGGGGGCGGCATGCAGAGGGCAACGCCGTGCCCGGTGCCGCCGTGCGCGCGGGCCCGGCGGCACCGCGCGGCTGTGGCGCGGTACGGCGTGGATCAGCCGCGGTCAGCCCTTCGCGCCGCCCGGTCGGGCGTCCCGCAGCAGGCAGGTCAGCCGGGCGGTGCAGACCCGCTCGTCCTGCTCGTCGCTGATCACGATCTCGTACGTCGCGGTGGAGCGGCCGCGGTGAACGGGGGTCGCCACCCCGGTTACCAGCCCGGAGCGCACCCCGCGGTGGTGCGTGCAGTTGAGGTCGACGCCCACGGCGATCTTGGAGCTGCCGCCGTGCAGCATCGAGCCGATGGACCCGAGGGTCTCGGCGAGCACGGCGGAGGCGCCGCCGTGCAGCAGCCCGTACGGCTGGGTGTTGCCCTCGACCGGCATGGTGCCGACGACCCGGTCGGGCGCGGCCTCGATGATCTGCACCCCCATGCGGTTGCCGAGGTGGCCGGCGGAGAAGAGCGCGGGCAGGTCGACGCCGAGGGCCGCGTACTCGTCGATGATCTCTTGCGGGAATTTCACGGTGGTCTGCTCGCCCATGGGGCCCGGCTCCGATCGTCTGCGGGTGTTCGGTTGCTGTGCGCACCCGTCTTATCAGGGTGCCTGAGCAAACGCTTAGCCGGGGCCGGTCATTCCGCCGGCTCCAGGCGCACGACCACGGACTTGCTGGCGGGGGTGTTGCTGGTGTCCGCGGTGGCGTCCAGCGGGACCAGGACATTGGTCTCCGGGTAGTACGCGGCGGCACAGCCGCGCGCCGTCGGGTAGTGCACGACCCGGAAGCCGGGGGCGCGCCGCTCCACGCCGTCCTTCCACTCGCTCACGAGGTCGGTGTACGCGCCGTCGGCCAGGCTCAGCGCGCGGGCGTCCTCGGGGTGCACCAGGACGACGCGGCGCCCGCCCTTGATCCCGCGGTAGCGGTCGTCCAGGCCGTAGATCGTGGTGTTGTACTGGTCGTGCGAGCGCAGGGTCTGCAGCAGCAGCCTCCCTTCGGGGAGCTCCGGGTACTCCACGGGCGCGGCGGTGAAGTTGGCCTTGCCGGTGGCGGTGGGGAAGCGGCGCTCGTCGCGCGGGGCGTGCGGCAGGGTGAAGCCGCCGGGGCGGGCCGCCCGGGCGTTGTAGTCCTCGAATCCGGGCACGACGCGCGAGATCCGGTCGCGGATCGTCGCGTAGTCCCTCTCGAAGTCCTCCCAGGGCGTGCCGGACTTCTCGCCGAGGACGGCACGCGCCATGCGGGCCACGATGGCCGGCTCGGAGAGCAGGTGGGGACTGGCCGGGGGAAGGTTGCCGCGGGAGGCGTGCACCATGCCCATGGAGTCCTCGACCGTGACGAACTGCTTGCCGCTCGCCTGGACGTCCTTGTCGGTACGGCCCAGGGTGGGCAGGATCAGCGCCCGCCGGCCGGTGACCGCGTGCGAGCGGTTCAGCTTGGTCGAGACGTGGACGGTCAGGTAGGCGCGGCGCATCGCCGCCTCGGTGACCTCGGTGTCGGGGGTGGCGCCGACGAAGTTGCCGCCCATCGCGAAGAAGACCTTCGCCTCGCCGTCGCGCAGGGCCTGGATGGACCGTACGACGTCGAATCCGTGATGGCGGGGCGAGGAGATCCCGAACTCCTTGTCCAGGGCGTCCAGGAAGGCGGGTGCGGGCCGCTCGAAGATGCCCATGGTGCGGTCGCCCTGCACGTTGGAGTGGCCGCGCACCGGGCACACCCCGGCGCCGGGGCGGCCGATGTCGCCGCGCAGCAGCAGGAAGTTGACGACCTCGCGGATGGTGGCCACCGCATGCTTGTGCTGGGTCAGGCCCATCGCCCAGCACACGATGGTGCGCTTGGAGGCGAGGACCATCCGCAGGGCCTGCTCGATCTCCGCGCGCTCCAGGCCGGTCGCGGTGAGCGTCTCGTCCCAGTCGGCGGCGCGCGCGGCGGCCGCGAACTCCTCGTACCCGTGGGTGTGGTCCCGGATGAAGGATTCGTCCGTGGCGCCCTCTGTCTCCACGATCAGCTTGTTCAGCAGCCGGAACAGGGCCTGGTCGCCGCCGATGCGGATCTGCAGGAAGAGATCGTTGAGGGCGGCGCCCTTGATCATGCCCATCGGTGTCTGCGGGTTCTTGAACCGCTCCATGCCCGCCTCGGGCAGCGGATTCACCGAGATGATCTTCGCGTCGGCGGCCTTGGCCTGCTCCAGGGCGGAGAGCATCCGCGGGTGGTTGGTACCCGGGTTCTGCCCGGCGACGATGATCAGATCGGCCCGGTGCAGGTCCTCCAGGGAGACGCTTCCCTTGCCGATACCGATGGTCTCGTTCAGCGCGGAGCCCGACGACTCGTGGCACATGTTGGAGCAGTCCGGCAGGTTGTTCGTACCGAACTCGCGGGCGAACAGCTGGAGCAGGAACGCGGCTTCGTTGCTGGTGCGGCCCGAGGTGTAGAAGAGGGCCTCGTCGGGGGAGCCCAGCGCCCTGAGCTCCTCCGCGATGATCGCGAACGCCCGCTCCCAGGTGACCGCTTCGTACCGGTCCGCGCCCGCGGGGAGGTACATCGGCTGCGTGATCCGGCCCTGCTGCCCCAGCCAGTACCCGCTGCGGGTGGCCAGGTCGGCGAGCGGGTGCGCGGCGAAGAAGTCCGGGGTGACCCGGCGCAGCGTCGCCTCCTCGGCGACCGCCTTCGCGCCGTTCTCACAGAACTCCGCGGTGTGCCGCTTGTCGCCCTCGGGCCAGGCGCAGCCCGGGCAGTCGAAGCCGTCCTTCTGGTTGACCTTGAGCAGGGTCTGCGCGGTACGCCGCACGCCCATCTGCTGCTGGGCGATCCGCAGGGTGTGGCCGATGGCGGGCAGGCCCGCGGCGGCATGCTTCGGTTCCGCGACCTGTGGTGCGTCCTGGACCGGATCACCTGCGGGCGGCTTGGCAGCCATGGCGCTCCCCTTCGAGCGGGATGGTTCTCGCGTACGTCTGTCTCCGAGTCCCCGATCCTGTCACGTGCCACCGACAGCGTGTGCCCGGGCCGACCGGCGGGAGGGATTGTCAGTGCCGCGGCCTAGGATCGGGGGCGTGGCAGAGACAGCATCGAAGAACGCATCGAAGAACGCATCGAAGAACCCATCGACGAACACCGCGGACGACCGTCCCCGCCTGCTTCTCATGGACGGGCACTCGCTGGCGTACCGGGCGTTCTTCGCGCTGCCCGCGGAGAACTTCACGACCGCGGCCGGCCAGCCCACCAACGCCATCTACGGCTTCGCGTCGATGCTGGCGAACACGCTGCGCGACGAGTCGCCCACGCACTTCGCGGTGGCCTTCGACGTGTCCCGCAAGACGTGGCGCTCGCAGGACTTCCCCGAGTACAAGGCGAACCGCTCCAAGACGCCGGACGAGTTCAAGGGGCAGGTCGAGCTGATCGGCGAGCTGCTGGACGCCATGAACGCGCACCGGTTCGCGGTGGACGGCTTCGAGGCGGACGACGTCATCGCCACGCTGGCCACCCAGGCCGAGGCGGCCGGCTTCGAGGTGCTGATCGTCACCGGCGACCGGGACTCGTTCCAGTTGGTGAGCGAGCACACCACGGTCCTCTACCCGACCAAGGGCGTTTCCGAGCTGACCCGGTTCACGCCGGAGAAGGTCCAGGAGAAGTACGGCCTCACTCCGCAGCAGTACCCGGACTTCGCCGCGCTGCGCGGCGACCCGTCGGACAACCTGCCGGGCATCCCGGGCGTCGGCGAGAAGACCGCCGCGAAGTGGATCAACCAGTTCGGTTCGTTCGCGCAGCTGGTGGAGCGCGCCGACGAGGTCAAGGGCAAGGTCGGACAGGCCCTGCGCGACCACCTGGAGTCGGTCAAGCTCAACCGGCACCTCACCGAGCTGGTCCGTGACGTGGAGCTGGCCCGGACGGTGGCGGACCTGGAGCGCGCCCCGTACGACCGGGCCGCGGTGAAGGGTGTGCTGGAGGTACTGGAGATCCGCAACCCGAGCCTGCGCGAGCGGCTCCTCGGGGTCGACCCGGGCGCCGCCGAGGAGGAGGCGCCCGCGCCGGCCGCCGGCGTCGAGCTGGACGGCTCGGTACTGGGTTCCGGTGAACTGGCCCCCTGGCTGGAGCGGCACGGCGCGCAGCCTCTGGGCGTGGCGACGGTCGACGCGTGGGGGCTGGGCACGGGCAGCGTCAGCGAGATCGCGCTGGCCGGCGCGGATGGCGCGGCGGCCTGGTTCGACACCTCGCAGCTGGACGAGGCCGACGAGCAGGCGTTCGCCGCCTGGGTCGCCGACCCGGACCGACCGAAGGTCATGCACAACGCCAAGGGCGCGCTGCGGGTCTTCCCGGAGCACGGCTGGCGGATCGAGGGCGTCACCATGGACACCGCGCTCGCCGCCTACCTGGTCAAGCCGGGCCGCCGCTCCTTCGCGCTGGACGCACTGTCCGTCGAGTACCTCCACCGCGAGCTGGCGCCGGCCGCCGCCGACGGGCAGCTGGCCTTCGGCGCCGACGAGCAGGCCGAGGCGGACGCCCTGATGACGCAGGCCCGCGCGGTCCTGGACCTGGGAGACGCGTTCGGCGCAAAGCTGACCGAGGTCGGCGCGACCGAGCTGCTGCACGACGTGGAGCTGCCCACCTCCCTGCTGCTGGCCCGGATGGAGCGGCACGGCATCGCGGCCGACCGCGCCCATCTGGAGGCGATGGAGCAGCAGTTCGCGGGCGCGGTGCAGCAGGCGGTGAAGGAGGCGCACGCCGCGGTGGACCACGAGTTCAACCTCGGCTCGCCCAAGCAGCTGCAGGAGGTCCTCTTCGGCGAGCTGGGCCTGCCCAAGACCAAGAAGACCAAGACCGGTTACACCACGGACGCCGACGCACTGGCTTGGCTGGCCGCGCAGACCGAGCACGAGCTGCCCGTGATCATGCTGCGTCACCGCGAGCAGGCCCGGCTGCGCTCCACCGTCGAGGGCCTGATCAAGACGATCGGGGCGGACGGCCGGATTCACACCACCTTCAGCCAGACGGTGGCGGCGACCGGACGGCTCTCGTCCACGGACCCCAACCTGCAGAACGTGCCGGTGCGCACCGACGAGGGCCGGGCCATCCGCCGTGGCTTCGTCGTCGGCGAGGGCTTCGAGTCACTGATGACCGCCGACTACAGCCAGATCGAGCTGCGGGTGATGGCGCACCTGTCCGAGGACGAGGGCCTGATCGAGGCGTTCACCTCCGGAGAGGACCTGCACACCACCGTCGCCTCCCAGGTGTTCAGCGTCGAGAAGACCGCCGTGGACCCGGAGATGCGCCGCAAGATCAAGGCCATGTCGTACGGACTGGCGTACGGGCTCTCGGCGTTCGGCCTCTCCCAGCAGCTGAACATCGAACCGGCCGAGGCCCGCGGGCTGATGGACACTTACTTCGAGCGCTTCGGCGGGGTGCGGGACTATCTGCGGCGCGTGGTCGAGGAGGCCAGGGCCACGGGGTACACGGCGACGATGCTCGGCCGCCGCCGCTACCTGCCGGACCTCAACAGCGACAACCGCCAGCGCCGCGAGGCGGCCGAGCGGATGGCGCTCAACGCACCGATCCAGGGCACGGCGGCCGACATCGTCAAGGTCGCCATGCTGAACGTCGACCGGGCGCTGACCGAGGCGAAGCTGAAGTCGCGGATGCTGCTCCAGGTCCACGACGAAATCGTGCTGGAGATCGCCTCCGGCGAGCGGACGGCCGTCGAGGAGATCCTGCGCCGGGAGATGGCCGCGGCAGTCGACCTGCGTGCCCCGCTCGACGTGTCGGTGGGCGTGGGAGCGGACTGGGAGTCGGCGGCGCACTGAGCGTTAGGGCCTGTCCGGCGGATCAGGGCCGGATAGGACGCGGCGTCTGGTGCACTGCGCTTCGCTCCGTCTCCGCTCTTTTCCAGGCCCTTGGATGCGGAGCTGCATCGCAAGGCGCCGGAGTGTCCTAATAGCGGAGCTATTCGGGCATTTCGGCAACGCGGCGAGGTGCCGTGCCTGGGGGCACCTCCCTGGGGGCACCCCCGGACGGAGTCTGGGGGAGGTAGCTGGGGGAGCGTCGAGGCCCCGGCCAAGATCCGCCGGACAGGCCCTAGGGGGATGGAACCCCCGGGGGACTTCGGTACGGGATCAGCGCGGTCCCGTACCGGAGCGCACCGGCGGCAGCGGGGGAGCCGGCGGTTTCGGCGCGCCGGACCGCGACCGGTGCAGCAGCCGCACCCCCACGGCGAACAGCACCAGCCCCAGGGCGAGCCCCGCGCCCGCCCCGAAACAGGCTGTCGGGATGATGTCGAGCGGCGAGCTGATCCCCCCGAAATGCGCCCACCAGCGCAGGCACCGGTGCGCGATCCCGGCCAGCACGCACAGCACCACCAGCGCGCCGGCCCACCACCGCTCCCGCCGGTCCAGTACCGGCACGGACGCGGGCACCTGCGCGTGCGGCTGCCGCCGCAGCGCGGACACCGTGAACCAGCCGAGGCCCAGCAGCGCGAGCGCCGAGCCGCCGTACTGGAAGTACAGGTACATCGGGAAGCCCGCGACGATCTCGCCGAGCAGCGGGAAGACCTTCATGCCCCAGCGGTCCAGGTGCGTGAAGCTGTCCCAGACCACATGGGTGGCCGCGCCGATGGCGGCCGAGACGTAGAACCAGCCGACGAGGGCGGCGGGCGGCAGGGCGCGCCAGTGCTGCCCGCGCAGGAAGGCGTACGCCCGGCCGCGCCACGCGGACGGCACGACGGCGAGCAGCGGTTCGCGCAGCAGCAGCCACAGTCCGGCCAGCGCGGCGGTGATCAGCACGTCCACGGTGAGGATGCCGGTGAGTGAGTGGGTCACCTCGCCGAACCGCATCGCGCCCGGGATCGCCGTGTCGGCGAAGTACGTCATGTCGGGCGAGAAGGATCCGGCGACGAGCGCGGAGGCGATGAGCGGGCCACGCGCGGTGCCGTTCCTGCGGAGGCCCGGCAGTACCGCCGCGGCGTGGCTGAGCGTGAACGGCAAGGTTCCCCCCTGGGACCGAGATGGATCACTCCAGGCCCAGTATGCGGTTTCGCGTACGTGCGACGTGTTCTCATCTGGTCCGCGCATTGCTACGGTGCCCCAGCCCTGACGCCGCATCAGATCTCCGGGAGGCCCGGCATGCGCGCCCTCGCCGCCGCCGCCATCGGGCTGGCCGCCGCCCTCGTCCTCGTCCTCGGCATCACGGCCATCGGCGTGCCCGAGGGGACGACCTCGCCGAAGCCGCTGCTCACCACCGTCCCCGACGCGCCCGGAGAGTAAGACCGGAAGTTGAAGCAGAGAAGTAGAGGAGGGCCGGCCATGCGCCGCAGAGCGAGCCTTGTCCTGCTTGCCTTCGCCGTGTTCTGTACGGCCATGGCCCCGCTGCTGCGCTGGTACGTGTTCGCCCGGGTGGTGGAGATTCCGGCGAGCCAGTACCAGGAGATGGTGCTGGAGGCGAAGCCCGCGACGCTCCTCGACTACAACGACCCCACCGGGATCAAGGTCAAGCAGGTCCCGAAGGTCACCATCGTGCAGACGCTGAAGGGCAACGTCGAGGAGTCGAGGAAGATAGAGGAGAGCGCCGGGCGGGACGTCGTCGTCTGGGACGCGCTCTCCTATGTCGAGGGGCCGGACGGGAAGATGGTCTCCGAGATCCCCGAGCGGTACATCTTCGACGCCCGCACCCAGGACCCGGTGCACGCCACCGGCGAGATGGTCGACGGCGACATGGTCAAGCGCGAGGGCATCGAGTTCAAGTGGCCGTTCCTCACCGAGAAGCGGGACTACCGGTACTTCGACGCGCAGGCACGCACCACGGCACCCATCCACTACAAGGGCACGCAGACCTTCCGCGGCCTGGAGGTCTACTACTTCGAGCAGACCATCCCCTGGACCAAGGTCAGGATGCCGAAGAAGATGCCGATCCAGGGCATCACCGCGGAGACGGTGGAGAAGACCGGCATGACGCGCTGGTACACCACCAAGCGCATGTTCTGGGTCGAGCCGCTCACCGGTGCGCCCGTCCGGGGCGAGGAGATCCACCGCGAGGAGCTGCGCAACGCGTCCACGCTGCTGGGCATGGAGACGGCCACCGCCTTCGCCGGCCATGTGAAGATGCGCGGCGACTACCTCGACTACACGGTGGACCTGGTGAAGTCGAACCGCATGAAGCTGATGGTGATGCGCACGTATCTGCCCGTCGGCTTCCTGGTGCTCGGCGGCGGGCTGCTGGCGCTCTCCCTCCTGCTGGAGGCCCGCGGCCGCCGCCCCGGCGAACCCACCGGGCAGCCGGACCAGCCCCCGCAGCCGGTCAGCGGCTGAGCCGCGCGTTCGTGTGGCGGGTCGGCTCGGCGGTCGCCGGGTCCTGCGGCCACGGGTGCTTGGGGTAGCGGCCGCGCAGCTCGGCCCGTACGGCCTGGTAGCCGTCCCGCCAGAACGACGCGAGGTCGGCCGTCACCGCGGCCGGCCGGCCGGCGGGCGACAGCAGATGCACCAGCACTGGTACGCCCGCGACCCGGGGCGTCTCGGCCAGCCCGAACAGCTCCTGCAGCTTGACGGCGAGCACCGGCTGCTCCTCGCCGTACGCGACCCTGATCCGCGAGCCGCTCGGCACCTCGATCCGCTCCGGCGCGAGCTCGTCCAGCCGGACGGCCTCCCCGGTCGCCCACGGCAGCAGCCGGCCGAGCGCCTGACCGGCGTCGATCCGTGCCAGGTCCTCCCGGCGCTGGGCCCGGGACAACTCCGGCTCCAGCCACTCCGCGGCCCGCTCCAGCAGCGCCCCGTCGGACACGTCCGGCCACGCCCCGCCCACCACGCGGTGTACGAACGCGAGCCGCTGCCGCAGCGCCTCCGCATCCCGGGACCAGCGCAGCAGCCGCAGCCCTTCCCGGCGCAGCCCATCCAGCAGGGCCTCCCGTACGAGAGCGGGGTCGGCGTCCTTCAGCGGCCGCACCGCCAGTTCCACGGCGCCCAGCCGCTCCACGTGCCGCGCGACCACATCGCGTCCGTCCCAGCGGACCTCCTCACCGGAGGCCAGCAGGTGGCCGGCGGCTGCGCGGGCGGTGGCCTCGTCGATGACGGCGGCGAGCCGGATCCGCGCAGAGGCGGCCGTGACCGGCCGGTCGGCGACCGCGACTGCCAGCCAGGGCGCGCTGCGCAGCGAAGATCCCGCACCGAGCTCGGCCCCCGTCCCGGACGCCATGAGAAACGCCCCGGCCCCCCGAGCCCGCCCCACCCGCTCGGGAAAGGCCAGCGCGGCACCCAACCCAGCGGCACCATCGTCGCCCACCCGGCCCCCGCCGCCGGCCACATCCCCGGCCCCCGCTCCGGCGGCGGACACACCAGCCGCGCCCCGCGCCGCGCCTGCGCCGGCCGCCGCATTCCCGGCCCCCGCTCCGGCGGTGCCCCGCGCCGCACCCGCACCGGCCGCCGTACCCGGTGCGCCGCGCGCCTTCGACCCCGCGCCTGGCTCACGGTCTGCCCTCCGCTCGGTGCGGGGGGACTGTGTGGCGTGCCCGTTCGGGCGCCCGGCGCCCTCGGCGGCCCGCCCGCCGGGTCCGGCGGCTCCGCTCTGCGCCGCGCCCGCACCGTGTGGCTCGGCCCACGGTTGTGTGGCGCCCCCTCCCGCGTGTGGCACCTGGCCGGGGTGCTTCTCTCCGCGCTCGTTGACGTACGCGTCGGTGGTGACCGCGTCCGGCCTGCGGGTTCTGGCACCTCCGTCCGCTTCCGGGCCGGGCGCGCCAGCGGCGGTGCGGCCGGGGACCGGCCCCGCGGCCGGCCGCTCCGCCCCCGCCGCCGACGCCAGGCGGCGGGTCTCCGACCGCCAGCGGGCCGCGTACGCGTCCGCTCCGCGGCGCGCCGAGCGCCACGCCGCCGCCAGGTCGTCTCCGTACTCGCGCGGTGGTTCCTCGCTCAGCAGGGCCACCACCTCCGCCGCCCGGCGCACGCCGATTTCCCGGGCGCCGTCCAGGAGTGCGCGGGCCAGCCGGGGGTGCAGGCCGAGGCGGGCCATCCGTACGCCCCGGTCCGTCGCCCGGCCCGCCGCGTCCACCGCGCCGATCGCCGTCAGGACGGAACGCGCCGAAGCCATCGCCCCGGCCGGCGGCGGATCGAGCAGCGCGAGACCGGACGCGTCCGGATCGCCCCAGCACGCCGCCTGCAGGGCAAACGCGGCCAGGTCCGCGATCTTGATCTCCGGGGAGGGGAAACGCGGCAGCCGTACGTCCTCGGCCTCCGCCCAGCACCGGTACACCGCCCCCGGCGCCTCGCGCCCCGCCCGGCCGGCCCGCTGACGGGAGGCGGCCTGCGACGCCCGTACGGTCGTCAGCGCACCCAGCCCCCGCGCATGGTCCATCCGCGGCTCACGCGCCAGCCCCGAGTCGACGACGACCCGCACCCCCGGCACCGTCAGGCTCGACTCCGCCACCGACGTCGCCAGTACCACCCGTCGGGTGCCGGACGACCCCGCCAGCACCGCGTCCTGGACCGCCGCCGGCGCCCGGCCGTGCACCTGAAGGACCTCGGCGCCCGCATCGCCCAGCTGCCCGGCCACCCGGGCGATCTCGCCCACGCCGGGCAGGAAGCACAGCACGTCCCCCGCCCGCTCGGCCAGCGCCCGCCGCACCACCGACGCGACATGGGTCAGCTGCGCCGGATCCACCCGCATCCCGTGCGGCGGCCGCACCGGCCGCACCGGCGGCGCCCACACCACCTCCACCGGATGGGACACGCCCTCGGCCGCCACGACCGGGGCGTCGCCGAGCAACCGGGCCCAGCCCGCCGCGTCCGTGGTCGCCGAGGCGGCGACCAGCCGCAGCTCCGGCCGCAGTGCTGCACGCACGTCGAGGAGGAAGGCGGCGACCGTATCGGCGTCGAGGTGCCGCTCGTGGCACTCGTCGAGCACGACCACGTCGACGCCCGCCAGCTCCTGGTCGCGCTGGAGCCGCTGTAGCAGTACGCCCGTGGTGACGACCTCGACCACCGTCCCGCGCCCCACCACGCGCTCCCCGCGCACGGTGAAACCGACCCGGCCCCCGACCGCCTCGCCCAGCAGCCACGCCATCCGCCGCGCGGCGGCCCGCGCCGCGATCCGCCGCGGCTCGGCGACGATCACCCTGCACACGGGACGGCCGTCACCCACCAGCCCGGCCAGCACCAGCGGCACCAGCGTGGTCTTGCCCGTGCCGGGCGGCGCGCACAGCACCGCGCTGCCATGCCCGTCGAGCGCGTCCAGCAGCGCGGGGACGGCGCCGCGCACGGGCAGACGGTCCAGCGCGTCGGTGCGGATCATGCTCGTCAGTCCCGCTCGCAGACGAAGATCGCCGTCCCTGGGATCAGGTTCCCGCGCAGCGGCGACCAGCCGCCCCACTCCTGCGTGTTCCAGGACGGCCACTCCGGCTCGACCAGGTCGATGAGGCGGAAACCGCCCGCCACCACGTCGCGCACCCGGTCGCCCAGGGTGCGGTGGTGCTCGACGTATACCGCGCGTCCCTGTTCGTCCTGCTCCACGTACGGCGTGCGGTCGAAGTAGGAGGCGGCGACCGAAAGCCCCTCGGGCCCCGGCTCGTCGGGGAACGCCCAGCGGATCGGGTGCGTCACGGAGAAGACCCAGCGCCCGCCGGGCCGCAGGACCCGCCGTACCTCGCGCATCACCGTCACCGGGTCCGCGACGAACGGCACCGCCCCGTAGGCGGAGCACGCCAGGTCGAAGGAGCCGTCCCGGAAGGGCAGCCGGCTCGCGTCGGCCTGCACGAGCGGTACGGACGGCACGTCCCCGTCGCCGATCCGCAGCGCGTGCTGGAGCTGCCGGTGGGAGAGGTCCAGGGCCACCGGACGGGCGCCCTGCCCGGCCAGCCAGCGGGAGCACTGGGCCGCGCCGGCGCCGAGCTCCAGAACGTCGCGGTCCTTCAGGGAGCCGGCCGGACCCAGCAGCGCCGCGTCCGCCTCGTCGAGCCCCTCCGGACCCCACACGAAGCGGTCGTCTCCCAGGAACGCTCCGTGGTCGCTCTGGTACTCATCGGCGTTGCGGTCCCACCATCCGCGACTCGCCCGGCTGCTCTCCGTGTCTCCGGCGTCACGCCGCGTCGCTTCGGGCTCGTAGGTCCCGTAAGTGGGGTCATCCTCTTGGTTCATCGTGCCCGCCAGATTAGTCTGCGTAGCACTCGCGCAAACCTGTCGTGGCCTCGCCCGACATGAATTGTGCCGGATATGGGGCGATCCGCCCGTGGTGTGCGCCTTCGCGCATTGACCCTGTCCGGCTGCCCCCGTATGCTACAAGTTGCGTTGCGAGCCTGCGCTCCTCAGACCTAGCAGGCTGCGCTCGCCCCTGTTGTATGTCCCCTCGGTTCTCGAGGCGCTCATGCGTCTCCAAAGCTGTCCGGCTTCTGCAGCGGCGATAAGGGCTCCCGGCGTAGCAGTACCTACGACTTTCTGTCCGTAACCGGAGCCCTTTCCCACATGACGAGCAGCACCGAGACCACCGCCACCACTCCGCAGGTAGCGGTCAACGACATCGGTAACGAGGAAGCTTTCCTCGCCGCGATCGACGAGACGATCAAGTACTTCAACGACGGCGACATCGTCGACGGCGTCATCGTGAAGGTCGACCGGGACGAGGTCCTGCTCGACATCGGTTACAAGACCGAAGGCGTCATCCCGAGCCGCGAGCTCTCCATCAAGCACGACGTCGACCCGAACGACGTCGTCAAGGTGGGCGACGAGATCGAGGCGCTTGTTCTCCAGAAGGAGGACAAGGAAGGCCGTCTGATCCTGTCCAAGAAGCGCGCTCAGTACGAGCGTGCCTGGGGCACGATCGAGAAGATCAAGGAAGAAGACGGCATCGTCACCGGTACCGTCATCGAGGTCGTCAAGGGTGGTCTCATCCTCGACATCGGCCTCCGTGGCTTCCTGCCGGCCTCCCTCGTCGAGATGCGCCGTGTCCGCGACCTCCAGCCCTACGTGGGCAAGGAGCTCGAGGCCAAGATCATCGAGCTGGACAAGAACCGCAACAACGTGGTCCTGTCCCGCCGCGCCTGGCTCGAGCAGACCCAGAGCGAGGTCCGTCAGACCTTCCTCACGACCCTGCAGAAGGGCCAGGTCCGCTCCGGCGTCGTTTCCTCGATCGTCAACTTCGGTGCGTTCGTGGACCTCGGCGGCGTCGACGGTCTCGTCCACGTCTCCGAGCTCTCCTGGAAGCACATCGACCACCCCTCCGAGGTTGTCGAGGTCGGCCAGGAAGTCACCGTCGAGGTTCTCGACGTCGACATGGACCGCGAGCGCGTCTCCCTGTCGCTCAAGGCGACGCAGGAAGACCCGTGGCAGCAGTTCGCCCGGACCCACCAGATCGGTCAGGTCGTCCCGGGTAAGGTCACCAAGCTCGTTCCGTTCGGTGCGTTCGTGCGCGTCGACGAGGGCATCGAGGGCCTGGTCCACATCTCCGAGCTGGCCGAGCGCCACGTGGAGATCCCGGAGCAGGTCGTCCAGGTCAACGACGAGATCTTCGTCAAGGTCATCGACATCGACCTCGAGCGTCGTCGCATCAGCCTCTCGCTGAAGCAGGCCAACGAGTCCTTCGGTGCCGACCCGGCGTCGGTCGAGTTCGACCCGACCCTGTACGGCATGGCCGCGTCGTACGACGACCAGGGCAACTACATCTACCCCGAGGGCTTCGACCCCGAGACCAACGACTGGCTCGAGGGCTTCGAGAAGCAGCGCGAGGAGTGGGAGCGCCAGTACGCCGAGGCGCAGGTTCGCTTCGAGCAGCACCAGGCGCAGGTCATCAAGTCCCGCGAGGCCGACGAGGCCGCCGCTGCCGAGGGCGCTGCCGCCCCGGCCGCCGGTGCCGGCGCCGGTGCGGGCATCTCGGGCGGTTCGTACTCCTCGGAGTCGGACGACAACTCCGGCGCCCTGGCGTCGGACGAGGCCCTGGCCGCGCTCCGCGAGAAGCTGGCCGGCGGCCAGAGCTGATCGCAGTGCCCGGCGCTCCGGCGCCCGGCGCGGCTGAGTAGCTGAAACGGTAAGGCCCGTCCCCCTCGGGGGCGGGCCTTACCGCGTTTCCCGGCCGTTGAACTGGGCGGTGCGTGCCCGGTGTTGGTTCCCGGAGCGCGCCACGACCGTTGCCTCCGGCCGCCGTTCGCGGGCGCCCGCCGGGAATGCCCTCGCCCGGCCGGGCGTTCTTCCCGGTGAACACGAGGAGGAGCGGTAATCGTGCTTGATCCACAGGGTTTGTACGCGTGGGAGCCGAAGGGGCTGGCCGTCGTCGACATGGCCCTCGCCCAGGAATCGGCCGGCTTGGTCATGCTGTACCACTTCGATGGCTACATGGACGCGGGTGAGGCCGGCGACCAGATCGTCGAGCGGCTGCTCGCCTCGCTGCCCCACCAGGTGGTGGCCCGCTTCGACGCGGACCGGCTCGTGGACTACCGCGCGCGCCGCCCGCTGCTCACCTTCCAGCGCGACCGGTGGACCGCGTACGACCAGCCCAGGCTGGAGGTCCGCGTGGTGCAGGACGCCACCGGGGCGCCCTTCCTGGTGCTGTCCGGCCCCGAGCCCGACGTGGAGTGGGAGCGCTTCGCGGCCGCCGTACAGCAGATCGTCGAGCGCCTCGGTGTCCGGCTCTCGGTGAACTTCCACGGCATTCCGATGGGCGTCCCGCACACCCGCCCGGTCGGCATCACGCCGCACGGCAACCGCACCGACCTCATGCCGGGGCACCGCAGCCCCTTCGAGGAGGCGCAGGTGCCGGGCAGTGCGGAGTCGCTGGTCGAGTTCAGGCTCGCGGAGGCCGGTCATGACGTCCTCGGTGTGGCCGCACACGTCCCGCACTATGTGGCCCGCTCCTCCTACCCCGACGCGGCGCTGACCGTGCTGGAGGCGATCACGGCGGCGACGGGGCTGGTGCTGCCGGGCATCGCGCACGCGCTGCGGGCCGAGGCGCACCGTACCCAGAGCGAGATCGAGCGGCAGATCGGTGAGGGGGACGAGGAGCTGGTCGCCCTGGTACGGGGACTGGAGCACCAGTACGACGCGGCCGCGGGCGCGGAGACCCGGGGGAACATGATCGCCGAGCCGGCCGAGATCCCGTCCGCGGACGAGATCGGCCGCGAGTTCGAGCGGTTCCTCGCGGAGCGGGAGGGCGAAGCGTAGACCGGACCGCCGGGCCTCGGGCTGTCGGGTCGCCGGCCTGATGCCGGGGCCCGGGCTGGACCGTACTGGACCGGGCTTCGCTCCCGTTCCGTGAGGGCGGGGCCTGGGCCTAAGCTTCGGGCCATGCTGAAAGTGGGCCTGACAGGCGGAATCGGTGCCGGCAAGAGCGAGGTCTCGCGGCTGCTCGTCTCGTACGGCGCGGTACTCGTCGACGCGGACCGGATCGCCCGGGAGGTCGTCGAGCCCGGCACACCCGGGCTCGCGGCCGTCGTCGCGGCCTTCGGGGAGTCCGTCCTGACCGCGGACGGCGCACTGGACCGCCCGAAGCTCGGCTCGATCGTCTTCGCCGACCAGGAGAAGCTGCGGACGCTGAACGCGATCGTGCACCCGCTGGTCGGGGCCCGCTCGGCCGAGCTGGAAGCCGCGGCCGGGCCCGAGTCCGTGGTTGTCCACGACGTACCGCTGCTCACCGAGAACGGGCTCGCGCCGCTGTACGACCTGGTCGTGGTGGTCGACGCGGCCCAGCAGACCCAGCTGGACCGGCTGACGCGGCTGCGCGGAATGGCGGAGTCCGAAGCGCGGGCGCGGATGGCCGCGCAGGCGAGCCGGGAGCAGCGGCTGGCGGTCGCGGACCTGGTCATCGACAACGACGGCCCGCTGGCGGACCTGGAACCGCAGGTCCGCAAGGTGTGGGCGGAACTGGCCGAGCGCGCGGAGCGGGCGGGCTGAGGCCCCCGGCAGGGCCCCCGGAATAGGGCCCTGCGCGCAGGCGTTGAAAGCGCGCAGCAAGGGAAGGAAGTTGACCGTGCCCGAGAGCAACCCGGAAACTCACGTCATCGACTACCGCGCCGCGGAGCAGCTGCTCGCCGCCCGTGACCCGCGGGGCGCGGTCAAACTGCTGGACTCGGTCATCGCGGCGCATCCCGAGAACACCGCCGCCCGCCTGCTGCGTGCCCGTGCCTTCTTCGCGGCCGCCCAACTCCGTCCCGCCGAGCTGGAATTCGAGCTGGTCCTGGAGCGCGAGCCGGACAACGCGTTCGCGCACTTCGCGCTCGCCCGCACCTTCCAGCGCTCGGGGCGCCCCGAGCAGGCCCGGCGGCACTTCCGGCTGGCGGCGGCGCTGGACCCGAAGCCGGAGTATCTCGAGGCCGCGAAGTTCGACGCGTAAAGCGACGGCTCGCCGCGCAGACGCACGCTCCCGCGCCCGCCGCACAAGCGGCGGGCTAGGGCCTGTCCGGCGGATCAGGGCCGGATAGGACGCGGCGTCTGGTGCACTGCGCTTCGCTCCGTCTCCGCTCTTTTCCAGGCCCTTGGATGCGGAGCTGCATCGCAAGGCGCCGGAGTGCCCTAATAGCGGAGCTATTCGGGCATTTCGGCAACGCGGCGAGGTGCCGTGCCTGGGGGCACCTCCCTGGGGCACCCCCGGACGGAGTCTGGGGGAGGTAGCTGGGGGAGCGTCGTGGCCCCGGCCAAGATCCGCGGGACAGGCCCTAAGTGCGTCAGTGGCCGCGACCGCCGTGGTCGGGTTCGTACGGAGGGACGTCCGGGCCAGGCTGGAAGTGCGGGCCCTGCCGCATGTGCCGTAGCACCAGCACCAGGTCGACGACGACCAGCACCAGGAGCACGCCGCACGCGGCCGCCCAGCCGGTCCGGCCGGCCAGCGCGAAGGCGGCGGTGCCGGACGCGGCCCAGATCAGACCCCACACGCTCAGCCAGAACCGCATCCGCAGCGGACTGCGTGCGGTCACGGGTTCACTGCCAGTTCGCGGTACATGCATGGTGATCGCCTCTCTCGGAGGTGTACCCCGTAACCGGGCCGGGACCCGCGAAGAGGGCCCGGCGCGGCAGGACCGGCACGGTTACGGCGCCCGGAATCGACCGCCCCGCGTGCGATGAGCCCCGCGTGCGATGAGCCCCGCGTGCGATGAGTTTCGCGCCGCCCTCCGGTCTGTCTCGGTGAGACAACACACCGCCGCAGCACCCTTCCGAGGAGACCGAGATGTCCGACGCAACGCCCCGTACCGCCGCCCGCACGGCCACCGCCCCCGCTGTCGCCCCTGCCGCAGCCCCGAGCCGCCGCGCGCAGATCGCGCTGCGCGCGCTTCAGGTCGTACTCGCCCTGTTCTTCGGGATCGCCAGCGCGTTCCCCAAGCTCGTCGGCCACTCCTCGGCAGCGGAGTCCTTTGACAAGATCGGCTTCGGGGACTGGTGCATGTACGTCGTCGGCGCTCTGGAGCTCGCCGGTGCCGTTGCCCTGCTGATCCCCGTCCTGTCCGGCGTGGCGGCCCTGGCGTTCATCGGCCTCATGATCGGCGCCTTCGTCACCCAGGTGACCGTGTTCGACGGCCAGTACGCGATCACGCCGCTGATCCTGATCGTGCCGCTCGCGCTGATCGCCTGGACGCGCCGGCACCACAACGCCGAGCTGATCGCCCTGGCGCGCCGACGTGCCTGACGCCGCAGTCGGTGAGAGGGGAGCCCGTGAGAGGGGGAGGGGGGAATAGTCGTGGGGGCGGCTCGGTTCCATCCGATGTAGTTGAAAGATGAACAATATTGGATGGGGCTTGCCATGCAGTTCGGGATCTTCACCGTCGGTGATGTGACCACCGATCCCACCACCGGCCGTACACCGAGCGAGCACGCGCGCATCAAGGCCATGGTGGCCATCGCGCGCAAGGCCGAGGAGGTCGGCCTGGACGTCTTCGCGACCGGCGAGCACCACAACCCGCCGTTCGTCCCGTCCTCCCCGACCACCATGCTCGGCTACATCGCGGCGCAGACAGAACGGCTGATCCTCTCGACGTCGACGACGCTGATCACCACGAACGACCCGGTCAAGATCGCCGAGGACTTCGCGATGCTCCAGCACCTGGCCGAGGGCCGGGTCGACCTGATGATGGGCCGCGGCAACACCGGCCCCGTCTACCCGTGGTTCGGCCAGGACATCCGCCAGGGCATCCCGCTCGCGATCGAGAACTACGCGCTGCTGCACCGGCTGTGGCGCGAGGACGTGGTGGACTGGGAGGGCAGGTTCCGCACCCCGCTGCAGTCCTTCACCTCGACGCCGCGGCCGCTGGACGGGGTACCGCCGTTCGTCTGGCACGGCTCCATCCGCAGCCCGGAGATCGCCGAGCAGGCCGCCTACTACGGCGACGGCTTCTTCGCCAACAACATCTTCTGGCCCAAGGACCACTTCCAGCGCCTGATCAGCCTCTACCGGGAGCGGTACGCGCACTACGGCCACGGCACTCCCGAGCAGGCGGTCGTCGGCCTCGGCGGCCAGGTCTTCATGCGGAAGAACTCGCAGGACGCGGTACGCGAGTTCCGCCCGTACTTCGACAACGCGCCGGTGTACGGCCACGGGCCGTCCCTGGAGGACTTCACCCGTGAGACGCCGCTGACGGTCGGCAGCCCGCAGGAGGTCATCGAACGGACCCTGACGTTCCGGGAGTCCTTCGGCGACTACCAGCGCCAGCTGTTCCTGATGGACCACGCCGGCCTGCCGCTCAAGACCGTGCTGGAGCAGCTCGACCTGCTGGGCGAGGAGGTCGTACCGGTGCTGCGCAGGGAGTTCGCGAAGGACCGGCCGGCCGAGGTGCCGGACGGGCCGACACACGCGGCGCGCGTCGCGGAGGCGGAGGCCGTCGTGGCGGTCTGACCGGCGAAGGCGCAGTCGAAGGCGCAGTCGAGAGAGGAAGAAGAAGGAGAAGGAGAAGAGACATGGAACCGATCAAGCTGGTCGTCGTCACGGCCGGTCTCAGCAAGCCGTCCTCGACCCGGCTGCTGGCCGACCGCATCGCCGAGGCGACCGGGCGCCGGCTGGCCGAGGACGGCCGCACGGCCGACGTACGCGTGGTCGAGCTGCGCGACCTCGCCACCGCCATCGCGCACAACCTGGTCACCGGCTTCCCCGGCGCCGAACTGCGCGACGCCGTCGAGGCGGTGACCGGGGCGGACGCGCTGGTCGCGGTCACGCCGATCTTCTCCGCCTCCTACAGCGGGCTCTTCAAGTCGTTCTTCGACGTCATCGACCCGGACGAGCTCGCCGGAAAACCTGTCCTCATCGCCGCCACCGGTGGTACGGCTCGCCACTCGCTGGCTCTGGAGCACGCGCTGCGGCCGCTGTTCGCGTATCTGCGTACACAGGTCGTACCCACTGCGGTGTTCGCGGCCTCGGAGGACTGGGGCGGCGCGGGAGACAGGCGTACGGACGGCCTGTCCACCCGCATCGCGCGTGCCGCGGGTGAACTGGCCGTCCTGCTGCTGGGCCGGCCGCCGTCGCGGGCTGGCGGGCCGCCGGAAGTGACGCCGTTCGAGGAACAGTTGGCGGCGCTCCGCGCCTGACGCCGACGGTCCGGCATCCGCCGGCGGGCCCCCGATCCCCCCGTGTCCGGGGGCCCGCCCGGCCCGTCAGTGGAGCTTGTTGACGGCAGTGGTCGTCGTCTTCTTGAACCGGGTGACCGGAGCGTCACCGAGGTGGCCCATCTGGGACCAGTGGACGACGGTCACGGTGCTGCCGTCCCGCCCGATGCCGTAGAGGTGCACGCCGGGTTCCGAGTCCGGGACCGAGGTGTGGACGCCGTAGACGTGGGCGCCCTCCTCCACCCGGATGCGGCCGTAGTCCTGCCAGCTGGCGGTGCCGCCCGGGGTGTCGCGCAGCCAGTCGGCCGCGCAGCGGGCCACCGCCTTCTCGACCGCCGCAGTCAGTTTGCGGGCGGCGGTGGGGGAGGTGGCCCGCACGGAGATCTGGCTCGCCCCGGTGTCGTACTCCGTGCCGAAGCCGCGGTGCCAGGCGCCCTTCTTCGGCAGTACGCCGTCGAGGCAGAAGGGGACGAACTCCGGGAGCCCGCGGGTCACTTTGCCGGCGAACCAGGGCGAGGTGGGGTGCGGCGGCAGGTCCGTCCCCTTGAGGAAGCCGGGCGCGGTGGCCGCGGTGGCCGTGGTCGCGGCCGTCTTGTGGGCGGGCTGCGGCTGGGCGGCGGTGCCGGGCAGGGTGCATGCGGCCACGGCGGCCGCTGCCACGACGGCCACCGTGAGGGTGCGCTGGAGCATGGGTGATTCCCCCGTCTTTCCGTGTGCTGTGCGGTGAACTGCTGTTGCCCCGCAAGCGTCTGAGCAGGAGAGGCGCGAAGGCAACAGAACGCGGCCGATACGGGACGCCGGAACGGCTGTACGTACGCCCACCTGGGGGAATGACCCTGGGGTGGAACGCTGGCGCGGGACGGGGGAACGGTGGAGAGGGCGGCAGAGACGCAGGCGTTCGCGGACTGTCTGCGCGGTCTGAAGGAACGCGCGGGCCTGAGCTACGGCACGCTCGCGGGCCGGCTGCACGTCAGCACGTCGACGCTGCACCGGTACTGCAACGGAGACGCGGTGCCGGTCGAGTTCGCGACGGTGGACCGCTTCGGCCGGCAGTGCGGGGCGTCGCGGCAGGAGATGGCGGAACTGCACCGCCGCTGGCTCCTGGCGGACGCCCACCGGACGAGGGAGCCGGGGCGGGGGCTCCGGAACGCCGCAGGGCCCGCGCCTGGCCCCGCGTCCGATCCCGTCCCGGAGCCGGGAGGGCGAGTTGCGGGGTTTCCCGGAGCGCAGCCCGTACGCGGGCCGGGCGCGGATCCCGTCCGGAGCGCGGAGCCGCAGCCGGCACCAGAGGGAGGGCGGTCGGAGGGTGAACCGGGGGCGGGCCTGGAGCGAAGGCCCGAGCCGCAGGCGGAGTTGGCGCTCGGGGCCGGCGCTGAGCCGGTGGGGGAGGAGCCGCAGCCGGGGGCGGGGTACCGAGCCGGGGCAGGCGTTCGGCGGGCGGTGGCCGGGGCCGGGGCCGGAGCGAGGCCCGAGCCGCAGGGTGAGGCGGGGTACGACGCCGGGTCAGGGGGGCGGCGGGCGGTGGCCGGGACCGGGGCCGGCGCCGGGCCGAGGCCCGAGCCGCAGGCGGGGGCGGGGTACCTCGCCGGGGTGGGTGGCCGGTCGCGGCGGCGTGCCGCCGTCGCGGCCGGCGTCGGCGCGCTCGTCGCCGCCGTCATCGCCGTGGACCTCGCCACCGGTTCCACCACCGAGCCCGCGCGCGGTACCGGTCGCGAGACGACGCGTGTCACCCCAGTCCCCTCTGCTCCGCGGACAACCGCCGGCAGCACGCCCACCGTCGAACCGACGGCCGCCGGCCCACGCTCCACACCCGGCCGCCGCAGCCCTCGCCCGAAACCACCCGCCACCGTCGCCCCCGCGCCGCCGGCCCACCCGCCCCTCACCTGGACCGTGCGTTCCCACGTCTGGCAGCACGGCTGCGACCACAGCTACCTCATCGACCGCGCACCCAAGGACGTGCCCGCGCCCCCGGTCGAACAGGACGCCTCCACCTGGGCGGCGGCCCAACGAGCCGTACACGGCCGGCAGACCGTCGTCGAGATCACCGTGCAGGGCGACACGGCCCAGCCCGCCGTTCTCCAAGCCCTGCAGGTACGGGTCACGGGCCGCCGCACGCCCCTGCCCTGGAACCTCTACGCGATGTCCCAAGGCTGCGGCGGCATCCTCACCCCCGCCACCTTCGCCGTGAATCTGGACGCCCCGCGCCCGCTCGCCCGCCCGGTGGCCGGTTTCGACGGAGAGAAGGAACTCCCGGCCGTGACCTTCCCGTTCCGGGTGTCGTCGACGGACCCCGTCGTGCTGCGCGTCGAGGCCGACACG
Organism: Streptomyces mabaensis; assembly: GCF_053763515.1. Taxonomy (NCBI): domain Bacteria; kingdom Bacillati; phylum Actinomycetota; class Actinomycetes; order Kitasatosporales; family Streptomycetaceae; genus Streptomyces; species Streptomyces mabaensis. Next base: position 89,018 of record NZ_JBSOPZ010000024.1, read on the forward strand.
TCCGGCTGCGACTGCGACTGGTACCTCGAACTCGTCTGGACCCGGTCGGGCCGATCCGGTACGACGCGGATCGACGACGGCGGCAGGCCGTTCCGTACCAGCGCGGCCAAGGGGCGTCCGGAGTACGGCTACGCGCACGAGAGCGGACGGTGGGCGACCGGTCAGTGACCCGCCCGGACCTGGCGGAGGAAGCGCACCGACGAGATCCACTGGGTGCCCGGGCTCACCCGCGAAGCTGGGCTGAGGGGACTGTCAGACCCCGCCCGTAGACTCGCAGACCTGGACAATCCATGGTCCCGAGGGGGTGGGGAGACGGTGCCGCAGCAGACGCATCCGTCGCCGGCCGAGGGCGCGGCGGGCGCCCTCGCGCGCTGCGCCGCGGTCTTCGTGCCGGCGGCGCTGCCCCGCGAGGGCCGGATCGCCTTCTGGTCGCCCACCGGAGCCCCGCTGCCTGCTCTGCCGCCTCTGGCCGGCCCGTCGCCGCCCTCGGCCCTGGCGGGTGAGGCAGCGGGAAGCCGGTCCGCGGAGCCCTCCGCGGCGCAGGCTGTCCCCACCGCCCACCCGGCGGGCACGGCTTCCGCCCAGGCTGTGCCCGTAGGGCACCCCGCCTCGGGCGCCGGCGGCGGGCCGGCAGGAAGGCCGGCCGCAGGGTCCGGCGTACCGGAAAGGGGGGCCGGGCGTCCGGCCGGTGGCTCGGGCGCCGCGAGCGGGACCGGCGGGGGTGGCCATCTCGTCGTCGTGCGGCCGGACGGCGGCGGCGGTGTGCGCAGCCGGGCCGTTCCCGTCGTCCTGCTGCCCGTGGCCGACGCGCTGCCCCTCCTCGTCCGCGCCCGGCACGACCCCACCGCCCACCCGGCCGTCCGCTGCTGGGGTGCGGCCGCCCTGCACGCGCTCCAGCTGGCGGCCCGTGGCCGGCTGCTGCCCGGGCTGACCGCCGACGACCACGACGCCTGGCGGGCCGGTCCGCTGGACGCCGACGACGTGGCGCACCTGCGGTCCGTCGCGGCGGCCATGCCGTACGAGGGGTACGCCACCCCTCTCCCCGGCAGCCGCCCCCTCCAGCTTCCCGAGCCCGAGGCGCTGATACGGGCCTTCCTCGACGCCGTCGCCGACACCCTGCCGCGTACGCCGGCCGCCGCCCACGCGTTCGGCGCGCCCTTCGCGGCGCGCGAGCCGCAACGGTTGTCCGGGCAGCGCGAGTGGGCGGCCGAGGTCGCCGCGGGGATGGACACCGGGGTCGGGATCTCGCTGCGGCTGGACCTCTCCCCGTACGAGCTGTTCGACACCCCGGGCGAGGGCGAGGGCGGGAGCGCGGGCCAGGGCGTGGGCGGCGGCGAACGGCGGGCCGGCGCGGCCGTCGTCCAGGTGCACAGCCTCGCCGACCCGACGCTCGTCATCGACGCGGCCCAGCTGTGGGCCGGGGAGGGCACGGACCGCTTCGGCCCGCGTGCCCGTATCGACGCCGTGCTCGCGCTGCGGCGGGCAGCGCGCCTGTGGCCGCCGCTGGAACGGCTGCTGGAGCAGCCCACGCCCGACGTCCTGCCCCTGGACGAGGACGAGTTGGGCGACCTGCTCGGGACGGCCGCGACCCGGCTCGCTGCCGCCGGGATCGCTGTGCACTGGCCCAGGGAGCTGGCGCGTACGCTCACCGCCACCGCCGTCGTACGGCCCGCGCCGGGCTCGGCGACGGACGGCACGCCGTTCTTCGACGCGGACGAACTCTTCACATTCCAGTGGCAGCTGGCTCTCGGCGACGACCGGCTCACCGAGGCCGAGATGGACGCGCTCGCCGAGGCGCACCGTCCGATCGTGCGGCTGCGGGACCAGTGGGTGGTGGTCGACCCCGCGCTCGTACGCAAGGCGCGCAAGCGCGAGTTGGGCCTGCTGGACCCGGTGGACGCACTGGCGGTCGCCCTGACCGGCACGGCGGAGATCGACGGTGCCCCGGTGGAGGCCGTCCCCACCGGCACCCTGGCGACCCTGCGCACCCGGCTCAGCTCGGACCCCGCCCCGCTCGCGCAGCCGCCCGGGCTGAACGCCACCCTGCGCGACTACCAGCTGCGGGGCCTCGGCTGGCTGGACCTGATGACCTCGCTCGGCCTCGGTGGCTGCCTCGCGGACGACATGGGGCTCGGCAAGACGATCACGCTCATCGCCCTCCACCTGCACCGGGCCCGCCCCGAACCCACCCTGGTCGTCTGCCCGGCATCGCTGCTCGGCAACTGGCAGCGGGAGATCGGCCGCTTCGCGCCCGGCGTCCCCGTGCGCCGCTTCCACGGCGCCGGCCGGACGCTGTCCGGACTCGACGGCGGCTTCGTCCTCACCACGTACGCGACCATGCGCGCGAGCGCCGGGCATCTGGCCACCCATCCCTGGGGCATGGTCGTCGCCGACGAGGCGCAGCACGTCAAGAACCCGCACTCCTCGACGGCGAAGGCGCTGCGGACGATCCCCACCTCAGCCCGGATCGCGCTCACCGGCACGCCGGTCGAGAACAACCTCTCCGAGCTGTGGGCGCTCCTCGACTGGACGACGCCCGGACTGCTCGGCCCGCTGAAGTCGTTCCGCGCCCGTCACGCCCGCGCGGTCGAAGGCGGCGAGGACCCGGAGGCGGTCGAGCGGCTCGCCCGCCTCGTCCGCCCCTTCCTCCTGCGCCGCAAGAAGTCCGACCCCGGCATCGCCCCCGAACTGCCGCCCAAGACGGAGACCGACCATCCCGTCCCGCTCACCCGGGAGCAGGCGTCCCTCTACCAGGCCGCCGTACACGAGACGATGGCCGCCATCGAGGCGAGTGAAGGCATCGCCCGGCGTGGCCTGATCATGAAGCTGCTCTCCTCGCTCAAGCAGATCTGCAACCACCCGGCGCAGTATTTGAAAGAACACAGCCTGAAAGAACACGGCTTGGCCGGACACGGCCCCCGCCTCGGTAACCGCTCCGGAAAGCTGACGCTTCTCGACGAACTCCTCGACACGATCCTCTCCGAGGACGGCTCGGTACTGGTCTTCACCCAGTACGTGACGATGGCCCGGCTTCTCGACGCACACCTCGCCGCCCGTGGCATCCCCTCCCAACTCCTGCACGGAGGAACGCCGGTGGCACGGCGCGAGGAGATGGTGGACCGCTTCCAGTCCGGTGAGATCCCGGTCTTCCTGCTCTCCCTCAAGGCGGCGGGCACCGGCCTGAACCTCACCCGCGCCTCCCATGTCATCCACTACGACCGCTGGTGGAACCCGGCCGTCGAGGAACAGGCCACCGACCGTGCCTACCGCATCGGCCAGACCCAGCCGGTCCAGGTCCACCGGCTGATCGCTGAAGGCACCGTGGAGGACCGGATCGCCGACATGCTGGCGTCCAAGCGCGCGCTGGCCGATGCGATCCTGGGCGGCGGCGAGGCAGCCCTGACGGAACTGTCCGACGCTCAGCTCGCCGACCTGGTGGCCCTGCGGAGGCCGTCATGAGCGGCATGAGCCGTATGCGCGGCATCAGCGCCCGGCCCGACGACCGCCGCCGCACCTTCGACACCGTCCCGCGGGGGAGCGCGGAGACCTGGTGGGGCCGCGCGTGGGTCCGCGCCCTGGAGGAACTCTCCCTCGACGAGGGCCGCCTGGCCCGCGGCCGCACGTACGCCCGCGAGGGGTACGTCGACACGATCACCGTGACGCCGGGCCGGATCGTCGCGTACGTACGGGGCAGCCGCTCCCGTCCGTACCGTACGGAGATCCGTCTGCGCACCCTCCCCGACAGCGACTGGGACACCTTCCTGGACGCGGCGGCCGCGCATCCCGCGCACCTCGCGGCGCTGCTCGACAAGGACATGCCGCACTCCCTGGCCGACTCCTCCGCGGCCGCGGGCGTCGACCTTCTGCCCGCCGTAGGGGACCTGTTCCCCACCTGCAACTGCCCGGACCACGGCCGTCCCTGCAAACACGCGGCCGCCCTCTGCTACCAGGCGGGCCGTCTCCTGGACGCGGATCCCTTCGTCCTGCTGCTCATGCGCGGCCGCGGCGAACGTGAGCTCATCGACGCCCTGTCCCGCCGCAACGCGGCCCTCGCCGCCCGCGAACGCGACCCCACCCCGGCCGTCCCCGGGATCCCGGCCCGTGCAGCGATCGCGCGCGGTCCGCTGCCACCCTTGCCGCCTCCGCTCCCCGTCTCCCATCACCCGGCGCACCCGCCGTCCTATCCGGCTGGTCCCGGCGCCCCGGACCCCCTCGCGCTGGATCAGCTCGCCGCGGACGCGGCGGTGCGCGCGCACGCGATCCTCCGTACCTCCCATGACCCGGTCGCCGGCCTCACCGCCTGGCAGGACGCCGTCCGACTGGCCGCGGCCCAGCCCGGATCCGGCCTGGCCGCCCCGACTCGCGTCCTCTACCGGGATCTGGCCACCGCCACCGGCCGCACCCCGACCGACCTGGCCCGCGCGGTGGCCGCCTGGCGCCAGGGCGGCCCGGACGGCCTCCAGGTCCTCGAAACACCGTGGGATCCGCCGGCGGGCCCCTTCGACCGGGCCCGGCCGGCCCTGGCGGCGGCAGGCTTGCCGAACTTCCGCCCCTGGCGCAACCACCTGACGATCCCGGGCGGTTCCGTCCAGCTGCGCCTGGGCCAGGACGGCTACTGGTACGCGTACGAATCGGACCCGGGCCGCGACGACTGGTGGCCCAGGGGCACGCCGTCGACGGACCCGGTGGAGGCGATAACCAGCCGCACGACTTGAGCGGCGACGCGGTCCGAGCCCCGAACGGGGACTCCTGCGGGGCCTGATCGCGCTTCCGGTACGCCTCTGAGCGTCACCCGCGGTCTTCCCTGAGTTTGCCCAACTCCCCTACGCTGCAGCCACGTTGGCCGCGTGACCGGTGAGGGTGGGGGAGTATGAGGACACTGGTGCGTACGGCAGTGACGGCTGCCGCGTCAGGAGCGCTCGTGTTCGCGGGAGCGCCGGCACTCGCCGGCCCGGCGGGCGCCGACCCCGTCCAGTCGCCGTACTCGGCGACCACCGGCGTCGGCGTCCACAACGCGTACGAGAAGGCCACATACCCGTACTTCGCGGACGCGCTGGACTCCGGCGCGGCCATGCTCGAACTCGACGTCTGGACCAACGCCTTCGGCCGCTCGTGGCGCGTCTCGCACAACAATCCGCTCGGCAATGACAACAACTGCGAGAACGCCGCTGACGCGACCCAGTTGCGCACCAAGCCGCGCAACCAGAGCCTCGCCGGGTGCCTCGCGGACATCAGAGCCTGGCACGACGCGCACCCCGGCCACCGGCCCATCCTGCTGAAGATCGAGATGAAGGACGGCTTCCAGGGGCGGCACGGACGCGGCCCCGCCGCCTTCGACGCGCTGCTCACCGGCAAGCTCGGCGACGCGCTGTACCGGCCGGCCGATCTGACCGGCGGCCGGGCGACGCTCGACGAGGCCGTACGGGCGGACGGCTGGCCCACGCGGTCCGCGCTGGCCGGCCGGTTCATCGTCGAGCTGATCCCCGGCACGGTCGAGGAGGGCAACCCGGCCGACACGCTGTGGACCGACCGCGAGTACGCCACGCACCTGCGGAACCTGGCCGCGGCCGGGCGGCTGCGCGAGGCGACCGCCTTCCCGGCCGTACACAAGGCCGGCGCCGGCGATCCGCGGGCGCGGTACGCGGACGCGAGCATCCGGCCGTGGTTCGTCGTCTTCGACGGCGACGCGTCCGCGTATGCGGGAGGCGGCATCGACACCGGCTGGTACCACGACCGGCACTACCTCGTCGTCATGACGGGCGCGCACAACGTCCCGCCCGCCATCGACGGCACCCACCCGACCGAGGCCCAGGCACGCGAACGCCTCGCCCTGCTGGCCGGCCGCCACGCGAGCGTGGTCTCGGCGGACTGGTACCCGCTGCCGGCCGTGCTGTCGACGGTGGTACCGCGCGGCGCCCAGGAGTTGCCGTCACGTATCTCGTCCGGGTGAAGGTTTGGCCTTGGGGCGGGCGCGGAGGTGTGCGCGCTCGCCCTGCCTGCCGAACAGGCTGAGGAACTCGACCGGTTCGGCATCGGCGGCGCCGAACCAGTGCGGTACGCGGGTGTCGAACTCGGCCGCCTCGCCGGCTGAGAGCACCAGATCCTGTTCGCCGAGGACGAGCCGCAGCCGTCCATTGAGGACGTAGAGCCATTCGTAGCCCTCGTGGGTCTGCGGGTCGGGGTCCCTTCGCCGGCCGCTGTCACTGGGGCTGCCGCTGCCACGGCCCGGGATCACGAGCTTGTATGCCTGGATGCCGCCGGCCCGGCGGGTCAGCGGCACCATGGTCATGCCGTGGTGGGTGACCGGGCGCAGGTGGATGCGCGGGTCGCCGGTCGGTGGGGCGCCGACGAGTTCGTCGAGCGTGACGCCGTGGGCTCTGGCCAGGGGGAGCAGGAGTTCGAGGTTCGGCCGGCGGGCACCGGACTCCAGCCGGGACAGGGTGCTCACCGAGATGCCGGTCGTTGCCGACAGGTCGGCCAGCGTGGTTTCGCGCTGCCGGCGCAGCGCGCGCAGCCGGGGTCCGACCGCGGAGAGCGCTTGGTCGAGGTCGTGGTCCATGTCCCTCAGCTTGCCAGACCGGCAACAAAGTTTGCGGGAATGGCCGACGGGCTCGCATGGTCGTCGTGGAGGTGGTCATGGTGACCGATCAGCTGAAGGACGGCTATGACGTGGTGGTGTTCGGCGGTGGCGCCGCGGGGTTGAGCGGAGCGCTGATGCTGGCCAGGGCACGGCGGACGGTGGTGGTGCTCGACGCGGGGGCCCCGCGCAACGCCCCGGCCGGCGGCGTGCACGGGCTGCTGGCCCGGGACGGGATCCGGCCGGCCGAGTTGCTGGAGCGTGGTCGGGCGGAAGTCCGCCGCTACGGCGGGCACGTGGTGTCCGGCGAGGTCACCACGGCGGTCCGGGAGGCCGAGGGGGTGACCGTGGCGCTGGCCGACGGCCGGACGGTCCGTGCGCGCCGGGTGCTGGTGGCCACCGGGCTGGTGGACGAGCTGCCGGACGTGCCGGGACTGAGGGCCCGGTGGGGCCGGGATGTGGTGCATTGTCCGTACTGCCACGGCTGGGAGATCCGTGACCGGGCCATCGGCGTGCTGGCCACCGGGCCACTGTCGGTGCACCAGGCGTTGCTGTTCCGGCAGTGGAGCGACGATGTCACGTTCTTCTCCCACACCATGCCGCCGCCGGCCGGCGAGCAGGCGGAGCAGCTGGCTGCTCGCGGCATCCGCGTGGTGGACGGCGAGGTGGCGTCCCTGGAGATCGTCGAGGACCGCCTGGTGGGAGTACGGCTGAGCGACGGCACGGTGGTCAGCCGCGAGGCGCTGGCGGTCTCGCCGCGGATGGCGGCCCGTGCCGGCTTTCTTGCGGCGCTCGGACTGCGGCCGGCGGAACATCCGTCCGGGGCCGGTGAGTACATCCCTGCCGAGGCGACCGGCCGTACCGAAGCGCCCGGGGTGTGGGTCGCGGGCAACGTCACCGATCTGGCCGCCCAGGTCGGTGCTGCCGCGGCGGCGGGCGCGACCGCGGCGGCTCAGATCAACGCCGACCTGGTCGCCGAGGAGACCCGACGGGCGGTCGCCGCCCATCGGGGCCGGTTCTCGGCGGAGTCCGAAGCGCGTGTCAGTGAACGGGTGACGGGCGACCGTCGCCACGGCCTGTAGACCCCTGTGATCCACGGAAGGAAACCGTTGTGTCCGTCGAATTCGGCCAGGAATTCTGGGAAGAGCGTTACCGCGGCCGTACCGCGGCCTTCAGCACGAGGCCCAATCCGCAGCTGGTGGCGGAGGCCGCAGACCTCGCATCCGGCACGGCACTGGACGCGGGCTGCGGCGAAGGAGCCGACGCCGTCTGGCTCGCCTCGCGCGGCTGGCGGGTGACGGCGGTGGACATCGCCGCCACCGCGCTGGAGCGCGCGCGAGACCACGCCGAAACCCTCGGCGCCGCCCTCACGAGCCGGATCGACTGGGTACAGGCCGATCTGACCGGTTGGGCGCCCCCCGAGGAGCACTTCGATCTGGTCTCCACCCACTACGTGCACCCGGCGGCGTCGCGCGAGGCGCTGTTCCGCCGGCTGGCGGCAGCGGTCGCGCCGGGCGGCACGCTGCTCGTCGTCGGTCACCACCCGGCGGATCGTCATACCGCGGATCGTCATACCGCCGTGTCGCACGCCTCGGCACCGGAGGTGCACTTCACCGCAGAGGACGTCGCGGCCGACCTCGACCCCGACCGGTGGGACATCGCCGTCGCCGAGGCCAGGAGCCGATCGGCCACCGGCCCCGACGGCCACGAGATCACCCTGCGCGACGCCGTCCTTCGAGCCCGCAAGCGTCCATGACCTACGCACCATGACCTGGCGGACCACGACCCACGGACAAGGCCGGCGCGTCAGGACCAGTTGGAGGTTCCGGCGACCTGGCGGGTGACGGCGTTGAGCCGGTTGAAGAGGTTGGTCACCCCGATCCACAGGATGAGTCCGGCCAGCTGCTGCTCGTCGTAGTGGTCGGCCGCTTCGTCCCAGACGTCGTCCGGCACCGCATCGCTGCGGTCGGCAAGGCGCGTCGCGGCCTCGGCCAGGGTCAGGGCGGCCCGCTCGGCGTCGCTGAAGTACGGTGCCTCCCGCCAGGCCGAGACGGCGAACAGCCGCTCGTCGCTCACGCCGGCCTTGCGGGCCGTGCCGAGTCCGGCGTCCACGCAGTAGCTGCATCCGTTGATCTGGCTGACCCGCAGGTGGACGAGCTCCAGGGTCTCCTCCGGTACGCCGCCCTGCCTCGCCGCCTTCAGTACACCCAGGATGCCGGGCATGGCGTCCGGGATGACCGCGGCCGGGTTCTTCATACGTGCCTGCATCGTCATCTGCTCCTTGTCGGTGCCACCGGCGGGGATTTCGCCGTCACAGCACTGACGCATCGCACGGCGTGGATGTGACATGGCAGCGGAAGACACCTGCGCGGCCGAGTAGTTCGATAAGAAGCCCACTCGATGGAGTGAAAGACGTATGAGCCATAACCCGAATGGCTCCCTGGCGTTAATTCCGGTGCGGGTGAGTGCCCGTGAAATCCTCCGGAAAGCAGGGAACTGATGAGGCAGGTACGCCGAAATGGCCTGGTCGCCGCGATGATCACGGGAACTGCCCTCGCCGGCGCGGGCTACGCACACGCCGACTCGGACGCGGACGGCGGCGCGGCCGGCTCGCCCGGGCTGCTCTCGGGCAACACCGTGCAGGTCCCGGTGCATGTCCCGGTCAACGTGTGCGGCAACACCGTGAACGTCGTCGGACTGCTGAACCCGGCGGCCGGCAACAGCTGCAGCAACGCCTCGCACAGCGAAAAGCCCGGTAACCACGGCAGACACGCCAAGCCGGGACATGCGGGCCAGCACCGGCCCGGAACCGGCGGTGCGGTCGCGGAAGGGCGAGGAAAGGATTCACCTGGGGTGCTGTCGGGCAACAGCATCCAGCTCCCCGTCGATGTCCCGGTGAACGTCACCGGCAACTCGGTCAATGTCATCGGCATCGGCAACGCGGCCGTCGGCAACTCCTCCTCGAACACGCCGGACACGCCGCGTCCGCGGCCCGAGCGTCCGGCGCCGGTCACGCCGCCGAAGGAGCAGCCGGTGCGCCACACTCCGCCGAAGGACACGCAGCTGGCGCACACCGGTACGGACGCCCTGGCCGTCGCCGTGCCGACGAGCGCGGCCCTGCTGCTAGGCGGCGCGCTGCTCTACCGCAGGTCGCGCGCCGCCCGGCACTGAGCCCCTCACCCGGGCCCGCGCCATGCCGCGAGTGCCGTCTCGATCGTGGCCGCCACCCGGGCACGGGCCTCGTGGCGCGGTACCCTCGCCATCAACAGCGCGTCGTACGCCGTGTCGTCGTGCCGTACGGACGCCCGCACCGCCGCCGTGACCGCGCCCTCGTCCAGGGCGCGCCCCGCCGCACTGCGGCCCACCCGGCCGCTGCCGCGGACCGACGCGTGCGCGGCGACGGCATGCGCCCGCTCGGGCGGGCAGCCGGGGAAGAGCCGGCGGATCTCCGCGGTGAACGCCGCGGTGAAACGCACGTCCTCGGCCGCGCGGCGCACGGCGTCCCGCGCGCGGCGCCGCGCCCGCGCCTCCGAGTCGGCGAGGCAGTGCGCCTCGGCGCGGGCCAGCGCCGCCTCCTCGACCAGAACGCCCTGCCGCTCGTACCGCCCGCGGCGCTTGCTGAAGCGCACCACGACCGCCGACAGCGAACTGCCCTCGCGGGCCCGGCGGGTGAGAGCGGTGTCGCCGCGCGCCAGGTAGACCAGGTGTCCCAGGTCGGCACAGTCCAGGCAGCGGGCCACGCCGTCCTCGAGGAGCAGGTGGACGAGCGGCCCCTGCCGGCACTCCGTGCACTGCCGCCGCTTCACCGGCTCGATGACCACAAGGTCCTTGAGCGAAGGGGAGGTTGCCATGCCGGTCTCATACCGAAGAGCCGCCCGCGGCAACCGTCCGGCCGGTAGCGTGTGGGCGTTTCCGCCGACTCGGGGAGGGGTTCATATGCGCGGTGGTCAGCAGCAGGGGTGGATACGCAAGGCCATGGTGTTGGGCGGATGCGTGGCGGCGCTGGGGCTGGTGCCTTCGGCTGCGCTCGCCACGCCGGGAACGGGAGTCTCCGGCACGGTGCTGGCGAAGGGCATCTCGGAAGGGGCCCTGAAGGTCAGGACCAAGGGACCCACGGACGTGGTGGCACGGGAGATCACCGTGCAGCCGGGCGGCTCCACCGGCTGGCACTACCACCCGGGCCAGCTCATCGCCGTCGTCAAGTCCGGGACTCTGACGAGGACGCTGGACGACTGCTCGGTGGAGGCCACACCGGCAGGCTCGTCGTTCATCGGGCCCTCCGGACACCGGCACGTCCACATCGGGCGCAATCTCGGTACCGAACCGGTCGTCCTCTACGTGACCTACATGCTGCCGGAAGGCAGCCCGCTGTCCGTGGACGCCGAGGCGCCGGAGTGCGCTCAGATCAGCCGGCGTATCTCCCCGCGCACCCGGTAGAAGCCCGCCGACGCCGGATGCAGGGCGTCGACGACGTACCGGGCGCCCACCTGGCGTATTCCGCGCGGGAACTGGACGTTCCACGAAGGCTCGAAGCCGCCCGAGACGACGTGCACCCGCATCCGGCCGCCTTCCTGCACGCACTCCACCACCACACCCCCGGCCGGCGGAGAAGACACCGTCGCCACGGCGGTCAGCGACGCCGCCGGCGTGTAAGTGGGCAGTGCCGCAGCCGACTTGACGTCCACCGCGACCGGGACGGTGCCCTGCTGGGCGGCCGATATCGCGGCTGCGCTCGCGTCCACGCACACCAGCGAGCCGTCCGTGGTGACCATGTAGAGCTTGTCGTCCAGGTACTGCATGGAGAGCGCCGAGCCCCCGCCCGTGCCCAGCTTCCACAGCCGTGTGCCGTCCGAGTCGAAGCAGTAGACCGAGGACGCCGAGTCACCCGCGAAGACGTACCGGCCGCCCGGCGCCGTCGCACACGAGTACACCGCGGTGTCGCAGCGGTACGTCGCCTCCACCGCACCCGTGTCCTTCGAGAGCCGCTGCACCACATGGCGAGCCGTGCCGGCGTACACCGACTCGTCCTCCTGCCAGCCGAACAGGACCGATCCCGTCGTCGGTGTGTGCCACAACTCCCCGCCCCCGTCCGGGGCGTACGCCGTCACGCCCCGCTGGTGCCCGTGGTACACCGCCCTTTCGTCGGCCCGCACCATCCAGGCGTGCACGCCGGTCGACTTGCGCGCCCACACGTACTCGTCCTCGTGGTCGATGACCGTCAGCCCGCCGCTGCGGTCGGCCACGTTCAGCACTCCCTCCCGGATGTCCAGCCAGAAGATGTCGACGTCCGCCGCGATGTCGTACGCCCCGAACGGCAGCTTCGACGACAGGTCGTACACCGTCCCGTCGTCGCAGCCGGCGTATATCCAGAAGTCGTCCGCGACCAGACACTTGACGCCGTCCGGCAGTGAGTAGCGGGCAAGCACCTCCCCGCCGTGACTGAGCGTGTACACGTCTCCGGACTGGTTGCCCACCCAGCAGCGGTCCTCGTCGATGTGGATACCGAAGGCTGCCGCGCCCGTCCGGAACCGCCACAGCACCGGCGCCACCGCGCGGGCCGTCGACGGCGCCGAGGCGACCTGACGGCGGGTCACCGCCCGTGCCGCGCGCTGTCCCTGGACGGCGGGGGCGTACCCCTTGCGTACCTTCTCGCCTATCTTCCTGGCCGCCGCGGCCTGAGCCTTCTCAGCCGTGGGGAAGGCAGAGGTCTGCAACTGCCCCGCCGAGCCGATCCGTCCGTAGCGCACCGAGACGGCCGTCCCCTCCACGGTCACCTCGTAGAACTTGTGCGCGCCGCCGTCGTCCTGCGACAGCTCCAGATACGTCTTGGTACGAGACATGGCAGACCCCTCCCCACGACGGATCCGGCGGCCGTTTCCCGCCGGATCCCACTGCTGAGAACGCTACGGGCCGCCACTGACAATCAAGCCCCCGCGGCCCTCGCCGCCCGGGCAGTGCGCTACGTCACCGGCCCGCGGTCAGCCCGAGGACGAAGCACACGGCGGCGGCGAGGGAGGCGACGGTCCGCACATGGTTTCCCGCCGTCCACACGGGCACGTAGCGCGCCCAGTACGCCGCGCTCTTCTCCGCCGCCGGATCCATGTCCGCCAGCGCGTTGTTGCGGGGGATGTGGAACACGATCGTCAGCACCAGCGAGCCGAGCAGATACACCACTGCCCCGGCCAGCGCCCAGCCGGCGCCCGGCTCGTCCCACCGGGTCAGCGCCACGACCGCCGTCGCGACCGAAAGGAGAGCCGCCCCGAGGAATGCCAGCACGAACCACGGAATCACCGTGATGTTGATCGACTGCATCGCGGCGATGCCCTGCGGTGCGGGCAGTGCGGCCAGCGCGCGCATCACAGCCGTCGAGAAGGCGTAGAACATCCCGGCGACCAGGCCCGTGCCGAGGGCGGAGAGCAGGGTCAGCATGAAGAGCAGTCCGTTGTCCATGTGATCAGTCAACCCCGGCCCCGGCTCCGCGGACATGGCCGAGGCGCTCAACTCCGTGCGCCTGCGTCTCGGATGGCGCTGCGCGCAGGTGACCCGGGCGGAGATGACCCGTACGGCCGAAGGGGCGATCATGGGGCTCGTGCAGCTGGAAGCGATCACCTGGGAGCGGCTGACCGAGGCGCTGGCCGCGCACGTGGACGGCCTGAAGGACGGGCCGTGGCTGCGTGTCGCGATCGACGGGGCCCCGGCCGCCGGCACCGGCCGGCCGGCCGAGCACCTCGCGGAGGCGCTGCGGCTGCGCGGCCGACCGGTGCTGGTCGTCGACACCGCCGGGTTCCTGCGGCCCGCCTCGCTGCGCTTGGAGTACGGGCGCGAGGACCCCGAAACGTACTACAGCGGCTGGTACGACACCGGCGCGCTGTGGCGGGAGGTCTTCAACCCGCTGGAGGCCGGCGGCAGCGGGCAGGTGCTCCCGGACCTGTGGGATCCGGTGACGGACCGGGCAACCCGCACGCCGTACACCCGCCTGCCGCCCGGCGGGGTGCTGGTCCTGCACGGGCCCCTGCTGCTTGGACACTGGTTCCCGTTCGATCTGACCGTGCACCTACGGCTCTCACCCGGCGCGCTCGCCCGGCGCACGGAGCAGAGCATGCGCTGGACGCTGCCGGCCTTCGCGCGGTACGAGGCGGAAACCGATCCGGGGGAGGCCGCGGATGTTCTCGTACGGGCGGACGATCCGCGCCACCCGGCGTGGAGCGGAATCCGCTAGGGCCTGTCACCAGGGAGTGACCGGTCACCAGGGGCGTGTCCGGGCGGCCGCCCATCCGGGTCACCGCTTCCGCGCCCGCGCGGCAGCCCGCCTCCGCTGCCGCCACGGGACCACCGCCCGACAGGAGGGCGGCCAGGAACGCCCCGGTGAACGCGTCCCCCGCACCCGTCGAGTCCACCGCCTCGGCCACGGCAGGCGGAATCCCGGCGGTCACCGCGCCCGACTCGGCCACGAGCGCGCCTCGGGCACCCCGGGTGGTGACGACCATCGGAACGTGGCGGCTGAGTTTGGCGGTGGCCTCGGCCGCGTCGGGCAGTCCGGTGAGGAGGCGGGCCTCGTCGTGGTTGGGCAGCAGGATGTCGGCGCCCTCGACCGCCGTGAGGAAACGACTCACCCCGAAGCCTGCGATGAACCCGGCCGACGCCGGGTCCACGCTCACCCGGACACCGCGGGAGCGGGCGCTCCGCAGCGCGAGCAGCGCCAGCTCGCGGCTCGCCTCGGCGAAGAAGAGGTAACCCGAGACATGCAGGTGGGCGATGCCGTCCAGGACGCCCGGGGACCAGTCGGCGGGGCACAGCCGCAATGCCGCGCCGCTGTCGGTCAGGAAGCTGCGCTCGGCACCGGCCGAGGCGTCGACGAGCGAGACGACCGTGGCGGTGGGGGCGGCGGTGTCTACGACGAGACGCGGGCGCACCCCCGCACGCAGCAGGGAATCCTCGTGCCAGGCGGACCGGTCGGCGCCCACCCGCGCCAGCAGAGCGACCTCCGCGAGCCCCTCGCGGGCCGCCCAGCAGGCCACGTTGGCGCCCGCACCGCCCGGTAGTACGCGGATGTCGGCCGCTGTGTCGGTCGCCGGAGCGAGCGGCTCGCGGTGCACCGCCACCACGTCGGTGACCACATCGCCGATGACGAGCAGACCACCGCTCACCGTGCGGACCAGGCCGCCGCGATGCGCGCCGCGAGCCGTACATTGCCGCGTACGGCTGCCAGGTTGGCCTCCAGGGACGCCCCTCCCGTGGCGCGCACGAGGAAGTCCAGCAGGAACGGGGTGACGGCCTGACCGGTGATCCCGCGTTCGCGGCACTCCTGAAGGGCCTCGGCCAGCACCCGGTCGTGCAGCGCCGGATCCAGCTGTTCCGCCTCCGGTACGGGATGGGCGACCAGCAGCGCCGACTCCGGCCCGCCGAGAGTGTCCTGAGCCCCCATCACCGCGGCCACCTCCTCCGGCGTGTGGACGGTCCAGTCGACCGGTTCGCCCGAACTGCTCAGATAGAAACCGGGGAAACGTTCCGTCCGGTAGCCGAGAATGCCGACCCCGAGTGTTTCCAGCCGCTGCAGCGTGGCCGGCACGTCGAGGATCGACTTCACCCCGGCGCACACCACCGTGATCCGGGTCCGCGCCAGCAGCCCGAGGTCCGCCGACTCGTCCTGCGTCTCGGTCCACCGCCGGTGTACGCCGCCCAGGCCGCCGGTGGCGAAGACGCGCAGCCCCGCCCGCGCGGCCAGAAACGCTGTCGCGGACACGGTCGTCGCACCGCTCGCGCCTGCGGCGAGCGCCGGCGCGAGATCGCGATGGCCGAGCTTGCGCACGCTGTCGTCGCCCGCGACCCGTTCCAACTGGGCCTTGTCCAGCCCGATCCGGGGCACCCCGTCGAGCACCGCGATGGTGGCGGGCACCGCGCCGCCGGCCCGCACCAGGGCCTCCAGCTCCTCGCCCACGCGCAGATTGCGCGGGCGCGGCAGACCGTGCGCGATGATCGTCGATTCCAGCGCGACCACGGGACGGCGCTGCTCCAGCGCGTCGCGCACCTCGTCGGACAGGGCCAGGGCAGGTGAGTGTGGGGACATGTCCCATCCCTGGCACGGTGACCGGGAGGGCAAACGTGGTGGGGGCGCCGAATACCTGCCCGCCGCGTTCGCCCTCCCGGTCACCGTTCAGGGCGCTCTTGTGCAGGTGACGGGTCGCAGACGAGGCTGGTCGTATGACGGACATACGTATTGACCACGTCGTTCTGTGGGTGAGCGATCCCCTCGCCTCGGTGGATTTCTTCGAGAAGGCCGTCGGTCTGTCCTCGGTCCGGGCGGCCGAATTCGCGGAGGGCCAGGCGTCCTTCCCCTCCGTGCGTATCTCCGACGAAACGATCCTGGACCTCGCGCCGCGCACGATGGCCGGCGCCATGAACGTCGTCCCCGGAGTGGAGGGCGCGGCCGGCCATCCGGTCAACCATGTCTGCCTGGCCATGGAGCGGGAAGCGTTCGACGCTCTGCGTGACCGGCTGGAGGCGCACGGGGTGCCCGTCAGCCCGTACTCCCATGACTCCTTCGGAGCCCGCGGCAGCGCACCGCGAAGCTTCTACTTCCGCGATCCGGACGGGAACGTCTTCGAGGCCCGCCACTACGCGTGAGGCGCCTCTAGGGCCTGTCCGGGCGCAGGCTAGGGTGCCCGCCATGACGAACCTTGATCACGCTCCCGCCTCCTTCGCCGTACACATCCCCGACGCCGAGCTGGAGCCGGAGCCCCTCGACCCGGACCAGATCCTCTCCGGTGACCCGGAGGTGACGGGAAAGGTGCTGTGGGAGTCCGCCGACGGCAAGCAGGTGCGCGGCATCTGGCAGATCACCCCCGGCGTCGTCACCGACACCGAGGCGAACGAGCTGTTCGTGGTGGTCAGCGGTCGCGCGACCATCGATGTCGAGGGCGGCGACACCCTGGACGTCGGTCCGGGCTCGGCGTGTGTGCTGCGGGAGGGCGACCGTACGACGTGGACCGTGCACGAGACGCTCCGCAAGGCCTACCACATCAGCCTTTGACGCTTCCTGTCCGCGCGGCCGGCCGGCGGCGGGCGGTCAGCACGGTGAGCGCTGCCAACGGCAGCAGCAGGGCGGCGCCGATGGCGTTCAGCCAGCCGTAGCCCGCCTGCGAGACGATCAGGCCCGCCGCAGCGCCGCCGATGCCCGCCGCCGTGTTCATGGTCAGGTCCGACAGGCCCTGGACGGCGGCGCGGGCGGGCTGCGGCACGGAGTCGGTGAGCAGCGCCGAGCCGGAGACCAGTCCGGCGGACCAGCCGAGCCCGAGGAGGAAGAGCCCGGCGGCCGTCTGGCCGTGGCTGGGGCCTGCCGTGCCGGCCAGCAGCGCCGCACAGGACAGCAGGCCCACGGCGAGTCCGATCACCGCGAGGCGCCCGACGCGGTCCGAGAGCCAGCCCATCACCGGCGAGAACGCGTACATGCCCGCGATATGACCGCTGATCACCAGACCGATCAGCTCGAGGTCGGCGCCATGGTGTCCGAGGTCGACCGGTGTCATCACCATGATGGAGACCATCGCGGTGTGCGACACGGCCACGGTGACCAGCGCGAGGCGGGCCCGAGGGGAGGCCGCGACCGCGGCGAGGCCCGCGCGCAGCGAACGGCCTTCGGCGGACTCGTGCTCCTGCGGGGCCAGGGCCCGCGCGGTGAGCAAGGGGTCCGGCCGCAGCAGCACCGCCACCACCACGCCGGCCAGCAGGAATATCGCGGCCGCCCACAGGAACGGTCCCGCCGTCTCCGGTATCGCGGTGTCCGCGAAGCCGTGGCTCGCCGGCGCCGAGAGATTGGGCCCGAGGACCGCGCCTATGGTCGTCGCCCAGACGACCGTGGAAATCGCCCGGCCACGCCGGTCGGGCTCGGCGAGGTCGGCGGCCGCGAAGCGGGCCTGGAGATTGGCGGAGGAGCCGGCCCCGAAGCCCGCCATCCCGAGCAGCAGCAGCGGGAAGTTGTCGATGACGGCGGCGAGCACGACCAGGCCCGCGCCGAGGGCACCGACCAGGTACGCGAGGACGAGACCCGGGCGCCGGCCCCGCGAGGTCATCAGCGCGGCCAGGGGCATCGACAGCAGGGCCGTGCCGGCCACCGAAGCCGTGGGGGCCAGGCCGGACAGCGCCTCGGTCCCGCTGACCTCGGTGGCCAGCACGGGCGCGAGAGCGATGCCGATGGGTACGCCCAGGCCGCCGAGGATCTGGCTCACGATGAGCACGGCGGAGGTCCGCCGACGCAGCGCGGGCAGGTCGGGCACGACCACGGTCGGCCCGGTTCTGTCGGTAGCGGTCACCTGACGTACGCCCTTCCTCCATCGGCGGTCGCAGTCCCCGTCGCCGAGGGTCGCGGTCGCGGTCGCCCCGGTTGCGGTACATGCGGTTGTAGTTACCGCAGCAGTGTGCCACCCCTTACGCCGGGGCGACAGCGGGTAAACGCGGCCGAGGCCGGCGCGCGGCGACACAGGTCAGAACAGCGGCTGCGGCAGGACGCCCTCC
Organism: Streptomyces mabaensis; assembly: GCF_053763515.1. Lineage (NCBI taxonomy): Bacteria > Bacillati > Actinomycetota > Actinomycetes > Kitasatosporales > Streptomycetaceae > Streptomyces > Streptomyces mabaensis. The sequence continues at coordinate 107,106 of NZ_JBSOPZ010000024.1, forward strand.
AGCGCCAGCAGCCGGCGCTTCGTCTCCAGGCCGCCCCCGAAGCCACCCAGCCCACCGTCGCTCTCCACCACCCGGTGGCACGGCACCACCACCGGCAGCGGATTCGCCCCCATCGCCGCACCCACCGCCTGCGCGGCACCCGGCTGTCCCACCCGCGCGGCCAGCTCCCCGTAACCCACGACCGCGCCGTACGGCACGGTCGCCGCGAGTTCACGCAGCACCTGGCGGTTGAACCCGGATATGAGGGACCAGTCCAGCGGCAGCTCGAAGTCCCTCAGGTCGCCCGCGAAATACGCCGCGAGCTGACGTATCGGCTCGGCCAGCCGGGCCGAGCCCGGCGCTTCCACCGGCTCGGTGCCCAGCCGGGCACGCAGCCGGTCGAGCATCCTGTCCCGCACCGCCTCGTCGGCATGGAAGACGACGCTGACGAGCCCCTCGCCGGTCGCGGCGAGGAACAGCGGTCCGATCTCGCTGCCGACGACGGCCCACTCCACCTCGAACTGCGCGCTGCTGTTCACGCGAACCACGGTACGGCCGGCCACTGACAACGCTGCCCGGCCGCCGGTCGGGCAGCGTCCGCCCGCCCGGTCCGGCCCTGGCGTCAGTCCCCGCAGACGGCCGCATGCACGACATCGGGGCTGTTGGTGATGATGCCGTCCACGCCCAGATCCCGGGCTCGTACCGCGTCGGCCGCGTCGTCGACGGTCCAGGTGTTCACCTCGAGCCGGTCGCCGTGTGCGCCTGTCAGCCCGTGGACCGCCGCCACGTATCCGGAGCTGATCGTCGTGTGGGACGGATTGATCCGGTCCGCGAACTGCGCGTACGCCGCCAGGTCGGCGACGGCCGGCGTACCGAGCAGCCCGGTCGTGACGTCGGGGCGCTGCACGTGCACGGACCGCACGCTGGCGGCGTCGAAGCTCTGGATGACGAGCCGCTCATGGACATGGACCGCGTCCAGCCAGCCCGCCGCGTCCAGCACCCGCAGGGTGTCCTGCTCGATGCCCGGGTACAGCTGGGGTTTCTTGATCTCCAGCAGGAGCCTCTGCTGATTCTCGGAGAGCCGGTTGATGTACTGCTCGAGCGTGGGCACGCGGGCTCCCGCGAACTTCTGGTCGAACCAGCTCCCCGCGTCCAGCCGCGCGATCTCCGCGGCGGTGAAGTCCTTCACCTTCCACGGGGCACGGTCCGGGAAGACCTCCTCCGCGTTCGTGGTGCGCGCGAGGCTGTCGTCGTGGATGACGACAAGCCGGCCGTCCTTGGTGCGCTGGACGTCGTTCTCGACCCATTCGAACCCCATCCGGTCCGCCAGGTCGACCGCCGCGAGGGTGTTCTCCGGCGCGTACGCCGACGCGCCCCGGTGCGCGAACACCACCGGACCGTTCGCGCAGCCGGGCGTCCGAGCCTGTGCGGAGGAGACGGGGGCGACCAGCACGGTGGCCGCGAGGAGCGCTGCGGCGGCTGCTGCGCCGGGACGTACGTACATGCGTTCTCCTCACGGCTCACGACGAAGCTCACCAAGCCTGACGTCGGCTGCTGGACAGCCCACACGTGCAGGATGACCACAACGTGAACGAATCCGCGCGGATCGTGACGGCGGTACGTTTCTGCAGTGCCAAAATGCCCGGAGCCGGTGCGCGTGCCCCGCCCGCCGCCCTACTCTCGCCCTCAACCGGGCCCTTCACACCATCACTTGGGCCGCACCTCCCCGAGGACGGGCTGAAGGGCAGACACACATGCACGGCACGGTCGACGGTTTCAGCTACGGCCTGGTCACGCCGCTCGCGGCGTATCTCATGGCCTGTCTCGGCGGCGCTCTCGGGCTGCGCTGTGCCACCCGGTCCCTGCTGGTCAACCGCTCCTGGAAGCCCGGTTGGCTGGCCCTGGGCGCCACCGCCACCGGTTCCGGAATCTGGAGCATGCACTTCATCGCGATGATCGGCTTCTCCGTCGCGGAAACTCCGCTGAGTTACGACAAAAGGATTACTTTCGCCAGCCTGGGCATCGCGATCGTCATGGTCGGCGTCGGCCTCTTCATCGTCGGCTACCGCGGCACCACGCCCATGGCGCTGGTCACCGGCGGAACGATCACCGGCCTCGGCGTCGCCTCGATGCACTACCTGGGCATGGCCGGCATCCAGCTGCGCGGACGGTTCGAGTACGACACGGTCACGGTCGCCCTCTCGGTCGTGATCGCGGTCGTGGCGGCCACCGCGGCGCTCTGGGCGGCGGTCTCGGTACGCGGCTTCCTGCCCGCGCTCGGCGCCAGCCTCGTAATGGGTATCGCGGTCAGCGGCATGCACTACACGGGCATGGCGGCGCTCAGCGTCCGGCTGCACGGGCCGGAGTCCCCGGTCGGCGGTGACTCTCCGGCCACCCTCCTGGCGCCCATGCTCGTCGGGCCGGTGATCTTCCTCTTCGTGGCCGGCGTCGTGGTGATGTTCGATCCGCAGCTGGTCATGGGCACGCAGGACTGGCAGAACCGGGCGACCGCGTCCCGGACCCCGCCGCTCCCGCCGGCCGCGCCCGGCCCCCGGTCCGTACGCACGCCCCGCGGCGGCGCTCCGTACCGCAGGGACTGGTGATCCGCGGCCGATCGGGCGTGAGTGTCAGTGGGGGGTCGTACGGTGGTTCCATGCGGCCCGTATCCAAGATCGAACGCACGGTGGCGCCCTTCGAGGTCGTCAGTCCCTACCAGCCGAGCGGTGACCAGCCGACGGCCATCGCCGACCTGGAGCGGCGCATCCGCGCAGGCGAGAAGGATGTCGTGCTGCTCGGTGCGACCGGCACCGGCAAGTCGGCGACCACCGCCTGGATGATCGAAAAGCTCCAGCGCCCCACCCTGGTGATGGCGCCGAACAAGACGCTCGCGGCCCAGCTGGCGAACGAGTTCCGCGAGCTCCTGCCGAACAACGCCGTCGAGTACTTCGTCTCGTACTACGACTACTACCAGCCGGAGGCGTACGTTCCGCAGTCGGACACGTACATCGAGAAGGACTCCTCCATCAACGAGGAGGTCGAGCGGCTGCGCCACTCCGCCACCAACTCGCTGCTGACCCGCCGCGACGTCGTCGTGGTCGCCTCCGTCTCCTGCATTTACGGCCTCGGTACGCCGCAGGAGTACGTCGACCGCATGGTCCCGCTCAAGGTCGGCGAGGAGATCGACCGCGACCAGTTGCTGCGCCGCTTCGTCGACATCCAGTACACCCGCAACGACCTGGCGTTCACCCGCGGCACGTTCCGGGTGCGCGGCGACACCGTCGAGATCTTCCCGGTCTACGAGGAACTGGCCGTCCGTATCGAGATGTTCGGCGACGAGATCGAGGCGCTCTCCACGCTCCACCCGCTCACGGGTGAGGTCATCAGCGACGACAGTGAGCTGTACATCTTCCCCGCCAGCCACTACATCGCCGGCCCCGAGCGCATGCAGAAGGCGATCGCCGGAATCGAGGCGGAGCTTGCCGAGCGGCTGGCCGAGCTGGAGAAGCAGGGCAAGCTGCTGGAGGCCCAGCGGCTGCGTATGCGCACCACGTACGACCTCGAGATGATGCAGCAGATCGGCTCCTGCTCCGGCATCGAGAACTACTCGCTGCACATGGACGGCCGCGAGGGCGGATCCGCGCCCAACACCCTCATCGACTACTTCCCGGAGGACTTCCTCCTGGTCATCGACGAGTCGCACGTCACGGTGCCGCAGATCGGCGCGATGTACGAGGGCGACGCCTCCCGCAAGCGCACCCTCGTCGACCACGGCTTCCGGCTGCCGTCCGCCCTGGACAACCGGCCGCTGAAGTGGGAGGAGTTCCTGGAGCGGATCGGCCAGACCGTCTATCTCTCGGCCACTCCCGGAAAGTACGAACTCTCGCGCGGCGACGGCTTCGTCGAGCAGATCATCCGGCCCACCGGGCTCGTCGACCCGCAGGTCGTGGTCAAGCCCACCGAGGGCCAGATCGACGACCTGGTGCACGAGATCCGCAAGCGCACCGAGAAGGACGAGCGTGTTCTGGTCACCACGCTCACCAAGAAGATGGCCGAGGACCTGACGGACTACTTCCTTGAGCTCGGTATCGAGGTCCGCTACCTGCACAGCGACGTGGACACGCTGCGCCGGATCGAGCTGCTGCGCGAACTGCGCTCCGGCGAGTACGACGTGCTGGTCGGCATCAACCTGCTCCGGGAGGGCCTCGACCTGCCCGAGGTGTCGCTCGTGGCGATCCTGGACGCCGACAAGGAGGGCTTCCTGCGCTCCGGGACCTCCCTGATCCAGACGATCGGTCGCGCGGCGCGCAACGTGTCCGGCGAGGTCCATATGTACGCCGACAAGATCACCCCAGCGATGGAGAAGGCGATCGAGGAGACCAACCGCCGCCGGGAGAAGCAGATCGCGTACAACACGGAGAACGGCATCGACCCGCAGCCGCTCCGGAAGAAGATCAACGACATCGTCGCGACGATCGCCCGTGAGGAGATCGACACCGAGGAACTGCTCGGCACCGGCTACCGGCAGGGCAAGGAGGGCAAACCCGCCAAGGCGCCGGTGCCCGCCCTGGGCGCGAAGGCGGTCAAGGGCGGCCGCAAGGCGGGCAAGGGGGTCGGCGGTGCCAAGGAGGAGGTCCTCACCGACCGGCCCGCCGCCGAACTTGCCGCGCTCATCGAGGAGATGACCGAGCGCATGCGGGCGTCCGCGGCGGAGCTGCAGTTCGAGGTCGCCGCCCGCATCCGCGACGAGGTGAGCGAACTGAAGAAGGAGCTACGGCAGATGCGGGAGGCGGGCATCGCCTAGGGCCTCTCTTTCGGATCAGGCCGGATCAGTGAGCGGGGTCTGGTGCCGTGGATCGCAAGGCGGAGGAGGGAGGCATGGCGGAGCCATGCCGACCGACGACAACGCGGCGAGGCGCGGTGCCAGGGCCCGCGAGCCCGGCAAGATCCGAAAGAGAGGCCTAGGTCCCGTCCTGGTGCGGGCGAGGCTGCGGGGTGCCGACCATGAGGGACTGGTGGCGGTGTGTTGCAAGACCGCCACAAAAGTGGGACGCGCCCGCAGCACTGCCGGCGGGACTGCGTAGGGTGCTGAACAACTGCTCGCACGGGCGGTTGAGGGGGCTGTGCTATCCCGGGGGACGATCCCCGGACCCCCGGCGACTGGAGAGGGGACAGCGCGTGACGGTCAACATGACCAAGGGTCAGGCCATCAGCCTGCAGAAGTCCGACGGGGGAACCCTGACCGCGGTGCGGATGGGGCTCGGCTGGCAGGCGGCGCCGCGTCGCGGTCTGTTCGGTTCGCGTACGCGTGAGATCGACCTGGACGCCTCGGCGGTGCTGTTCGCCGACAAGCAGCCGGTCGACGTGGTGTTCTTCCGCCACCTGGTGAGCGACGACGGTTCCGTCCGGCACACCGGCGACAACCTGGTCGGCGGCGCCGGCCAGGGCGGCGACGACGAGGCGATCCTCGTCGATCTGCAGCGCGTCCCGGTGCACATCGACCAGATCGTCTTCACGGTCAACTCGTTCACCGGCCAGACGTTCCAGGAGGTGCAGAACGCCTTCTGCCGCATCGTCGACGAGACCAACGGCCAGGAGCTGGCCCGGTACACGCTCGACGGAGGCGGCCAGTACACCGCGCAGATCATGGCGAAGGTGCACCGCTCCGGCTCCGGCTGGCAGATGACGGCGGTGGGCAACCCGGCCAACGGCCGCACGTTCCAGGACCTGATGCCGGCGATCCTGCCGCACCTGTAGGACGCGCGGCACGGCCAGTACGGCGATTGCGCCGGCCGCAGCTCCCGGAGGCACCCGCCGCCGGGAGCTGCACCGCACCACCCGACTCGACGAGGGGACAGAGGCGATGACGGCCGAGCTGGTCCGGGGGCAGAACCACCCCTTGCCCCAGACCCGTTTGGAAATCCGCGTATCGGCCGGGAAGCCGGTGGTGGCGGGCGCCACGCTCAGTGACGAGCGCGGCAGGGTCCGCGGCGTGGAGTGGGTCGCCCACCCCGGCTCGCCCCAGCTGCCCGGCCTGGAGGTGTCGAGGCAGGCGGCCGCCGACCACCGGCTGGCCGTCGATCTGGGCGCCCTTCCGGAGTCCGTGCACCGGGTCAGCATCCTGCTCGCGCTGCCGTCCGGGGGCGGCGGACCGGTCCGCTTCGGTGCCGTCGCGGCGCCCTTTGTCGCGGTCACCGGCCTGGACGGCACGGAGGTCGCCAGCTATACCGTCACCGACCTGGAATCCGAGTCCGCGGTCGTCGCCCTCGAGCTCTACCTGAGGCAGGGCGCGTGGAAGGTACGCGCCGTGGGTCAGGGGTACGCGGGCGGGCTCGCCGAGATGCTCGGTGACCAGGGCCTTCCGCAGGCCCACGAGCTGGCCGCCGCCATCCAGGACGCGGTGGCGAGCGGGCTGGCCCGCTCGGTGTCGACGCCTCCGCCGCGCACCCCGGACGGGGACCGCGTCCGGCACACGGCGTCGCAGCCGGCTCCCGCCACCGGCCAGACCGGGGCCGTCCACCCCCAAGCCGACCAGCCGCCCACGGCCCCCACCGTCCCCGGCCCCACGACCACCCCGACCCCCTACGGCACGCCGGCCCACGGCACCACCGCCCATGGCGGCACCCCGCACGGATCCGGTGCGGGGGCGCCGCAGGCCGGTGGCCCCGCTCTGCCGCACGACGGCGGTACCGGTGGCGGCGGCCCCGTCAACCACGCGCACCCCGGCCGGCAGGCCGCCGCGCCTCCGCCGCCGCCCCCGACCGCGCCGCCCGCACAGCCCGGGCAGCCGCCGACGCCGGTCGCCGGTGACGCCACCGGCTGGTCCATGGAGGAGCGCCTCTACAACCAGGTGTGGGGCATGTTCGAGGACCTGGCCCGCGCCACCGCCGCGTACCGCAGTGCCGTGGACTTCGCCGAGTCCCGTATGGAACAGGAACTCGACCGGGTCCTCTCCGACCCGCGCAGCCGCATCGGCAGTACCGGGGACAACGCCCGCGCCGCGGCCCGCGCCAAGCACGACCAGCTCGTCGACCACGCGCGCACGGCGCTCGACCGCGACCTGGCCCAGCTCGCCGCGGAGTCGGGGGTCGTCGAGCCCGCCCTGCCGCCGGCCTTCGCCCGCTGGGACAACCCGGTGTGGCACGCCTACCGGGTGCCGATGGAGGTCCCGATGGCGCTCCGCGTCGGCGATCTGCATCTCCCCGAGTGCACGGATCTGCGGATTCCCATGCTGGTGCGGCTGCCGCTGGAGCGCGGCCTGTGGATCGACAGCGGCCGCTCCGGCTCGGACGCCGCCCTCATGATGGACTCCGGGCAGCTGCGCCGGCTCGCCATGGACACGGCCGTCGCGACCGCCGCCCGGCTGCTGGCGGTGTACCCGGCCGGCGACTTCTCGGTGCATGTGATCGACCCGGCCGGTTCCGGTGCCGCTGCACTCGCTCCCCTCGTCCGGTCCGGGGTGCTCGGCGAGCCGCCCGCGGCTGGTGCCGGGGGAGTGGCCGCTGTGCTGGCCAAGCTCACGCAGCGGGTGGACCTCGTACAGATGGCGATCCGCGGGGGAGCGCCGGATTCGCTGCCGCCCGACCTCGACACCGCTGAGCAGTTGCTGATCGTCAACGACTTCCCGCACGGTTTCGACGACCGTGCGGTCACCCAGCTGCGTTATCTCGCCGACGAGGGTCCGGCGGTCGGCGTGCATCTGGTGATGGTCGCGGACCGCGAGGACGCCAGCGCCTACGGACCCGTGCTCGACCCGCTGTGGCGTTCGCTGCTGCGGATCACCCCGGTTCCGGACGACCACCTGGCCGACCCGTGGGTCGGGCATGCCTGGACGTTCGAGCCGCTGCTGGCGCCGCCCGGCAGCCAGGTGCTGGGGCAGGTGCTCGGTCAGGTGGCCGAGGCCCGTAGGACCTGGCGCCGCTGACTCGGCACGACCCACCTGAACTGGCTTTTTGGTACCGGCTTTACCAACCCCTTTACCTTTCCTTGGTAATCCCTGTACCCTTCTGTGTGCGGAGGGGAGTACTCCCACTGCGGCGTTCCCGTCAATACGGACCGAAACCGGTCCCGGGGCGTCGGCCCGCGGTACGCGGCCAGCGTGCCCGGGTGGAAGAGACCTCCGGCAGCGATGACGCTGACTCTTGAGCCGTAGCCATCTGCCGGAGGCATTGTGGACGTTTCCTTGACCATTTGGGTCCTGACCATCGTCGGTCTGGGCATCCTGATCGGCGCCGACTTCTTCATCGGCCGCAAGCCCCACGACGTGTCGATCAAGGAAGCCGGCACCTGGACGATCGTCTGGATCGTCCTCGCCGCGCTGTTCGGCCTCGGGTTGCTTTTCTTCGGTGAGAGCCAGGCGGCCGGCGAGTTCTTCGCGGGCTACATCACCGAGAAGTCCCTCAGCGTCGACAACCTCTTCGTCTTCGTCCTGATCATGGCGAAGTTCTCGGTGCCCTCGCACCTCCAGCAGCGGGTGCTGCTCATCGGCGTACTGATAGCCCTGGTTCTGCGTGCGATATTCATCGCCGCCGGCGCCGCGATCATCGCCAGCTTCTCGTGGGTCTTCTACATCTTCGGCGCGTTCCTGATCTACACCGCCTGGAAGCTCATCCAGGAGGCGCGCTCCGACGAGGAGGATGAGGAGTTCGAGGAGAACAGGCTCCTCAAGTCGGTCGAGAAGCGCTTCGGCGTCGCCGACCGGTACCACGGCACGAAGCTGTTCATCCGCAACAACGGCAAGCGCGTCCTGACCCCGCTGATGGTGGTCATGCTGGCCATCGGCACCACCGACGTGCTCTTCGCGCTGGACTCGATCCCGGCGATCTTCGGCCTGACCCAGGACCCGTACATCGTCTTCACCGCCAACGCCTTCGCCCTGATGGGCCTGCGGCAGCTGTACTTCCTCATCGGCGGCCTGCTCAAGAAGCTGGTCCACCTGAGTTACGGCCTGTCGGTCATCCTCGGCTTCATCGGCGTGAAGCTGGTGCTGCACGCACTGCACGAGTCGGGGGTCCACGTCCCCGAGATCTCGATCCCGTTCTCGCTGGCCGTGATCTGCGGTGTGCTGGTGATCACCACCATCACGAGCCTGATGGCCTCCAGGAAGCAGGAGGCCGCCGAGGCGGCCAAGAAGGCGGAGCCGGCCCGGGACGGCGAGAAGGACAGCGACAAGGACAGCGTCGACGCCTGACCGCGCACGCCTGACCGCGCACGACGCAGAACCTCAGCACCGGCCGGAGTGGCGCGCACTCCGGCCGGTGCGCGCTTGTACGGCTGTACGACGCAAGCGGGTCAGGCGGATGCGGCCTCCGTCGCGTCGGCCGCCTCCGCCTCCTTTGCGAATCCCGTCCTCGCCGACGTCGGCAGAGTCTCCGGCAGCAGCGCGAAACAGCCGAGGCTGAGCAGCGCGATGCCGGTCAGGTACGCGGCCACGCCCCACGGCGGCCCGTCCCCGGCGGCCACCGCGGTGGCGACGATCGGGGTCAGCGCGCCCCCGACGACCCCGCCCAGGTTGTAGCCGACGGCGGCGCCCGTGCAGCGCACCCGTGGCTCGTACAGCTCGGGCAGATACGCGGCGACCACCGCGAACATGGTGATGAAGGCCAGCAGCGCGCCCAGGAAGCCGAGGAACATCAGCAGTGGTTCGCCGGTGCTCAGCAGGGCGATCAGCGGGAACATCCACAGCGCCGCGGCCGCACACCCCAGCAGGCACATCGGCCGCCGCCCGTAGCGGTCACCGAGCATCGCCGCGAAGGGTGTCGCGGCGCCCTTGATCGCGACGGCCGCCATGATGCACGCCAGCATCACGGTCCGGCTCACTCCGAGCCGTTCCGTCGCATAGGCGAGCGACCATGTGCTCACCGCGTAGAAGACGGCGTACCCGACCGCGAGAGCGCCCGCGGTCAGCAGGACCAGCCGCCAGTGCCCGCGTACCACCTCGGCCAGCGGCGCCGTCGCCCGGCGGCCCGTCTCCGCGAGCTCCTTGAACTGCGGTGTCTCCGTCAGGGACGTACGCAGCAGCAGCCCGGCCAGCGCGAGCACGCCTGCCGCCCAGAACGGCACCCGCCACCCCCACGAACGGAACTGGGCGTCGGTCAGTGCCGCAGAGAGCGCCAGCATCACCCCGTTGGCCAGCAGAAACCCGACCGAGGGCCCGATCTGCGGGAAGCTCGCCCACAGCCCGCGCCGCCGCTCGGGAGCGTGTTCCGCGGTGAGCAGCACCGCGCCGCCCCACTCGCCGCCGAGGCCGAGTCCCTGGAGGAAGCGCAGCGCCAGCAGCAGCACGGGCGCGGCGACTCCGATCGACCCGTAGGTCGGCACGCAGCCGACCGCGACCGTCGCCACGCCGGTGAGCAGGAGCGAGCCGAACAGCACCGGCCGCCGGCCGTAGCGGTCGCCGATATGACCGAAGATCACCGACCCCAGCGGCCGGGACAGGAATCCGACGCCGAAGGTGCCGAACGCGGCCAGCGTCCCGGCGAGCGGGGAGAACGTCGGGAAGAAGAGCGGTCCCAGGACCAGCGCGGCAGCGGTCCCGTAGACGAAGAAGTCGTAGAACTCGATGGCGGTTCCGGCGAGCGACGCGGCCGCGAGGCGGGCCATGGACGGAGAGCCGGACGGGGGGTGATCTTCGCGCATGCCGCTCCAACTACCCGCTCCGGAGGGCGGTTACGGGGCGCGCGGAGGCATCCGCGCCGGGCGGCGTGCACCCCGCCTCGTATGACCGTGCAGCGGTGCCTGCAAGAATTCGGCACGCCCGGCCCATCCACCGTGCTCCGGGCTCCGAAGAACAGACGGGGGCCGAAAGCGTGCGGCCCGGTCGACGAAGGAGCTGAGGACTGTCCATGGCCGTACGCGACACCCAGGCGCTGCCTCCCGGTCCCGCTCTCGTCGTCGAGCGGACCGCCGAACCGCCGCGGGCCGCCGTCGTGCTGCTGCACGGCGGCCGTGCGGACGGGCTGGAGCCGCCCACGCGCTGGAACCTGCCGGGCGCCCGGATGCGGCCGTTCACCCGGGCGATCGCGCGGGCCACCGCCGCCGACGGCGTGGTGCTGGCGCAGGTCCGTTACCGCCACCGCGGCTGGAACGGCGGACGGGGAGACGCGGCTCGCGACGCCCGCCGGGCCCTGGACGAACTGACCCGGGTGACCGGACCGGTTCCCGTCGTCCTGGTCGGCCACTCGATGGGCGGGCGGGCGGCCCTGCGGGTGGCGGGCCACCCCGCGGTACGGGCGGTCGTGGGTCTGGCCCCGTGGTGCCCGCCCGGTGAACCGGTGGAGCAGCTGGCGGGCCGCCGGATCGTGCTGCTGCACGGTGACCGCGACCGGGTGACCGATCCCCGGGAAACCTGGGCGTTCGAGGAGCGGGCGCGGGCGGCCGGCGCCGAGTCCTGCGCGCTGCGCATGCCCGGCGGCGATCACGCCATGCTCCGGGGAGCGGGCGCGTGGCATGCCCTCACCACCCGGATCGTGACCGGGCTGCTGGGGCTGGGCCCGCTGCCCCCGGAGGTGGCGGAACGGTTCGCCGGGACCACGACACCCCTGACCGATACCGCCGGCTGAGCGACCGGCGGCGCTGAGCTACCTGCGGGTGAGCGGCCCACCGCCCTGAGCGGCCCACTGCCCTGAGCGGCCCGCCGCGCTGAGCGGCGTGGCCTACCAGCCGCGGGCGCGCCACTCCGGCAGGTGCGGCCGCTCGGCGCCCAGCGTGGTGTCCTTGCCGTGGCCCGGGTACACCCAGGTCTCGTCCGGCAGCCGGTCGAAGAGCTTCCGCTCGACGTCGTCGATCAGGCTCGCGAAGGCCTTCGGGTCCTTGTGGGTGTTGCCCACACCGCCGGGGAATACGGAAGGCGCCAGACGGATAACATTCACCCATGGCAGCCACTCTCGCGACCATCCGCACGCTGATCTTCCTGTACGCCCGGATCTCCGAGGACCCCCGAGACCAAAGACGCGGCGTCAAGCGGCAGATGGGGGACCTGCGCGACTTCGCCGACACCCTCGGCGGCGAGATCGCTGGTGAATGGACCGACAACGATTTGAGTGCACACTCCGGTGAGGAACGCCCCGGATACGACGCGATGATGGCAGCCGCCCTCGCGGCCGCTGCTCAGCCCGGGGTGCGCGTCATCGTGGCGGCCTACCACCCGAGTCGGTTGTGGCGTCGGCGCGTTGAGCGCGCTCAGGCCATCGAAGACCTCCGGGCCGCCGGCTGCTTCGTTGCCCTCGAGTCCGGTGGGTTCTTCAACATGCGCAAAGCGTCCGACCGGTCCCAGCTGGCGAACCTCGGTGAGAGCGATACCGCTGAGTCCGAGGTGAAGTCCGAGCGCGTAGCCCGAGCTGCCCGCGAGCGAGCCGAAGAGGGGCGGGCGAACGGCAAGGTTTCCTACGGCTGGCGACGGCAGTACCGCCACGACGACCGCGGACAGGTCATCGGCTTCGACGACCTCGAACACCCCCAACAGGCCCCCATCGTCCGCGAGATCGTCACCCGACTCCTGTCCGGCGACACCCTCATCGGCATCACCACTGACCTCAACAAGCGCGGAGTCCCGTCCCCGGGCGCTGGGCAGAACCGTAAGCGCCGCACCCTCGGCCAGACCGAAGACGGCAGCCTGTGGAACAAGACCTCAGTGAAGAAGATGTCGGCGTACGGCCTTAGCTCCCCAGTTGTGTACAGACGAACGTCCCCAGACGTCAGGCCACTTCGGTCTCTCGCT
>NZ_JBSOPZ010000025.1:0-115249 GCF_053763515.1 Streptomyces mabaensis
GCGAGAGACCGAAGTGGCCTGACGTCTGGGGACGTTCGTCTGTACACAACTGGGGAGCTAAGGCCGTACGCCGACACCTGGTAATGCTCGCCGCGTCGGGCGTCCTGATCTCGGCGTTCTTCCTGTGCTCCTTCTACCTCCAGCACGTGCTCGGCTTCTCCGCGCTGCGGACCGGCCTGGTGTTCCTTCCGGTCGCCGTGGCCACCACCATCGGTGCCCACCTCGGATCCCAGGCCGTCGCGCGACTGGGCTGGCGGGCGACCTCCGGTGGCGGGCTCGCGATCGCCGCGGTCGGTGCGCTCCTGCTGACGGGGCTGGAGCGGGACGGCAACGCCTGGACCCAGGTGCTGCCCGGTTTCCTGCTGCTGGCCTTCGGCTTGGGCGCCGCCTTCGTCTGTGCCATCACCAGTGCGATGCACGGGGTGGAGCACCGTGACGCGGGCCTCGGCTCCGGACTGGTCAACACCGGCCACGAGCTGGGTGCCGCCCTCGGTGTCGCGGTGGTGGCGGCCGTCGCCGGCGCGAGCCTGGACGGCGGTGGGGGAGCCGGTGTCCCGTCCGTCGACGGTTTCGGTGTCGCGTTCGCGACCTGTGCGGTCATCTCCGTCGTGGCAGCCGTGGCCAGTCTGGCGCTGCTCCCCAAGGGCCGCCCGGATCCGTCGGCGGGGCCCGTGTTCGCTCACTGAGCGCAATATTTGCACCCCGTCGGGAAAACCTCCCGACGGGGTGACCCAGGCATGCCCATTAAGTTTTCCATGGCAAACACGGCAAACGGCTTACCCAGAAAAACCTTGACTCCCCACGCTCCTATGGTCAATAGTAGGCGCGGTTCTTGGCTGAAATTGCCGACCCAGGGGGAGGAAACGTGCAAGGTGAACGCCAAGGTGCGGATGAGGACTGTAGTAACGTTCTGATCGTCGACCCCGACCCGTCGTCGCGGGCATTACTCCGGCGCTTCGTGGAGTCCGGAGGAGGGGGCGGGCGAGTGACCTCGGCGGCCTCCGCCGCCGACATTCCGCTCGATCAAGTGAGCCGGCCGCTCAGTCTCTTTCTCTCGTCGGACGTCGGGGTGCGGGATCTCTCGCTGCTCGGCCCCATGCTCGCCGACCGGTCCACTCATGTGGTCCTGATCGTGCGGTCCCTGATGCAGGGACAGCTGGACACGGCGCAGTGGGTGCTCGCCGATGTCGTACTGCGCCTGGACGACCTCCAGAGCGCCGAGCTCAACGAAGTCCTCGGGCCGCAGCGCCGGGGCACGGTAGCCATCTCTCCCGAGGCGTTGCGCCAGGTCGTGCAGCTGGCCTCCGCGGCAACGGAGGCGGAACCCCGGCGTCCCCGGCTCACCGAGCGGGAGACGGAGACCCTCTGGGGAGTGGCCCAGGGTTTGAGCAACCGCCAGATCGCCCGGGTCATGGGAATCACCGAGCACGGCGTCAAGCGCCATCTCGCCAACGCCATGGGCAAGCTGAACTGCCAGAACAGAGCCTCGGCCGTCGCTGTCGCCCTGCGCAGCGGACTGCTGCGGCTCAGCGACGTGGGGAGCGGCGTCTCCTGACGCCTCCACCGGACGAACCGGCCGGCACCACACGTCCGGGCCGGGTCCGCTCGATCATCCAGCTCGATCACCAGAAACAGTCGCCGTCGCGCCGTCGGGCCGCGCCGGGCGTGCGAGGACAGTAGGGCAGGTTTCATATATGGCACAGAATCGATTTGCCGAAATGCGTGGCGAAGGAATACAGCTGCGCCTGACACACCTTGCTTCTGCCCCCGAATTGCCTGCGGCATCGCAATCGGGAAGGATTGCAGAAACCGATTTCGCTCGATACCCGAGTCGGACCGAGGGCACCGACTGGGAATCACTCCTGAAGACGGCGAGCGGCCGAGGTGTCACCCCGGCCGCAGCCGTGGTGACAGCTGCCGCCGATGCGCTGCGCCTGTGGTCCAGGCGGCCCGACTTCTCGCTCGACCTCGTCCCGCCGGACCGGAGCGGCGTCCACCCGCTCACCTTCGACGTATGCCCCGGGGGCGACTCGTTCGCCGCACGCGCCGAGCGCGTCCAGCGGCAGCTCGACCGGCGTGGCCGAGGGACCCGTGCCCTCCCTCAGCTGCCGCCTCGCCGAACAGGACGGCGGCCTTGCGGTCACCTGGGAGATCCAGCCGGCCCAGTTCCCCGCCGGACTGCCCGACGACCTCGCGGGTGTCTGCTCGGAGCTGCTGAACCGGCTGTCCCGCGACCCCGGGGCGTGGGACGCCCCCGGCAGGATCGCGTCCCTGCCGCAGTGGCAGCGGGACGAACGGGACGGCGCCAACCGGACGGCCGCCGACATCCCGGCCGCGACCCTCTGCGGCCTCGTGGAGGCACAGGCGGCCGAAACCCCGGACGCGGTCGCGGTACTCGCGGAGGACGGCCGGCTCACCTACCGCGAGGTCGTGACCGGCGCCCGGCGGCTCGCCCGCCGCCTCACCGCACTCGGCGCGACACCGGGCCAACTCGTCGCCGTGGTCGTCGAGAAGAGCGCCGCGCAGGTCCCGGCCGTGCTGGGCGTCACCCTCTCCCGGGCCGCGTACCTGCCCATCGACCCGCAGTGGCCCGCCGCCCGGCGTGCCCAGCTGGTCGAGCAGGGCGGCGTGCGGATCGTGGTCACCACTCCGCGGCTGCGGGACCAGCTCGACTGGCCCGCCGGTCTGACGCTGGTGACGCTCGACGACCCAGAGGTGCGCGCGGCCGCCTCCGGCCCGCTGGACGTCGCACCCGGCCCCGACGACCTGGCGTACGTGATCTTCACCTCCGGCTCGACCGGGCAGCCCAAGGGTGTGGTCATCGACCACCGCGGCGCGGCCAACACCGTCCAGGACATCAACCAGCGCTTCGGCGTCGGGCCCACCGACCGCGTGCTCGCGCTCTCGTCGCTCAGCTTCGACCTCTCCGTCTACGACATCTTCGGCGCGCTCGCGGCCGGAGCGGCGCTCGTGATGCCCGCCCCGGGCCGGGCCCACGATCCGGAGCACTGGTCGCAACTGGTCGAGCGCCACGGTGTGACGGTCTGGAACTCGGTGCCCGCCCTGATGCGCGTCTGGCTGGAGGCGCCCACCCCGGTGCCCGCCTCGGCGCCGCTGCGTCTGGTCATGCTCAGCGGCGACTGGATACCGGTGTCACTGCCGGACACGATCCGCGCGTCGTACCCGGACACCCGGGTCATCAGCCTCGGCGGCGCAACCGAGGCGTCCATCTGGTCGGTGCACTACCCCATCGGCGAGGTACCGGAGGAGTGGAGCCGCATCCCGTACGGCAAACCACTCGCCAACCAGACGCTGCACGTGCTCGACCAGGCGCTCGACCCCTGTCCCGTGTGGACCACGGGCGAGATCCTCATCGGCGGCATCGGCGTGGCCAAGGGTTACTGGGCCGACCCGGTGCGGACCGCCGAGCGGTTCATCGTCCATCCCGTTTCGGGCGAGACGCTCTACCGCACGGGTGACGTGGGCCGCTATCTGCCCGGCGGCGACATCGAGTTCCTCGGCCGCGAGGACACCCAGGTCAAGGTCAACGGCTACCGCATCGAACTCGACGAGATCGCCGCCGTACTCCGCCGGCAGCCCGGCGTGAACGAGGCCGTCATCACCGTCGACACCAACCCCGCGACCCACCGCGGCCAGCTCGTCGCCTACGTCGTGCCCGAGGACGGTGCGGCCGGCCCGGGGGGCGGTCCTGGCACCGATCCCGCGCTCGCGTGGCCGGCGGTACTCGAAGCGGCACAGTCCGAACTGCGGCAGGCCACCGGGGAACTCGCCCCCGCCATCGAGACGTTCCGCGGTCTCTGGCACCGGCTGGAAGCCCTCGCCCCCTCCGTCATGGCCCGTACCTTCGCCCGGCTCGGCGTCTTCACCACCGCCGGAGAGCCGGCCGACGCGGACCGGCTCGTCGAACACCACGGTGTCCGGCCCGTCTATCGCGGACTCGTCGGCCAGTGGATGCGCGTCCTCGCGGACCGCGGAATCCTGCGGGCCACCGGACGGGCCGGCGAGTACCTCGCCGTACAGGCCCTGGACGCCCGCCTGCTGGAGCAGGAGATCAGCGCCGCGCTCGGGGACATCGAGGCGAGCGGGCCCGACCGGACGCTGCTGGAGTACTTCACCGCCTGCATCGACCGCCAGGTCCCGCTGCTGCACGGCGAGGTACGGCCGCTGCAGCTTCTCCTGCCCGACGGCGACTGGCGCGTCACCGACGCGCTGTACGCCGCCAACCCGGCCGCCCAGGTGCAGAACCGGATCGCCGCGCAGGCCGTCCGCCGCTTCGTGGAGCAGTACCCGGCCGACCGCAAGGTCCGGATTCTGGAAGTCGGCGCGGGTACCGGATCGACCTCGGACCGTGTGCTTCCCGCACTGCCGGCCGACCGGGTCGAGTACCGCTTCACCGACCTGTCGACCGCGTTCACCGAGTCCGCGAGAAGGCGCTACGAGAGCGTCTATCCCTTTGTCGGCTACGGGCTGTTCGACATCGACGCCGACCCCGCCCCGCAGGGCCTGGCGGCCGGGTGCGCCGACGTCGTCGTCGCGGCGAACGTGCTGCACGACGCCAAGGACCTGACGAAGAGCCTGGCCGCCATCCGGCGGCTGCTCACCGCGGACGGCGTCCTCGTGCTGATCGAGGGGACGTTCAACTCACCGCTCAACATGATCAGTTTCGCCTTCCTCGAAGGCTTCGGGAACTACCAGGACCAGCGCGAGGCCACCCTGCTGTCGGTGCCCGAGTGGCAGGAGCACCTGGCGGCCGCGGGGTTCTCCCGGTTCGCTCCGGTACCTGACGGCGCTCCGGCGGTGGACGCACTCGTCCAGCACGTCCTGATCGCGGGAGCGCCCGCCGGCCGTGAAGCCCTCGACCTGACGATGCTCAACAAGATCCTGGGTGACCTGCTGCCCGACTACATGGTCCCCCACCACTACCTGACGCTCGACGAACTGCCCCTGAGCGCCAACGGCAAGGTCGACCGCTCCGCCCTGCCGTCCCCCTGGCGAGAGTCGGCACCGGAGGACCGGACGCTGCCCCGGACCGAGCTGGAGCAACGGCTGTTCGCCATCTGGTGCGACGCACTGGGACGCGACGACTTCGGCATCGAGGACAACTTCTTCGACCTCGGCGGAGACTCGCTGCACGCGGTCCGCATGGTAGGCCGGTTCCGCACCGAGCTCGGCATCGAGCAGACCGGCGACGAGGCCATCGACATGCTCTTCGAGGCCCCGACGATCAAGGAACTGGCCGCCGTCCTGGCCGGGGACGCGGAGGCCGGGGACGCGGAGGTCCGGGGATGACCACGCACGCCCCCTTCCCGCTGACGCCCCTTCAGGAGGCGTACGTGGTGGGGATGTCCCGCATGGTGGAGCTGGGGGGATTCCTGCCGGGCTACTACGTCGAGCTCGACATGGTGAACCTCGATCCGTCCCGCGCCGAACGGGCCGTGGACCGACTGCTGCGCCGCCACGACCATCTGAGGGTCGTGATCGACCGGACGGGCACCCAACGGGTGATCCCCGTGGATGACATCCCGCCCTACCGGTTGCCGGTGACCGATCTGACCGATCTGAGCGGCCTCGACGACGAAGGCCGGGAGGCCGCACTCCGGGCGACCAGGGAGCGCATGTGCGAGCAGGGCGTCGACCCCGCCCGCGCGCCGCTCTTCGAGATCGTCGTCCACCGGGTACGGCCCCGGCGGTTCCGGGTCCACATCGCGATGAGCCTGCTCCTGCTCGACGGCCGCGGTATCCGCCAGGTCATGGACGAATGGCGGACCTTCTACCAGGATCCCGCTGCGAATCTGCCGCAACCGGCGCTCACCTACCGCGAGTGCCGGATGGAGCTGCTCGCCCACGAGAGCAGCCCGGAGTACCAGGAACAGTGGCGGTACTGGGAGCAGCGACTGGAGACCCTCCCGGACGCCCCCCGGCTGCCGTCGGCCGTGCAGCCCTCGGCCATCCGCACGGTCCGCTTCACCCGGCGCACCCACCGGCTCAGCGGCGACCAGTGGCAGCGGCTGTGCGTCGCCTTCCGCCGGCACCGCATCCTGCCGACCACCGCGCTGCTCCACGTGTTCGCCGAAGTGCTCGGCACGTGGGCGGAGAACCCGCACTTCTGCCTGAACATGCTGCACCAGAACTGGGCGACGTCCCGGCCCCAAATGGCAGGTGTGGTGGGCCAGTTCGGTGCCACCCTGCCCCTGGAGGTGGACCTGCGGCAGACCGGGGACTTCTGGCAGCGCGCCCGGAGCCTGCAAAAGCAGGTGCTGCGGGACCTTCAGCATGCCGATGTGGCCGGGGTACGGATCACACGTGAGCTCGCCGCCCGCCGGGGCTGGACCTCCCGCGCCGCACTGCCGTACGTCTTCACCAGCATGCTGAAGCCCTCGCCCCCGGCGGCGCCGGGGACTGCTCGGGAGCCGTGTGACCGTGAACGGCTCGCGTGCCGCGAGGTCACCAGTGATCTGCGGACCCCGCAGGTCCTGGTGGACAACCAGCTCCACGACGGGGCGAACGGCGGCGTGGACTGCGTCTGGGACGTCGTCGACGAGGCGTTCCCGCCCGGCCTGCCGGACCTCATGTTCGAGGCGTACGGACGCATGCTCGACACCCTCGCCGGCCCGGAGGGCGCGGAGCGGGAGCCGGACCCGGTCCCGGCCGGCCACCGGGCCGCGATCGCCGCGCTGAACGGCGATGTCTCGCCCGCTCCGCGGGAGCGCCTGGAGGACGGCTTCCTCCGCCGGGCGGCCGCGACGCCGGACGCCACCGCCGTCGTGAGCGCGCGTCGGACGCTCACCTATGGGGAGGTCGAAGCCCTCTCCCGGGGTGTGGCCCACTGGCTCGCCGGCCGGGGAGTGGGGCGCGGCGACATCGTGCCCGTGGTCATGGCCAAGGGCTGGGAACAGGTGGTCGCCGTCCTCGGTGTGCTGCGGGCAGGCGCGGCCTACTGCCCCGTCGACGCCGGGCTGCCGGCCGAGCGCGTCCAGTACCTGCTGGAGGCGTGTTCCGCACGCGTGGCGCTGGTGCAGTCCCACAGCGCCCCCGGCACCGACGCACTCGGGTCCCGGCCGGTCCTGGCCGTGGACGGGACGGAGCCGGCGTCGGCGCCGCTCCCGGACCACCCGGGCGACCCCGCCGACCTCGCCTACGTCATCTACACCTCGGGCTCGACGGGGCAGCCCAAGGGCGTCATGATCGAGCACGGGGCGGCGGTGAACACCGTCGCCGACATCAACCAGCGTCTCGCGCTGGGGCCCCGGGACCGCGTCTTCGGCATCTCCTCCCTGAGCTTCGACCTGTCCGTGTGGGACGTGTTCGGGGCGCTCGCCGCCGGCGCCGCCCTCGTGCTTCCGGCGGCGACGTCCCGGCCCGATCCGGTGGGCTGGGCCGAGGCGGCGGCCGCGCACGGGGCGACGGTCTGGAACTCGGTGCCCGCGCTGGCCCAGATGCTGGCCGAGGTGGTCGAGAAGAAGCCGGGAGCGGACGCGCCGCCGCTGCGTTCGGTCATGATGAGCGGCGACTGGATCCCGCTCGCGCTGCCGGACCGGCTGCGCGCCGTCTGGCCGGATGTGCGGCTCATCGCGATGGGCGGTGCGACGGAGGCGTCCATCTGGTCGAACATCCATGAAATCGACCACGTCGATCCCGACTGGCACAGCATTCCCTACGGCGTGCCGCTGCGGAACCAGACCATGCGGGTACTCGATCACCGGCTGGGCCTGCGCGCACCCTGGGCGGTCGGCCGTATCCACATCGGCGGAGTGGGGCTCAGCCGCGGGTACTGGCGGGACGAGGACCGGACGGCGGAACGCTTTGTTCGGCACCCGGAGACGGGGGAGCGGCTGTACTGGACGGGAGACCTCGGCTGTTACCGGCCGGACGGCACCATCGAGTTCCTCGGCCGCGAGGACCGTCAGCTGAAGATCCAGGGTTTCCGGGTCGAGCCCGGAGAGGTCGAAGCGGCGGTCCGCGAACACCCGGCCGTACGGGAGTGCGTGGTGAGCGGCGTGGAGGGCTCCGGCGGCCAGCGGCGCCTGGTGTCGCTCGTCGTCCCGCGCGCGGGTGAGGAGCTCGACAGCCGGACGGTGCGCAGCCACCTCCAGTCGCGGCTGCCGCACTACCTGATCCCCGGTCAGATCCATGTGCTGGACACCCTGCCGCTGACGCCCAACGGCAAGGTGGACGTCGCGGGAGCGCTGGCCGCCCTCGCCGCCCGGACGCGCCCCGCCCCGGGCACAGCGCCGGCGCACGAGGACGCGACCACCAGCGAGCTGCTGAAGCGGCTGAGCGCGCTCTGGGCGGAGCTGCTCGACGTCGACGTGGTCGAGCCGGACAGCGACTTCTTCGCCCTGGGCGGCAACTCGCTGCTCGCGCTGCGGCTGATCGGCCGTATCGACTCGGATCTCGGCGTCGAGCTGCAGTTCGGAGAGGTCTTCGAGGCCCCGACCGTACGGGCGCTCGCCGAGCGGATCGAGGAGCGCGACCGGGTTGCCTCCTGCCGCGTCATGCTGTCCGGCGGAGCCGCCGCGGACGGGGGACCGGAGCTCTTCCTCTTCCATCCCGTGGGTGGTTCGGTCACCAGCTACACGGCGCTGGCGCGCTCCTGGCCGGGTCCCGTCCACGCCTTCCAGAGCCGGGCTCTCGCCGAGGGCACGACAACCGCCCTCGATACGGATGTGACGGCCATGGCGACGGCCTACCGCGAGGAACTGCTGCGGGTGAAGCCCGAGGGGCCGTACGTACTGGGCGGCTGGTCGATGGGCGGCGTGCTCGCGTACGAGGTCGCCGCGAGGTTGGCCGCGGAGGGCCACGAGGCCGCCGTCTTCATGATCGACAGCGACCTCATGGAGCTCAGGGCGCCCGCCACCGAAGCGGACCGGCACCTGGAGTTCCTCGGTGACCTCGCCGGCGGGCAGCTGCCCGGGGCCGCACGGACCGCGGTACTGGCAGCCTCTCCCGACCGCCTCGTGGCGACCGGGGCGGGCGTCGCCGCCCGCCACGGGTGGATCCCCGAGGAGGCGGGCGTGCGCCAGTACGAGCTGCTGATGCGGGTCCACGCCCACAACCTGGCGATCCTGAGCGACCACCGGGCCGGCTCGTCACGGGTGCCCACCCTCCTGATCGTCGCCGGCGAGGTCGAACGGCCCGATCCGGTTCCGGCGTGGCGTGCCCTCTGCTCCGCGCTGGAGACGGAGGTCTGGCCGTACGACCACTACTCGGTCGTCGGCCCCGGCCCGCTCTCCGCCGTCGCCGAGCGGGTCACCGCCTGGCTCGACGGGCTCCACTCACACCACGGCAAGGGTTCTGACCATGAATGAACTGTCGAAGGACGACATCCGGCGCGCGGCGGCCGACGTGCTCGGTGTGGACGCCGACTCGATCCCTGATGCCGCGAACCTGATCGGGCACGGCATGGACTCCATCAGGATGATGAGGCTGGCGGGCGGCTGGCGGCGCGCCGGGGCTGCCGTGACCTTCCGCGAGCTGGCCGAACATCCCACCGTGGAGCACTGGTACGCGTTGCTGACGGCGACGAGCGCGGCTCCGCAGGCCGAGCCGCTCGCCGGGCCGAGTGCGGAACGGCACCTGGTCGACGGCGCGGCCGCCTTCGACCTCACACCGGTCCAACGGGCCTACTGGATAGGGCGCCGCGAGGGAATGACCCTCGGCGGCGTCGGGTGCCACGCCTTCCTGGAGCTCGACGGCAGCGCGATATCCCCCGACCGGCTGGACACCGCGGTACGGCGGGTTCTCGAGCGGCACGACATGCTGCGCGCCCGGTTCCTGGACGACGGCCGTCAGCTGATCCTCGACAAGAGCCCCTGGGCGGGCCTCGTCGTGCACGACCTCACCCGCTCCGGCGAGCAGGACGTCGAGCGGGGACTTGAGGAGCTGCGCTCGCGACTGTCCCACCGGCTGCTCGACGTCGGTGCCGGCGAGGTGTTCGACGTGCAGCTGACCCTGCTGCCGGGCGGCCGCACCCGTATCCACGTCAACATCGACCTGCTGGTGGCGGATGTCGCCAGTATCGAGCTCGTGCTTGCGGATCTGGCGACCGCCTACCAGGACCCGGAGCGGCTGCCGCCGGCTCCCGCGTACGGGTTCGCGCAGTACCTGCAGGACCACCGCACCTGGTGCGGCGCCCCCGGAACCCCCGGCAGCCCGCTGGCGGTCGCGCGCGATTTCTGGCGCGGCCGGCTCGCGGAGCTGCCCACGTCGGGGCCGGACCTGCCCCTCGCCGTACGCCCCGAGCACATCACCCGGCCGGTCTTCTCCCGGCGAGGCTTCCGGCTTGCCGCGGACGCCTGGGACCGCATCACCCGTCGCGCCGGTGAGCACGGTCTGACCGCCGCGATGGTCCTGGCGACCGCTTACGCGGAGGTGCTGGGCGCGTGGAGCGAGAACCGGCATTTCCTGCTCAACGTGCCGCTGTTCGACCGGCAGCCGCTGGATCCGGCCGTCAACGACATGGTGGCCGACTTCACCAGCCTCGTGCTGCTGGCCGTGGACCTGCGGCAGCCGGCCCCGTTCGCGCGGCGCGCCGGCGACCTGCAGCGTCAGCTTCAGGAGAACGTTTCGCACGCCCAGTACTCCACGCTGAACGTGCTGCAGGACCTGCGCCGGGCCAACGCCGGGAAACGCGCCGGCGCCCCGGTGGTGTTCGCGTGCAACCTCGGGTCGGCGTTCGTCCGCCCCGAAGTCCGGGACCGGCTGGGCGAATGGACGTGGATGCTGTCCCAGACCCCGCAGGTCTGGCTGGACCACCAGGTCTACAAGCTCGACGACGCGGTGCTGCTGGCCTGGGACGCCGTGGACGAGCTCTTCCCCGAGGGCCTGATGGACGACATGCTCCGCGCCTACGAGGAGCTGCTCCACCGGCTGGCGGACGAGGACAACGACTGGTCCGGCCCCGCCGCGGTGCGGTGACCAGGACCGAC
Organism: Streptomyces mabaensis; assembly: GCF_053763515.1. NCBI lineage: Bacteria > Bacillati > Actinomycetota > Actinomycetes > Kitasatosporales > Streptomycetaceae > Streptomyces > Streptomyces mabaensis. The sequence goes on from NZ_JBSOPZ010000025.1 coordinate 10,950, forward strand.
GAGACGACGGAGAGCGGACCATGACCGGACCCGTGCCGACCGACACCCGCTGGCTCCGGCGCTTCCACGCGTCGGACCGTGCCGCTGTCCGCCTGGTGTGCCTCCCGCACGCCGGCGGGGCGGCCGGCTTCTACTTCCCCTTCTCCAGGGCCCTTTCACCGGCCGTGGAGGTACTCGCCGTCCAGTACCCGGGCCGACAGGACCGCCGGTCGGAACCGGCACTCGATGACATCGCCGAGCTGACCGACGGGATCATGGAGGCACTGACGCCCCTGCTGGACGAACGGCCGCTCGCGCTGTTCGGCCACAGTATGGGGGCGGTGGTGGCCTACGAGACGGCCAGGCGCCTGGAGCACGAGCTGCAGGCACCGCCCGCCGTACTGTTCGCCTCCGGCCGCAGGGCCCCCTCTCGCCACCGGGACGAGTACGCGCATCTCAAGGACGACGAAGGGCTGGTGGACGAGCTGCGGACGCTCGACGGCACCGACGCGGAGGTGCTCGACGATCTCGACGTCCTGCGGATGGTCCTGCCCGCCGTACGGGTCGACTACCGGGCCATCGAGACGTACCGGCACCGGCCCGCACCCGAGCCGAGCTGCCCGGTCGCCGTGCTGCTGGGCGAGGACGATCCCAAGGTGACGCACGACGAGGCAGCTGCCTGGCGCCACCACACCACCGGCACCTGCACCCTGGACACCTTCCCCGGCGGCCACTTCTTCGTGCGCGACGTGGCAGCGGAGATCTCCGGCCTGATCGCGCACCGGCTGCGCCCGTTCATGCCGGCCCGGACGGTCTCTCAGTCCTGAACCGCGACGGCGGCGGCGTGGCCGTCACCCACGGCCACGTCGCTCACCGTCCAGCCCGGCGGTGCGGCCGCCCCCTCGGGCACGGCACCCACGTAGTCCAGCGAGGGGGCACGCACCAGCCCGGTGCCCAGCCCCTTCAGATAGGCCTCCTTGCGCGCCCAGACCCGAGCGAACGCGAACGGGCGCTCCGCCGCGTCGAAACCGCTCAACTCGGCGGTCTCCCGCGGGTGCAGCAGCACGGCGATCTCGTCGGCGGCCGCGAGTTCCGGGACGGTCTCCACGTCCACGCCCACCGGCGTCGACGCGAAGGCGAACAGGCAGAGCCCCTCAGTGTGGGAGAGCGAGAAGTGCAGGGGGTTGCCGCGTACCACGGGACGCCCGTGCGGTTTCCGGCACGACGGGCACGGCAACCGGTCCAGCGGCACGTCCGCCGGGTCCGTACCCAGGTAGGCGCCCAGCAGCAGACGCAGACCGACATGCGCGGCCAGATACGTGTCCCTGTCGCCGGCCCGATGGAACCGCGCCGCCCGTTCCTGCTCGCCGCTGTCGAGCACGGAGCCGGCCAGCCGGTCCATCACGGACCGGAACTCGTCCGGGACCACCAGCCAGAGCCGGGGCTTCTCGCCCGCCGCGGGGGGCACCAACGGCTGCTCCCACACCCCGGCCCGCAGTACCGCGGGTTGCTGCCTCGCGTCGTCGATCACCGACGCAGCATACGGAAGGCCGGGCGCGCGGCTGCACTGCCCTTCAGCCGCGAGAGACGCACTCCACGCGCTGCGGTGAGCCGGTCCCGTCGGCACAGCGATCGGAGGTCTGGTCGTGTGAGACGTAGAAGCCCAGCATCAGCCAGCCCGCCAGGACCAGGAGCACGAGGGCGGCGGCGATCATGAGCCATGCGGGAGCCGTTCGGCTGAGGCTCCTGCGCGTGCGTGGTGGCCAGGGCACCGGCGTGCCTCCTGTGATGCGGACCGGTGGATCGGTGCCCACATTAAGCCGTATCTGTGCAATGGCCCGACAGGGGCGGTGCAGGAAAGTGCGAAGCGACGAAAGCCGGGCTTCGCGGCTTCCTGGCTCGGGTCGGCCCGACCGCGGATTCTTCAAAGATTCGGTACCCGGGGTGAGTTGAAGGCGCGTTGAAGGCGAGTTCATTGAGCGGACGCCCAGTCAACCGGCGCGGTTCCTGAACTAAGATCCCCACGGGGGAGGCGGGGGTGCCTCCGAAAACGATTCGGTGGACTTTCGTGCGCATACTTCTGGTGGAGGACGACGAGCACGTCGCTGACGCGCTCGCAGAGATCCTCAGGCAGCACGGTCATGCCGTCACCTGGGCGCCTACGGGAACCCGGGCGGTGGACACGGCGGGCGAGACGGAGTTCGTCCTGCTGGACCTGAACCTTCCCGACCTCGACGGGTACGAGGTGTGCCGCCGGATCCGGGCCGTTTCCACGGTTCCCATCATCGCGGTGACCGCACGCTCGGAGGAACTCGACCGGGTGCTGCTGCTTCAGGCCGGTGCCGACGACTACGTCGTCAAGCCCTATGGCATTCGCGAGCTCCTGGCGCGGATCGAAGCGGTCATGAGGCGCAGCGGGCCTCCCACGGCCCCGGGCGGCGACTCCCGCTCCCTGGTCGAGGTGGGGCCTCTGTCGATCGATGTCCGGGCCCGGCAGGTGACCCTCGCCGGCCGGCCCCTGACCCTGACCGCCAAGGAATTCGACCTCCTGGTGATGCTGGCCGGCGACTGCGGGGCCGTACTGACCAGGGAGTCGATCATCGCGCGGGTGTGGGACGAGAACTGGTACGGATCCACCCGGACGCTGGACGTCCATGTCGCGGCCCTGCGCACGAAGCTCGGTGACAAACGGTGGATCGACACGGTTCGCGGTGTCGGCTTCCGGCTCAGCGAACCCGACCAGTGAGGGATGCGGCGTGCAGATACGGCTGTTGATCACGTACCTGTCGCTCACCGCGCTGATCCTGCTGATGATGGGTGTCCCGCTGGCGCTCAGCTACTCACTCAACGAATACCACCATCTGGTGACGGTCCGTCATCAGAACGTCCAGAGTTTCGCCAAGGACGCCGGGCCGGTACTGACCGGGGAGTCCCCCGACGATCTCGAAGACCGGATCCGGAGCTACGACCGGCGCCACGACACCGCGATCGTCGTCGTGGACCGCGGCGGCCGGATCATCCTGACCTCCAGGGCCGGGACCACCGCCGGGACAACCGGTGTGGCAGACACGCTCCGTCCACGCCTGAGCAGCGCGACGCGCGGCGTGAGCACCGGCATGGCCCATCGCCGCGGCTACACCCTCCGACCGCAGCCGGTGCTCTTCGCCGAGCCGGTCTACCGGGGCGAGGTCGTGGTCGGCGCGGTCGGCGCCATCGTCTTCACTGCCGCGCTGCAGGACGACATCGTCGACCACGTGCTCATCCTCCTGGTGGTGGCGGCGCTGGCGCTCACTGCCGTGGCGCTCGCCGGGATCCCGTTGAGCCGGTGGCTGCTCCGGCCGATCGAGCGACTCGACAGGACTGCTCAGGCCATCGCCGACGGCGCCTACGACGTCCGCGCCCAGTACACGGACGGCCCGCCGGAGATACGCCGGCTCTTCCGGGCGTTCGACCGGATGGCGGACCGGCTCGTCACGCTGCTCGACGCCCAACGGGCCTTCGTGGCGGACGCGTCGCACCAGATGCGCAACCCGCTGACCGCGCTGCGGCTCCGCGTGGAGGCGCTGGAAACATGGGTACGGCCCGAGGGCGGGCGGCAGCTCGAACAGGCCGTTGCCGAGGCCGAGCGACTGTCCGCCATCCTCGACCAGATGCTGCGTCTGGCACGGGCGGAGGGCATGGACCAGCCCGTGCAGCCCGTTGACGTCGACGCCGTCGTGGCCGAGCGGGTCGTCGCCTGGAGCGAGGCGGCCTCCCGCAAGGGCGTGGAACTGGTCGCGTCCGAGCCGGCCGGCGACGCCGTGTGCGCCTGCGTCCCGGGGCACCTGGAGCAAGTACTCGACGTCCTCATCGACAACGCGCTCCACGTCTCCGGCGAGGGGACGACCGTCGTCGTCCGGTCCGGGACCGCCGGCGACACCGTCCGCGTACACGTCATCGACGAGGGCCCGGGCATGACACCGGAGGAGTGCCGCCGTGCCCTCGACCGGTTCTGGCGGGGCAGCGACTCCGCCGACCGGGAGGGGTCCGGCCTCGGCCTGGCCATCGCCCACGCGCTCGCGGAGGCCAACAGCGGCTCACTGCGCCTGGAACCGGTCGGCGCACCGTCCCATGGCGTGGACGCGCAGGTGACGCTACCGCGGTGGTCTCACCCCCAGCAGCGGTAGGACACGTGCCTGTCAGGTCCTTGCAGTTTCTTAACGTTCCGCTGCGGCGCTGCTGACCTGCGCGCCCATACGGTCGGTCGCAATCGAACAGCGAGGCGACTCGTCCGACCACGGGGGTAGCGTTGACAGTGCAGGCGCCTGATTTCACCCAGTTCCAGCTCGACAGATACTCGCGGCAGATCCGGCAGGACGGCTTCGGCCTCGACGGCCAGCGACGGCTGCGGGACGCACACGTCGTCATCTCGCGCGGCGGAGGCGTCGGCGGAACGGTCGCCGCGCACCTGGCGATGGCCGGGGTGGGCCGGCTGACCGTCGCCCACGGAGGCACGGTGGTGCCGGAGTTCCTCAACCGCTGGCTGCTCGCCTCGGCCGACGACCTGGGCAGGCCGTGCGCGGACGCGTTCGCCGACACGCTCCGCCGGATCAATCCCGAGGTCGACGTCACCACGATTGCCGAGTACGTCACCCCGGACAATGTGCGCTCGATCGTGGGCGACGCCGACCTCATCGCGGACGGCGCACCCCTGTTCGAGGAGCGCTACGCCCTCAACCAGGCCGCAGTCGACCTGGGCATCCCGCTCGTGTCCGGTGCGATGTACGACACCGAGGGCTACGTCATGACCGTGCGGCCCGGCCGGACGCCGTGCCTGACCTGTGTCTACCCGCAGAAGCCGGACTACTGGAACGACATCGGCGTGTTCCCGGTGATGAGTCCGGCCTCCGGCCTGGTCGGCACCATGACCGCCATGGAGGCGATCAAGGTGATCACCGGATTCGCGGAGCCGCTCGACTCGCAGTTGATGTACTTCGACCTCCGCACGAACATGACCCGCCTCCTCAACGTGCTGCGGCGGCCCGACTGCCAGACCTGCGGCAGCCTCGTCGTAGCCCACTCCTGAACCCGAAGGAAATCCGGTCATGCCCAGACTCTTCATCCCGACGATCATGCGACGTCACACCGACGGCCGGGCCACGGCCGAGGTGTCCGGAACCACGGTGGCCGAGGCCTTCGAGGACTTCGCGGCCCGTTACCCGGCCGTCCGGAGCCTGCTCCGCGACAGCGCCGGGCGACTGCTCCCGCACATCAACGTCTTCGTGAACGGTGACGACATCCGGGGGCTCGACGGTGAGACGACCGCCGTGACCGACCGGGACGAGGTCCACGTGATCCCCGCGATGGCCGGAGGTGCGCGATAGCCGGCACCACGCGGCGAGGTTTCCTCATCGCCGTCGCCACAGTCCTCCTGGGCTCCGTCGTCACCGCCTGCTCGGACGCCGGCCGGTCCGGCGAGGGAGCACCGAAGACCGTCACGGTCTTCGCGGCAGCCTCCCTCGGCGGCGCCCTGGAGGAGGTCAAGACGGAGTTCCACAAGAAGCACCCGGAGTTGGACGTACGGCTGAACCTCGGCAGTTCCTCGACGCTGGTGACGCAGCTGAGCAACGGAGCGCCCGGTGATGTCTTCGCGTCCGCGGACGAACCCACCATGCGCAAGGCCGTCGACAAGAAGCTGACCGAGGGCCGGACCGAGATTTTCGCACGCAACTCGCTGAGCCTGCTGGTGAGGAAGGGCAACCCCAAGAAGATCACCGGTCTCGGTGACCTCGGCCGGCCCGGTCTGACCGTATCGATGTGCGGCCCTCAGGTCCCCGTCGGCCGCTACGCACGGCAGGCACTGGAGCGGGCGGGGGTGGCCGTCCCCAAGGGCGGCGAGGAACTCGACGTCAAACAGGTCGTCAGCCGCGTCACCATGGGCGAGGCCGACGTAGGGGTCGTGTACGCCACCGAGGTACTGGGGGCCAAGGGCAAGGCCGACGGAGTCTCCATACCGGCCGCCCAGAACGTCGACGCCCACTACCCGGTGGGCCTGCTCAACACCGGTGACAACGCGTCCGGTGGCCGGCTCTTCAAGGAGTACCTCCTGTCGGCGGAGGCCCGGCGAATCCTGCAGCGCCACGGCTTCCTGGCACCGGCATGAGCACCACGTTCAAACTGGAACCGGACGGCCCGGTGGAGGAGTTGACGCCGCTGCCGCCACCGCGGGCCCGCCGCTCGCGGTGGCTGCCCGTCACCTTCATGGTGCTGGGCGGCATCGGCATCCTCGTCTTCGCCGCTCCGCTCGCGGCGCTGCTGCTGCGCGTGCCGTGGGGGGAGGCGGCGACGCAGCTCTGGTCACCGGAGACCCGGGCCGCACTGAGCGTGTCCCTGCTGTGCTCGGTGTGCGCCACCGTGCTCTGCCTCGTGCTCGGCGTGCCCGTGGCATGGATCCTGGTGCGCACCGAGCTTCCGGGACGCTCGATCCTGCGTGCCGTCACCACGCTGCCGGTGGTACTGCCACCCGTCGTCGGCGGTGTGGCCCTGCTCCTCGCGTTCGGACGTGACGGTGTCTTCGGCCGGTTCCTCGACGAGACGTTCGGGATCAGGCTCGCCTTCTCGACGCACGGCGTGATCCTCGCCGAGACCTTCGTCGCCATGCCCTTCCTGGTGCTGACCGTGTGCGGCGCCCTGCAGTCGGCCGACCGGCGGATCGAAGAGGCCGCCCGCACCCTCGGTGCGAGCCAGTGGACGGTTTTCCGGCGCGTCACCCTGCCCCAGATCCGGCCTTCCCTGCTGTACGGGGCGGTCCTGTGCTGGGCGCGCGCACTCGGCGAGTTCGGCGCCACGATCACCTTCGCCGGCAATCTGCCGGGGACCACCCAGACACTTCCCCTCGCGGTCTACGTAGCCCTCGAACGAAGCCCGGAGGCGGCGATCGTACTCAGTCTGCTGCTCCTCGCGGTCTCCCTCAGCATCCTGATCGGTCTCCGCAAGCAGTGGGCAGGTGGACTGTGAGTCTTGACGCGGAGATACAGACCTCGGCCGGCACGTTCTCCATCGACGTCCCGCTCGACATCCCCGAGGGGCAGACGGTCGCCGTACTCGGGCCGAACGGTGCGGGCAAGAGCACACTGCTGCGCGCGCTGTGCGGGCTGCTCCCGCTCAGCGGGGGACGGCTCAGCCTGAACGGACACGTCCTCGACGACCCGGCCACCGGCACCTTCGTGCCGGCCGAGTGCCGCCCGGTAGGAGTCGTCTTCCAGGACCTCCGGCTGATCCCCCACCTGAGCGCGGTCGAGAACGTCGCCTTCGGGTTGCGGTGCCGCGGACTCTCCCGGGCCGAATGCCGCCGGCGGGCCGCCCAGTGGCTCGACCGGTTCGGGCTGGCCGACCGGGCCGCCGCCCGCCCACGTGAGTTGTCCGGCGGTCAGGCCCAGCGGGTCGCCCTGGCACGGGCGCTGGCCATCGCACCGGACCTGCTGCTGCTCGACGAGCCGCTGTCCGCGCTCGACGTCGGCCTGCGCGCGGACATGCGCAGGGACCTGCAAAGGGCGCTGGCGTCATTCCCCGGAGTCCGCCTCGTGGTAACCCACGATCCCACCGAGGCGTTCACCCTCGCCGACCAGCTGGTGATCATCGAGGGCGGCCGGGTGGTCCAGTCCGGAACCCCGGCCGAGGTCACCGCCCGGCCGCGCTCGCCCTACGTGGCCCGCTTCGTCGGCATCAACCTGCTCCGGGGCTGGGCCGACGGCGACCGGCTCACTGTGGAGGGCGGCCGTGGCCTGGTGGTCCCGAAGGGAGTCAGCGGCGACGTGTGGGCCGGTATCCACCCCCGCGCTGTGGCGCTGCACCGGAACGAGCCCGACGGTTCACCCCGCAATACATGGCGGTGCCGCGTCGAAAGCATGGATGTCGAACGGGACGTGCTGCGCGTGGCGTTGAGCGGCAAACCGTCCGTCGTCGCGGAGGTCACCACAGCGGCGTTCGCCGAACTCGACCTCGAACCGGGTGACGACGTCTGGGTCTCGGTCAAGGCTACCGAGATCGAGGTCTTCACGGCATGACACAAGCGCAAGACCGGGCGGGAGGCCGCACGGCGGCGGAGGTCTTCTGGGTCTTCCTGCGCGTCGGCGCGCTGTCCTTCGGCGGGCCCGCGGCCAACATGGCGCTGGTCCACAGCAAAGTGGTCCTCGGCCTGAAGTGGCTGGAGGAGCGCGAGTTCCTCGACCTGGTGGGCATGGTCACCGTCCTGCCCGGCCCGAACGCCGTCGAGATGGCCATGCACATCGGGCACCGCCGGGCCGGACGCGCCGGCTTCGTGCTCGGCGGCGTGGCGTTCGTCCTGCCCGGCGCCCTGCTGGCCGCCGTACTCGGCGCTCTGTACCTGCGCTTCGGAGCCACGTCCGCGGCGGCCGGGCTGCTGTACGGCATCAAGCCCGTGGTCATCGCGGTGACCGGCTGGTCCGTCATCCGACTGGCCAAGGGCGCGCGACCCGGGCCACCCCGCATCGCCCTGATCGCCGGCACCGCCGCGGTCTACCTCCTCGGGGTCGACGAACTGCTGCTGCTGGGCACCGCCGGTGCCCTCACGCTCGGCGCCCACTGGTGGCGCACCGGCCGGACCGGTAAGCCGTCGGTCATGCTCCTGCCCCTGGCGGGACCGGCGGAGAACGCCGACCTCCCGGCCCTTGCCGGGGTGTTCCTGAAGGCGGGTGCCCTGCTGTTCGGCGGCGGCGCGGTGCTCCTCGCCGTACTGCGCGGTGAACTCGTCGTCGACCGGGGCTGGATCACCGAGGAGCAGCTCCTCGACGCCGTCATGGTCGGCCAGGTGACACCGGGGCCGGTACTCAACACGGCCACCTTCCTCGGCTACACCCTGGCCGGACCGCTCGGGGCGCTCGTGGTGACCGTCGCCGTGGTTCTCCCCTCGTTCGTCCTCATGGCGGCCGCCGGACCGGCGCTGCGCCTGATCAGGAAGTACGCCCCGGCGCGCGCCGTACTGGACGGCGTGACGCTGGGCGCGATCGGCGTCCTCGCCGGATTCACCGTCGAACTGGGCCGCAGCGCGCTCGTCGACCCGTTCACCGCGGTGCTCGCGGCAGGTGCCGCGCTGGTGCTGTGGCGGCGCCCGTCGTCGGCCCTGCTGCTGGTCGGCGCGGGCGCCGGCATCGGGCTGCTGCGGCTCCTCGTCCACCACGTCCTCTGAAAGGAGGAGGCCATTGCAAAGCCATTTCGTCCGAGCCGAACTTCTGGGCCGGCCTGCCCGCACCTTCACCGGCGCGATCAGCCTCGCCATCGGGCTGGCGCTCTTCCTCAGCCTGCAGGCATACGGGAGCGGCTACCGGGAGGCGGCTCGGGCCCCCCTGGCCGAGATCGGCACGGACATCGTCGCCCAGCGCGAGGGTGACCGGCCCGAGGCGTTCGAGGGTGTGGTCTTCCCGCACTCCGCCGCACCCATCCGCAGTGCAGAAGTCAGCGGGATCAGCCGGATCCAGGGCGTGGAGGAGGTCAGTAGCGCCCTGTTCCTGTGGGCGTTCCAGAACGACGACCTCGTCGTCACCCTGGGGATCGACCCGGCGGCGGACACCGGTCCCGGACGACTGCGCGCGGGCCTGCGCGAAGGACGCTTCCTGACGCCGCGTGACTCCGGCGTCGCGGTCCTCGACGTCAGCTACGCCGAACAGAAGAAGATCCGGCCAGGCGGCTCGGTCACCGTGGACGGGCGGGCATTCGAGGTGGTCGGCCTGGTCGACAGCAGCCGGGCGGGCCAGATCGCCAACGCGAACGTCTACGTCCCGCTGCCCGACGCCCAGAAGATGTCGTCCCGTGCGGGGCTCACGGCCCCGGCCGACGTCAACATGGTCTTCGTCACCGCCCAGCCGGCCCGCAGCGCCGCGATCGCACGGGACATCGGGGCGCTGCTCGGCAAGGACGGCCTGATCACGACCCCGCAGTCCTTCGACAAGGTGCTCGGCTCGACGTTCACCCTGATCGACCGGCTCGGACTGCTGGTCGGCGTCGCGGCGCTGCTCGTCGCGGCCGCGGGACTGGCCCGTACGGTCACCGCCAACCTGGCCGAGCGCCGCCGCGATGTCGCCGTGCTCCGCGCGGTCGGCTGGTCCCGCCGCTCGGTGACGGCACAGCTCACCGCAGAGACAACGGCGGTCACGCTGCTGGGTCTCGGCCTCGGGGTCCTCATCGCCGCCGCGGTGACCTGGGCGCTGAGCAGTACGGAGGTGACGGTGCCGGTGCCCTGGGAACTCAGCCCGACCCCGCACTTCCTGGCGGGAGGCGCACGTCAACTGTCGATCACCGTACCGCTGGACGCCTCTCTGGGCCCGTACCTGATCACGGTGGCCGCGCTGGTGAGTCTGGGGACGGCGGGGCTGGTGAGTGTGTTCGCCGCGCGGCGCGCGGCAGGAATCAAACCGATGGAGGCATGGCGTGACTGATGAGGTTCTGCGGGCCGAGGGAGTACGGAAGTCCTTCGGTGATGTCACCGCCGTCGCCGGAGTGGACGTGAGCGTCCGCGCCGGGGAGTTCCTGGCCATCGTCGGACGATCCGGGTCGGGCAAGAGCACACTGCTCAACCTGCTCGCCGGACTCGACTCGCCGGACGCCGGAAGGATCACCAGCCTCGGAGAGGAACTGCCGGCCGGCGAGGACGCCCTGGCGCGCTGGCGCCGGGAGCACGTCGGACTGGTCTTCCAGGCCTTCCATCTGATCCCCACGCTGTCCGCGATGGAGAACGTCGCCGTTCCCCTCTATCCCCGGCGCATGAGTACGGACGAGCGGCGCCGACGGGCCGAGCGGCACCTGACCCAGGTCGGACTCGGCCATCGCGTCGCGCACCGCCCCGGCCAGCTCTCTGGAGGGGAACAGCAACGCGTCGCCATCGCGCGGGCGCTGGTCGGCGAACCGTCCCTCGTCCTGGCCGACGAACCCACCGGCAATCTCGACAGCACCACCGGCAAGGAGATCCTGGACATGTTCCAACGGCTGCGACAGGAAACCGGGTTCGCGCTCGTCGTGGTCACCCACGACGAAAAGGTGGCCGCCGCGGCCGACCGGCGGATCCGGCTCCAGGACGGCGAGGTCGTCGGATGAGGCGCCTCGGCACGGCCCTGGTGGTCGCCGCCGTCCTGGCGGCCGGCGGATGTTCGCAGGAGCCGGAGAAGAAGCCGGACGCGGCGCCGCCGTCCGGCGGAGTGAGCGTCGATCTGGTGTACCTCGACCATCCGCCGGTGCGCCCGGTTCTGAAGGACATCGACCAGGTACTCACCGGGTACGACGGCAAGGTCAGCGTCTCCAGGCACGACGCGGACACCGCCGAGGGCAAGGACTTCGCCGAGGACCACGTCCTCACCGGACACGTCATGATCGCCGTGCTCATCGACGGGAAGGTCCGGTTCCGGGGCTTCCCGGCCGGACGGGCCCCGGTCAAGTCGGCCGAGGGCGACTGGCGGATCGAAGACCTCGACAGCGCACTCCGGGAACGAACCGGGAGTGCCGCCCCATGACCGGTACCTACGTATGGTCGCAGCTACGGCACCGCAGCCGACGGGCGTTCGCCGTGGTCGGCGCGGTGGCTCTCGGCTCCGCCCTGTTCATCGCGCTCACCTCGCTGGGAGCCGGGTTCCGTGAGGCAGCTCGTGCGCCGCTCGCCGGCGTCGCGGCCGACGTGATCCTCACCCGCCCGGACGGTGCCGCCCCCTCGCAGCAGGCCGCTCGCGGCGTACGGATGCCCTTCGGCCTGTCGACCTTCAGCCCCGGCGAGGTGCGCGAGGTCCGGTCGGTCGCCGGAGTGAGTGTCGCCGTCGGGTCCCTGCAGATCTGGGACTTCGGACCACGCTCCACGGTCACGGTCGCCGGCGTCGACCCGGCCCAGCGCAGTGTCGGCCCCGGGCGCGTCCTGCACCGCAACCTGGTGCAGGGCCGGGCGCTGCGTACCGGTGAACGGGATGTCGCCGTCCTCGACCAGCATTACGCCGCGTTCTATGGAACCAAGGTCGGAGACCGGGTCGGCGTCGGACCACGCGAGTTCACAGTGGTCGGCATCGTGGAGGTGAGGGACTCCAGTCAGGCCGCCGCCTCGAACATCTACGTTCCGCTCGCCGACGCCCAACAGCTCGCCGGGCTGCAAGCGGGGCAGGTGAACCAGGTCCATGTACAGGTCGGCAGCTCGGCCGACACGGAAGTGGTGACCGGCCGTATCACCGAACGCGTCGGCACCGTCAGCGCCATCACCCCCGACAGCCTCGTCCAGATCATGGGCGCGGTGGGCCGGATCTCCGCACGGTTCTCCACCATCGCCGCCCTGGTGGGTGCCGCGGGCGGGCTGCTGCTGAGCTGGACCGCACTGCGGGGCCTGGTCGCCGAACGGACGCGCGAGATCGGCGTGCTGATGGCCGTCGGGTGGAGTCGCCGCGACGTGGTGCGGACGTTCCGCCTCGAGGCCCTGGTCCTCAGCATCACCGGCGCGGTGCTCGGCGTCCTCGTGGGTCTGGCCCTGGCAGGACTGCTGTCCTATCTGCCGACACCCGAGATCGCCGCCGGACCGCAGGGAGTTCAGGGACACACCACCGGGACGGAAGAGGCAGCCGGGCTGCCGGTCAGCGTCGGCCTCATGGCGCTCGGCACCGCCGCGCTCACGTCCGTCGCAGGCGCGACCGCCGCGGGCATGCTGGCCGCCCGCCGGGCGACCGCGCTCAAGCCCGCACTGAACCTGGTGTCCTCGTAGACGTACTACCCGTACCTACGCGTGGCCGTCAGCGTGCAGGGCGCAGCCCGGCCAGAGTGACCGCGACAAGTCGTCGGACTGCGGCTTCGGACGGCAGGGCGCCGGCCGCGCCGAGGGCGTGGAGGCAGTAGGCCGCGAGCTCGCCGGGCGCGACATCGTCCCGGAGGTGGCCGGTTGTCGCGGCCTCGGTCAGCAGGTCGCGGAACAGGTTGATGAGCTGCTGCTGTGCGCGGGCGACATGCTCGCCCCGGTGAAGAAGGGCGGCGAGTTCTTCGGTGCCGTGCCGCCCGCGGTAGTGGGAGATGAGCGCGTAGCGCTCGAGTACGGCTTCGAGCCGCTCGCCGGCGTCGCCGGACTGGTCCCGCAGCCCGGCGAGCTGTTCGAGGTGGCTGGTGACGTGCCGTTCGTGGTGGGCGATCAGGATCGATTCGACGTCTGGGAAGTACTTGTACAGCGTCGCGCGTCCGATTCCGGCCTTCTCGGCGATCTGCGTCATCGTCACCGACATCAGCCCGTGTTCGGTCACCAGCTCCCAGGTGGTCTTCAGGATCGCCTCGCGCACTGCGTGGCGGTGGGTCTCGATCGTCTCGTTCCACAGCTTGGGCACCCGTGCAGTATACGTGACGACATTGACACGACACTTTGATTCCCCATATACGCGGTGTCTCGTAAACTGCCTCTTGCTGGGGGGAAGTGGCAGTCGCAAGCACTGGAGGAATCCCATGGCCAACTCACCGCGCCCCGTCGGCGCCGCACCGCCGCGCGCTCCACGCTGGGTGAAAGTGTCCGCGATCATCGTCGGCGTCCTCATCGTGCTTGCCGTGATCGTGATACTCGCCGGCGTCGGCGGTGAGCACGGTCCTGGTCGGCATATGGGCGCCGCCGGCACGCCGCCGATCGGCGCCACAGTGTGGGTCGGCGACCGATGATCATGCCGCCCGGTCTCCGCAAGACCGTGCTGGCCCTACACATAGCCACCTCGGTCGGCTGGATCGGCGCGGTCTTCGCCTACGTCGCTCTCGATGTCACTGCGGTGACCAGCCGGGATGCTCAGGCGGTGCGGGGCGCGTACGCCGCGATGGAAGTGACGGTTCTGTATGTCATCGTGCCGCTCGCTCTCGCGTCGGTGTTCATTGGGCTCGTCAACGCGCTGGGCACGCCATGGGGCCTGTTCCGTCACTACTGGGTGCTGGTGAAACTCCTGCTCACCGTCTTCGCCGCCACCGTCCTGCTGATGGAGGCGCGGACCGTGAGCCACCTCGCAGAAGCGGCGGCAGTCAGTACCGATCCGCGCGAGCTGCCCGGCACCCTGTTCCACTCCGTGGGCGGCCTGGTGGTCCTGCTCGTCATCCTGATCCTTTCGGTGTTCAAGCCGCGGGGCCTGACCCGGTACGGGTGGCGCAAGCAGGACGAGCAGCGGCGCAACGAGCGCACCCGGGCCACTGTGCCCGCGGAGTAGCGACCGCGGCCCCCGTGGCCCAGTGCCGCGCCGCTGGCGAACGCCCCGTACCCCAGGACCTGCTGAAGGTAGAGGTTGAGGAAGTGCCCGGCAGGGGCGGGGGCGCCCTTCCTTGTCGGGCGCCCCCAGACGTGGGGCCTACTCGACCTGGGCCCAGTCGAGTGTGCGCTCCACCGCCTTCTTCCAGCCCGCGTACCCTTCCGCGCGCTGCTCCTCGGACCACTGCGGCTCCCAGCGCCGGGACTCCTGCCAGTGGGAGCGCAGTTCGTCGGTGTCCCGCCAGAAGCCGGTGGCCAGACCGGCCGCGTAGGCGGCACCGAGCGCGGTGGTCTCGGCGACCACCGGGCGGCTGACCGGTACGCCCAGGACATCGGCCTGGATCTGCATGCACAGATCGTTGGCCGTCACGCCGCCGTCGACCTTGAGCACGTCCAGGTGGACGCCGGAGTCCTGCTCCATGGCCTCCACCACGTCGCGGCTCTGGTAGCAGATGGCTTCCAGGGTGGCCCGCGCCAGGTGACCGTTGCTGTTGTACCGGGCGAGGCCGACGATCGCGCCGCGGGCGTCGGAGCGCCAGTACGGCGCGAACAGGCCCGAGAAGGCGGGGACGAAGTACATGCCGCCGTTGTCCTCGACGGTGCGGGCCAGACGCTCGCTCTCGGCCGCGTCACCGATGATCTTCATCTGGTCGCGCAGCCACTGCACCGCGGACCCGGTGACGGCGATGGAGCCCTCCAGCGCGTAGATCGCCGGGCTGTCGCCGAACTGGTAGGCCACGGTGGTGAGCAGGCCGTTCTGTGAACGGACCAGCTCGGTGCCGGTGTTGAGCACCAGGAAGTTGCCGGTGCCGTAGGTGTTCTTGGCTTCGCCGGGCGCGTAGCAGACCTGTCCGACGGTGGCCGCCTGCTGGTCGCCGAGCATCCCGGTGATGGGGATGGCGGCGCGCAACGGCCGGGATGTACGGGTCTCGCCGAACGCCTCCCGGTGGGAGGACGGGCTGATGGTGGGCAGCATCGCCCGGGGGATGTCGAAGAAGCCCAGCAACTCGTCGTCCCAGTCGAGGGTTTCGAGGTTCATCAGCATGGTGCGGCTGGCGTTGGTCACGTCGGTGGCGTGGATTCCGCCTTCGGGGCCGCCGGTGAGGTTCCACAGCACCCAGCAGTCGGTGTTGCCGAAGAGGGCATGGCCCTGCTCCGCCGCCTCGCGGACGCCGTCGACGTTCTCCAGAATCCACTGGATCTTGCCGCCGGAGAAGTAGGTGGCCGGCGGCAGGCCCGCCTTGCGCCGGATGACCTCGCCCTGGCCCGAGCGTTCCAGTGCGGCCGCGATGGAGTCGGTGCGGGTGTCCTGCCAGACGATGGCGTTGTAGTAGGGACGGCCGTTACGGGGGTCCCAGACGACGGTTGTCTCGCGCTGGTTGGTGATGCCGATCGCCGCCAGGTCGGACGGGGACAGGTTTCCGTGCCGCAGGGCGTTCTGGATCACCGAGTTGGTGCGTTCCCAGATCTCCACCGGGTCGTGCTCGACCCACCCCGAGCGCGGGAGTATCTGTTCGTGCTCCAGCTGGTGCTTCGCCACCTCGTTGCCGGCGTGGTCGAAGATCATGAAACGGGTGCTGGTGGTTCCCTGGTCCACCGCGCCGACGAAGTCCGCCATGGCATGCCGCCTCTCCTGTGGGAGCTGTGGAGCTGTGGGAGCTGGGGGATGGACTGGGCCCTCACGCCGTACCGGTCAGCCCTCCGGGGTCGGGACGCGGCCCGGAGGCTCCGGCTCAGCGGTCGGCAGGAACCGGCCGATGAAGAACTTGTAGAGGAACGCTCCGAGCAGGCCGCCGATCAGCGGACCGATGATCGGCACCCAGAAGTAGAAGTTCCCGTACTGATCTCGCCACGCTCCGCCGTACCCGGTCAGGAAGCTGGCCAGCCGGGGACCGAAGTCACGTGCGGGGTTGATCGCATAGCCCGCGTTGGTGCCCCAGGCCATACCGATCGCCACGACGACCAGGCCGATGATGAACGGGGCCAAGTTGGCGCCCGGGGGAGTGTTGAGCAGGTCGGTGATCGCCAGGATCAGCAGCAGCAGGATCGCGGTGCCGATGATCTGGTCGCGGAACGCGCCCCAGTCGCTGACCGGCAGATTCGGGTTGCCGTTGGCGGGCAGCGTGGAGAAGACGCCCTGCGTCTTGATGGTGTGGCCGGGGTCGGCCTTCGCCAGCGCCTCGGTGTAGTTCCAGCGCACGATCAGGGCTGCCACGAAGGCGCCGGCCGTCTGGGCGAGCGCGTACGGCGCCACCTTGCTCCATGGGAATCCCTTGAAGGCGGCCAGTGCCAGGGTCACCGCGGGATTGATGTGAGCACCGCTCAGCCGCGCCGCCACGTACACGCCGAGCGTGACACCGAGGCCCCACGCCCAGGCGATGCTGTCGTGGTCTCCGAGGCCGCCCGCGGGATCCGTGAGGGCTCCGCCGGCCACCACCTGAGCCACCACACCGCAACCGAAGAGGATGAGAATCATGGTCCCGGCGAACTCGGCGGACAGCTCGCCGACGAGACCTGATCTCTTGAGCCGTTCAGCCATGGGTGCCCGCTTCCCGCCGGCCCAGGACCGGCCGTCGCTTACCCGAGTCCTCCAGCCATCATCGTAGGGCGATCAAGAGCCGACCGCATACGGGGCAGGGTCGCCCCCCTACCTGGTGTGAGCCCCCCCGGGTCTCGCTCACGGGCCGGCGGGCTCCAGTACGACGGACAGCTCCGTCAGGCCCCGGAAGGCCGGGAACGGGACCTCCATCCAGGGGGCCTCGCGCCCGGGGTCGGCCGGCGCCACTCTCGGGAAGCGGCTGAACAGACCGGTGAGCGCGAGTTGCGTCTCCAGCCGGGCCAGCGGTGCTCCCAGGCAGTAGTGAATACCGTGCCCGAACCCCAGATGGGCGTTCTGCGCGTTCGCCGGCCGGGTCACGTCCAACTGGTCCGGGGCGTCGAACTTCATCGGGTCGCGGTTGGCCGAGGTGAGGGCGATCTGTACCAGGGCGCCCTTCGGGATCCGCGTCCCGGCGATCTCCACGTCCTCGGTGGCGTAACGGAACGTCGCGCTCTCCACCGAGGACTCGTAGCGCAGCAGTTCCTCCACCGCCTGTCCGATCAGCTCAGGGTTCTGCTGCAGGGCGCGGAGCTGATCGGGCTGGGTGAGGAGATGGTGGACGGCGTTGCCGATGAGGTAGGCGGTCGTCTTGTGACCCGCGAACATCAGCAGGAACGCGGTCGAGATCAGCTCGTGCTCGGTGAGCCCGCCGTCCTCGTCCCGGGCCGCCGAAAGCGCGCTGAGCAGGTCCTCGCCCGGATGGCTGCGCTTGCGCGCGAGGAGGTCGGCGAAGTACGCGTGCAGGCTCTCCTCCGCCTTCTGCTGGGCCTGCTTGGATTCCTTGCTGAATCCGGTCTGCGCCACCGTGGTGGACCAGAGATGGACGTCCGGCCGCTCCTGCTGCGGCACGCCGAGCAGTTCGCAGATCACGGTGATCGGCAGTGGGAACGCGAACGCGGGCAGCAGGTCGACCGGTTCGCGGGTCGGGCATCCGTCCAGCAGCGTGTCTACGGTGGCCTGGATCTGCGGCCGCAGCGCCTCCACGCGGCGCGGGGTGAACTTGGAGCTGACCAGCTTGCGCAGCCGGGTGTGCTTGGGCGGGTCGGCGTTGAGCATGTGGTCGTCCAGGGCCACCGAGGAGTCGCCGAAGATCCTCCGGTACGCGTCCATGGCCCCGTACATGTCCTTGCTCAGCCGAGGATCCGCCAGCGCGGCCCGCGCGTCCTCGTACCGCGTGATCAGGTACGTGTCGATGCCGTGCGGCGGCCGCATCGGGCAGACGGGCGCGGTCTCCCGGAGGTTCGCGTAGACCGGGTGCGGGTTCCGCCGGAACTCGGGGGTGCACCGCGCGGCTGCGGCGGCGGGATCTTCCACGGTCGTCATGGACGGCTCCTGAGGTCGAAGAGTGCCTCGGCGTTGCCGCCGAGGATGAGCTGCTGGGACGCCTTGTCGAGAGGCAGCTTCTCGATCATGCGCATGAGCTCCTCCAGCGGCACGGACATCGGCGGCGAGTCGGTGCCGAACAGCATCCGCTCGGGCCCCAGCACCTCCGCGTTGAGACTCAGGTGCGCCGGGCTGAACGGGCTGGTGTCGACGTACATGCGCCGCAGCGCCGCGCCCGGGTCGGCCGCCGGCGGAACGGCCGCAGGCGAGGCCGAGGCCGCCGGGGCGGCGGCGGGCGCCGACGGCGCGGCCCCGCCCCCGCCCCAGTGCCGGGGCCGCGCCGCCGTCTGCAGGCGCTCCGGCAGCAGCGCCAGCGCGCCGCCGCCGGTGGCACCGATCAGCCGCAGGCCGGGATACTTCTCCAGCCATCCCGCAAACGCGATCATGGCCATGCCCATGGTCACGTCACCGAACCGGCCGATCTGCTCGACGAAGCCGATGTCGTCGACCTGTTCCGTGCCGATCGGCTCGGCCGGGGCGTGCACCAGCACCGGTACTCCCGCCTCGGCGGCCAGCGCGAAGAAGGAGTCGGCCCGCGGCGAGCCGAGCAGCTCGCCGTGCACGCTGGAGGTGGTGATCAGGCCGACGAAGGCGGGGTCGGCCAGCGTCTCCCGTACCCCTTCCAGGTGATCGTCGTCGCCGAACGGGTTGGCGTACACGTACCCGCGCAACTGGTCCGGGAAGGTCCCGATCAGGCCCGACATCCAGGCGTGGAAGCCGCGCAGCCGGTCCCGCGGTTGCGCGTAGTTGTCGACGCCCGGGACGCGTGCCATCGCCCCGGCGCCCACCGGACTGCCGATGATGGTCATGTCGATCCCCGCCTCGGCGCGGGCGGCGAGCATGCCGTCGACGTCCGTCAGGCTGGGGGGCATGGGGAAGCGTCGGGCCGCCTCGGGCGGGGAGAGATGCCCGTGGATGTCGATGATCATTTGTGGGTCCCCGGGTTGGGTGTGAGTGCGTGGCTGACCGCGACGCAGTCCTCGTCGCCGTGTCCCTGCTCGGTGGCGCGGGCGTGCGTCTGGGCGGCGGCGTCGGCGAGCGGAAGCCGGAGTCCGGCCTCCGCGGCCTGTTCCGCGACGAGCTGGAGATCCTTGGCCATCAGGCGCAGCCGGAAGTCGGGCTTGTCGAAGCGCCCGGCTGCCAGCCGCTTGGACTTGAACGCCATGACCGGTGAGGCGAAGCCGCTGCCCGCGATCGTGCTGAGGACGAGCTTGCGGTCCAGGCCGGTGGCGGCAGCCAGCTCGACGGCCTCGGCCAGCGCCTGAACCTCGATGCCCATCAGCAGGTTGAGGAGCAGCTTCATCCGCATGCCGGAACCGAGTTCGCCGAGGTGGACGACCTCCTTGCCCAGCAGGTCGAGCAGCGGCCGCCCCGCGGTGAAGACCCGCTCCTCGCCGCCGACGAACAGCCGCAGGTCGCCGGTGCGGGCGTGGTCGCGGTTGCCCAGCATCCCGACGTCCAGGACGGAGTGCACGTTCCCGGCGAGGCGGACGACCTCCTCGGGCGCGACCGTGCTGGCGCACACCAGGGCGCCGGGGTACGGGCCGCCGGCCAGAACGCCGTCCGGCCCCCGCAGCACGGCGCCGAGGGCTTCGCCGTCGGCCACGGTGCAGATGGCCGCGCTTGTCCCCTCGACGGCATGGGCCGGGTGGTCCGCCGCGAAGGCGCCGGCCTCGGCGAGCGGCGCGGTCCGCTCCGCGGTGCGGTTCCAGACCCGCACCTGGATGCCCTGGTCGAGCAGCCGGGTGGCGAGGCCGGTGCCCATGGTGCCGAGACCGAGGACGGCGACGGGGCCGGTGGGGCGCGTCATGCCTTCACCCCCACGGTCTCCTGGATGACGCGGTACCGCAGGGACTGGGTCTCCTCGACCCACTCGCGCAGCGGAGCCACCAGTGCGCGGTGGTCCTCGCTCTGCTGCCAGGCGAAGAAGTGGTCGGGCGTCTCCCACTCACTGGTGATCACCCACTGCCGGGAGCCGTCCACGGGCTCGCCGAGGCGGTCGATGAGGTGTCCGGGGGTGCTGGCGACGGACTTCCGTATTCGCTCGTACATCTCCAGGAACCCCTGCTCGCCGCCCTCGATGACACGAACCGCGAACACCACGGACAGCTTGTCGGCCGTTTGGCCGTTCTGCGCAGCGCACATGTCTCCTCCTGGTGGTGAGATCGGGCAGAACACGATTCCCACCGACTCATGAGGCCAGGTGCGACGCAACCTCGACGCGGGCAGAGCCCAACGGAGACAAGGGTTCACCCGCGGTTACTAGCCCATCCGGGTGACATGGGGTCACGGTTGTTGTGCCTTGCGTGACGACGTCAGCACACCGATCTTGTCGATGCGGTGCTCGGGGTTGTTCATGGCGTCGCGCCAGTAGTTCCCGGCGGCGTTGTCCTCCGGTGTCGCGCAGGTGGAGACCGTGATCATTGCCTTGGTGGGCCGCTCGCCCGGCGCGCCGGGAACCGCGGCGCGCTGCTCGGCGAGTGACCGCTCGGACCGGAAGGACGTCTTCCTGGTCTCGGTGATCGTGTACTCGTAGACCGTGCCGCCCGAGGTGACGAAGACGGAGTCGCCCACGTCGACGGCCGGGAGGTCGCGCAGCGGGCCACCGGCGGCCTGGCGGTGGGCCGTCACCAGGTAGTTGCCGATCTCGCCGGGCCCGACACCGCCACGGTCGCCGTAGGGGCTGGCGGCCACACCACGGTCCTGGATCCGCGTACCGGGCCAGTCGTCGGTCGTCCCCTCGTACGGGACGACGCGCAGGGCCTTGATGCCGATCGACGGGATGGCCAGCACGGCGGTCCGGGTCCGTGGGTCCGGGCGAGCGGCCGGCTCCGCGGAGGAGGTGGCCGGGGCCGGCTCGACGATCGTCGCCGTCGCTGTCGCCGCCGCTGTCGTGGCGGCCGCGCGGGCGCCGGGGCCCTTGTCGGAAGTCTGGCCGGTCGTGGCCTCGCCGGCACCGGCCGAACAGCCGGCGAGCGTGACGACGGCCGCGGTCGCTATCGCGCCGAGGAGGGTGCGGGGACTGGACATGGCATTCCGGTTTCGAGTAGCCGGGGACGTCACACGCGTCACACACGTGTCTCACAGCAGAACGCCGGCCGCCGGTGAGGCATTCCGCTTCGCCCGTCCGCGCGCGAAGGACGCCGCCCCCGAACAGTCCAGCAGGACGCGCGCCCGTCCCGTCCCCGGGCTGCAATGGACGGGTGACCGCGACCCCGGACGACTGCCTCGCGCGCAACGAATGGATCTGCGGCGACTACCTCAGCACCCGCCGCGAGATCCTCTGGGACGCGACCCTCCAGCATCTCCAGCTCACCGGCGTCTCCCTCCTGATCGGTGTGCTGCTCGCGGTCCCGCTGGCCGTCCTCGCCCGCCGCTGGAAGTGGGCCGCGGGCCCGGTGCTCTCCGTCACCACGGTGCTCTACACGATCCCGTCGCTCGCGATGTTCTCGCTGCTGCTCCCGGTGTACGGCCTGTCCGCCTCGCTCGTCATCGCCGGCCTGGTCCTGTACTCCCTGACGCTCCTCGTGCGGAACATCCTCGCCGGGCTGCGTGCCGTACCGGAGGAGACCCGGCAGGCCGCGCGCGGCATGGGCTACGGTCCCGTCCGGCTGCTGCTCGGGGTCGAACTTCCGCTTGCCGTGCCGGCCGCCATGGCCGGGCTGCGCATCGCCACCGTCTCCGCGGTCTCCCTGGTCACCATCGGCGCGATCGTCGGCAACGGCGGCCTCGGCAACCTCATCTACGCCGGGATGAACACCTTCTTCAAGGCGCAGGTGCTCACCGCCTCCGTCCTGTGCGTGATCATCGCCATCGCCGCCGACCTGCTGCTCCTCGGCGTACAGCGGCTCCTCACCCCCTGGGAACGGGCGAGGGCCGCCCGGTGAACACGCTCACCGCGACCTGGAGCTGGCTGACCACCTCCGCCCACTGGTCCGGAGGGAACGGCGTCTGGAACCGCCTCACCGAGCACCTCGTCCTCACCGTCGTCTGTCTGGTCATCAGCGCCCTGATCGCCCTGCCCGTCGCCGTCGTGCTCGGCCATCTGGGCAGGGGCGGCGCGCTCGCCGTCAACATCTCCAACGCCGGCCGGGCCGTCCCCACCTTCGCCGTACTCGTGCTGCTGCTCCTCACCCCGCTGGGCACGAACCCGCAGTGGCCCACCGTCATCGCCCTGGTGCTGTTCGCCGTCCCCCCATTGCTGACCAACGCGTACGTCGGCATGCGCGGCGTGGACCAGGACACCGTGCAGGCCGCTCGCGGCATGGGCATGACGGGACGGCAGCTGCTGTGGCGGGTCGAACTACCGCTCGCCGCGCCGCTCATCCTCGTCGGCGTACGGATCGCGGCCGTCCAGCTGGTGGCCACCGCCACCCTCGCCGCGCTCGTGGGCGGCGGCGGACTCGGCCGGATCATCACGGCGGGCTTCAACCTCGCCAGCACTCCGCAGGTGGTGGCGGGAGCCGTGCTGGTCGCCGTCTTCGCGTTGCTCGTGGAGGGTGCCTTCGAACTGGCGCAGCGGTTCTCGCCGCAGTGGGCCCGGGGGAGGACCGGTTGAGCCGGATCAGAGCCGGCTTCCCGGCCGCGGCCGCCCTGCTTGTCCTCGCCGGCGGCACGACCGGCTGTACGACCGGTCCCTCCCTGGAGCACCGGGGCGAGATCACCGCCCCGCCCGGCGACAGCCGCCATCTGGTCGTCGGCTCCGCCGGATTCACCGAGAGCGAGCTGCTCGCGCGGATGTACGCGCTGCTGCTGGAGGAGGCCGGATACTCCACCGAGGTCCTCACGGTCACCAACCGGGAGCTGTACGAACCCGCCCTGGAGAGCGGCCAGATCGATGTCGTCGCCGAGTACGCGGCCACGTTCGCCGACTGGCTGAACACCAAGGCCAACGGACCGGACGCCGCCCCCGTCGGCTCGCCCGACCTCGCCACCACGATGGCCGCGCTGCGCAGGCTCGCCACCCCGCGCGGTCTCACCGTCCTGGCGCCCGGCCGGGCCGTCGACCAGAACGCCTTCGCCGTCGCCGGGTGGTATGCCGCCCGGCACCGGCTGAAGACCCTCAGCGATCTCGGCGCGGCCAGGCTGCCGGTACGGCTCGCGGCCGGCGACGAGTGCGTGCAGCGGCCCTACTGCGCGCCGGGGCTGCGGAAGACGTACGGAATCGACATCACCGCCATCGACCCCAAGGGCATCGGCACCACCCCCGCCAAACTCGCCGTCCAGAACGGCCAGGACCAGATGGTCGTCACCACCACGACCGACGGCACCCTGGACGACTTCGGCCTGGTCCTGCTCGCCGACGACAAGCACCTGCAGAACGCCGACTACGTCGTCCCGGTGGTGAACCGGGCCCGGGCCGGCAGCAGCGGTGTCACCAAGGCGCTGAACAAGCTCAACACCGTCCTGACCACCGCGGACCTGGCCGCCATGAACGAACAGGTCGACAGCTGGCGCCGGCTCCCGGAGGACGTCGCCGAGAACTATCTGACGTCCGAGAAACTGATCCGGTAGGCAATACCGCAGCCGTGGTGACCGGCGCCGCGACCGGCTACGCGTCCGCCACCGAGTCGAACTCCACCTGGTCCCGCCGCACCCCCCGCGCCTGCGCGTCCACCGAGCGGCGCAGCGCCTCGTGCAGCTTGGCCGGGGTCAGCACACCCACGAACCGCGAGCCGTCCAGCACCGCCACCCAGCCCGCGTCGTGCTGGAGCATCTCGCTGAACGCCTGCTTGAGCGGGGCGCCCACCGGGACCCAGGCCTCCATCCGGCGGGCCAGTTCACCCACCGTCCTGGCCGAGCCCGCCGGCGCCAGGGCCTCGGCCGAGACCCAGCCGTGCAGCTCGCCCTGCTCGGAGAGCACCACCGCCCAGCGGGCGTCCTGCCCGCGCAGCACGGCGGCCGCGTCCTGGGCGCGGTCCTCCAGCCGGGCGACCGGCGGCTGTTCGAGGTCGGCGGGCTCGATCGCGGTGACGGAGAGCCGCTTCAGCCCCCGGTCGGAGCCGACGAACCCGGCGACGTACTCGGTCGCCGGCGCGCCCAGCACCGCGGCCGGGGTGTCGAACTGCTCGATGCGCCCCTTCCCGTACACGGCGATCCGGTCGCCCATCCGGACCGCCTCCTCGATGTCGTGGGTCACCAGCAGGACCGTCTTGCGCACGGTCGCCTGGAGGCTCAGGAACTCGTTCTGCAGCCGCTCGCGCACCACCGGGTCGACCGCGCCGAACGGCTCGTCCATCAGCAGGACGGGCGGATCCGCGGCCAGCGCCCGGGCCACCCCGACCCGCTGGCGCTGGCCGCCGGAGAGCTGCTGCGGATAGCGCGGGCCGTACGTCGAGGGGTCCAGCCCCACCAGGTCGAGCAGCTCGGCGGCCCGCGCCCGCGCCCTGGCCTTCTTCCAGCCCACCAGGGCCGGCACGGTCGCCGTGTTGTCGAGGACCGTGCGATGCGGGAAGAGGCCGACCTGCTGGATCACATAGCCGATCCGGCGGCGCAGCTCGACCGGGTCGACGCCGGCGATGTCCTCGCCGTTCACGAAGATCCGGCCCGAGGTCGGCTCGATCAGCCGGTTCACCATCATCATGGTCGTCGTCTTGCCGCACCCCGACGGGCCGACCAGGGTCACCAGTTCACCCTCGGCGACCTCGAACGACAGCTCGTCGACCGCCGTCGTGCCGTCCGGATACCGCTTGGTCACCCGCTCGAACCGGATCATGTATCTACGCTAGGAGCCGGTGGCCGCCGCCGCACACCGGCCGGACCTGTCCGGGGCATCGGCGCGTCCCCGTTGCGGCTGATACGTTCGCATTTCCTGGTGGACGCTTCCTGGTGGAAGCCGACGAAGGCGGGTGGACTGTGGCGCATCGCGTGCAGGGTGTCATCGCGAGGACCAAGGGCGGACCGGTGGAGCTCACCACCGTCCTGGTGCCGGATCCCGGCCCCGGCGAGGCGCTGGTCAAGGTACAGGCCTGCGGGGTCTGCCACACCGATCTGCACTACCGCGAGGGCGGCATCAACGACGAGTTCCCCTTCCTGCTCGGCCATGAGGCGGCCGGAGTGGTGGAGGCGGTCGGCGAGGACGTCACCGGCGTCGCGCCCGGCGACTTCGTGATCCTCAACTGGCGGGCGGTCTGCGGGCAGTGCCGGGCCTGCCGGCGCGGGCGCCCCTGGTACTGCTTCGCCACCCACAACGCCACGCAGCCGATGACCCTGGAGGACGGCACGAGACTGTCGCCGGCCCTCGGGATCGGCGCCTTCGCCGAGAAGACCCTGGTCGCGGCAGGGCAGTGTACGAAGGTGGACCCGGCGGCCTCCCCGGCCGCCGCGGGCCTGCTCGGCTGCGGCGTCATGGCGGGCTTGGGTGCCGCGCTCAACACCGGCAACGTCGGCCGCGGCGACTCGGTCGCCGTCATCGGCTGCGGCGGTGTCGGCAACGCGGCCGTCGCCGGGGCCCGGCTGGCCGGCGCGGCGAAGATCATCGCGGTGGACCTGGACGACCGCAAGCTGGCCCGGGCCCGCGCGCTCGGCGCCACCCACACCGTCAACGGGCGGACGGAGGATGTCGTCAAGGCCGTCCAGGCCCTGACCGACGGCAACGGCGCTGACGTCGTCATCGAGGCCGTCGGGCGGCCCGAGACCTATCAACAGGCCTTCTACGCACGGGATCTGGCGGGCACGGTCGTCCTGGTGGGCGTGCCCACCCCCGAGATGAAGCTCGAACTTCCGCTCCTCGACGTCTTCGGGCGCGGCGGTGCCCTGAAGTCCTCCTGGTACGGCGACTGCCTGCCCGAGCGGGACTTCCCGATGCTCATCGACCTCTACCTCCAGGGCCGTCTCGACCTCGACGCCTTCGTCTCCGAGACCATCGGACTCGCAGACGTCGAGGAGGCCTTCGCCAAGATGGCGCGCGGTGAGGTCCTCCGCTCGGTGGTGCTGCTGTGAGCGGGGCACTGCGCATCGACAGGACCGTCACCTCCGGGGTCTTCGCCCTCGACGGCGGCGAGTGGCAGGTCGACAACAACGTCTGGATCGTCGGGGACGACACCGACGCCTACGTCATCGACGCGGCGCACGACGCCGACGCCGTGGTCGCCGCGCTCGGCGGCCGCCGGCTGCTGGGCATCATCTGCACCCACGCCCACAACGACCACATCGACGCCGCCCCGGCCGTCGCGGACC
Organism: Streptomyces mabaensis; assembly: GCF_053763515.1. Taxonomy (NCBI): domain Bacteria; kingdom Bacillati; phylum Actinomycetota; class Actinomycetes; order Kitasatosporales; family Streptomycetaceae; genus Streptomyces; species Streptomyces mabaensis. The sequence goes on from NZ_JBSOPZ010000025.1 coordinate 37,307, forward strand.
GCACCGGTGCGCCCATCCTGCTGCACCCCGCCGACGAGGTGCTGTGGCGGATGACCCACCCCGACCGTAAACCGGACCTGCCGCTCGCCGACGGGGACGAACTCGTCGTCGGCGACGGCGTGCTGACGGTGTTGCACACACCCGGCCACAGCCCGGGAGCGGTATGCCTGCGGCTGGCCGCGCTGGACACGGTCTTCTCCGGGGACACCCTCTTCCAGGGCGGCCCCGGGGCGACCGGGCGCTCGTACTCCGACCACCCGACGATCATCGAGTCGATCCGGTCGCGACTGCTCACCCTGCCCGGCGACACGGTGGTCCGCACCGGGCACGGCGACAGTACGACCATCGCGGCCGAGGCACCGGGAATCCAGGCATGACCGCCCGCTACCGCCAGCCCGGCGTGGTCCTCACCGACCACTGGTTCACCGTGCCGCTCGACCACGACGACCCCACCGGGGAGCGCATCGAGCTCTTCGGGCGCGAGGTGGCGGCGAGCGGCAACGGCGGCGCCGGGCTGCCCTGGCTGGTCTACCTGGAGGGCGGCCCCGGCTTCGGCGCCCGCCGCTTCGTCGGCCGGCAGGCCTGGCTCGGCCGGGCCGTGCAGGAGTTCCGGGTGCTTCTGCTGGACCAGCGCGGCACCGGCAGGTCCACGCCGGCCACCCGGCAGACCTTGCCGCTGCGGGGCAGCTCGCGGCAACAGGCCGACCACCTCGCCCACTTCAGGGCCGATTCCATCGTCCGGGACTGCGAGGCGATCCGGCCGTCGCTGACCGGCGGAGCGCCCTGGACCGTACTGGGCCAGAGCTTCGGCGGGTTCTGCGCCACGCACTACCTCTCCACCGCGCCGGAGGGCCTGCGCATGGCCCTGATCACCGGGGGACTGCCCTCGCTGGACGCCACCGCGGACGAGGTCTACCGGGCCGCGTATCCGCGTATCGAGCGGAAGAACGCCGCGCACTACGCCCGCTACCCGCAGGACGTGCGCCGGGCCCGGCGGATCGCCGAGTACCTGATGGAACATCAGCCGGTGCTGAACGGCGGCTACCGGCTCACTCCCGAGGCCTTCCAGTCGCTCGGCATCCTGCTCGGCGCCGGGGACGGCAGCCACCGCCTGCACTATCTCCTGGAGGACGCGTTCGTGCGCACCGCGTCCGGCCCCGTCCTCTCCGACGCCTTCCAGGAGAACGTCCAGGCCGCGCTCTCGTACGCCGGGCATCCGCTGTACGCCCTGCTGCACGAGCCGAGCTACGCCCAGGACGCCCGGCCCACCGGCTGGGCGGCGGAGCGGGTACGCGCCGAGTTCCCGCGGTTCGACGCCGCCAAGACGCTGGCCGGCGACGAACCGCTGCTGTTCACCGGCGAGAGTGTGCACCCCTGGACCTTCGAGACCGACCCGGCGCTCGCCCCGCTCCGCGAGACCGCCCACCTGCTCGCCGAACGCACCGACTGGACCCCGCTGTACGACGCGGAACGGCTCGCCGCCAACCAGGTGCCGGTCGCGGCGGCCGTCTACCACGACGACATGTATGTCGACACCGAGCACTCCCTGCGCACCGCCCGCGCTATCCGGGGCCTGCGCACCTGGATCACCGACGAGTACGAGCACGACGGGGTCCGCGCGGGCGGCCCCCGGGTCCTGGACCGGCTGCTGGCGCTGGCGCGCGACGAGGTGTAGCCCGCATACGCTGCCGGTATGACTGAGCAGTTGAAGCCCATGCCCACCGACTGGCAGCGCGCGCTGGCCGTCGTTGCCCACCCCGACGACCTGGAGTACGGCTGCGCCGCGGCCATCGCCGACTGGACCGACGGCGGCCGGGAGGTCACGTACGTCCTCGCCACCCGGGGTGAGGCCGGCATCGACGGCATCGCGCCCGCCGAGTGCGCGCCGCTGCGCGAGCGGGAGCAGCGGGCGAGCGCGGCCGTCGTCGGGGTGCGCACCGTCGAATTCCTCGAGCACCGCGACGGCGTGATCGAGTACGGCATCGCGCTGCGCCGCGACATCGCCGCGGCCATCCGCCGGCACCGCCCCGAACTCGTCATCACCCTCAACCACCGCGACACCTGGGGAGGGGTCGCCTGGAACTCGCCGGACCACCGGGCCGTCGGCCGCGCCACGCTCGACGCGGCGGGGGACGCCGGGAACCGCTGGATCTTCCCCGAGCTGACGGAACAGGGCCTTCAGCCGTGGGACGGCGTGCGCTGGGTGGCCGTCGCGGGGTCCGTCTCGCCCACGCACGCGGTGGACGCGACCCCGGGGCTGGAGCGTTCGGTGAAGTCGCTGCTGGAGCACCGGGCGTACATCGAGGCACTGACCGAGGAGGACCCCGAGGCGTACTGCCGGACCTTCCTCACCCAGAACGCGCAGGCCGCGGCCGACCGGTTCGGCGGGAGGCCGGCCGTCACCTTCGAGGTCCTCGGCCGCTGACGCCTGCCCCGGGCATGGCCCCGGGCATGGCCTTCACAGAGTGGCAAGCGACCGCTTAGTATGCGACGGAGCGTGGTTCCGTCGACAGTTCGTGGAGGCCCTGATGCAGGCATGGCGAGTGCACAACCATGGCGAGCCGCGTGAGGTGATGCGGCTCGACGAGGTGGCGGAGCCGGTGGCCGGGCCCGGCCAGCTCCGGCTCCGCGTGCGCGCCGCGAACATCAACTTCCCGGACGCGCTGCTCTGCCGCGGCCAGTACCAGGTGCGGCCGCCGCTGCCGTTCACCCCGGGGGTGGAGATCTGCGGGGAGACCGAGGACGGCCGCCGGGTCATCGCCAACCCGCTGCTGCCGAACGGCGGCTTCGCCGAGTACGCGACGGTGGACGCCCGGGCCGTGCTGCCCGCGCCCGAAGCGCTGGACGACGCGGAGGCGGCCGCCCTGCACATCGGCTACCAGACGGGCTGGTTCGGGCTGCACCGGCGGGCCCGCCTCCAGGCGGGCGAGACTCTGCTCGTGCACGCCGCGGCGGGCGGCGTCGGCAGCGCGGCGGTCCAGCTCGGCAAGGCGGCCGGGGCGACGGTCATCGGCGTCGTCGGCGGCGCGGACAAGGTCGCCGCCGCCCAGGAGCTGGGCTGCGACCTGGTCATCGACCGGCGCACCGAGGACATCGTCGCCGGGGTGAAGGAGTTCACCGGCGGCAAGGGCGCCGATGTGGTCTACGACCCGGTGGGCGGCGACGCGTACGCGAAGTCGGCCAAGTGCGTCGCGTTCGAGGGCCGCATTCTGGTCGTCGGGTTCGCCAGCGGTTCGATCCCCTCGCCCGCGCTCAACCACGCCCTCGTCAAGAACTACTCGATCGTCGGCCTGCACTGGGGGCTGTACAACACCCAGGACCCGGCGGCGGTCCGCGGCTGCCACGAGGAGCTCACCAAGCTCGCCGCGCAGGGCGCGATCAAGCCCCTCATCAGCGGCCGGGTCGCGCTGAAGGACGCGGCGGAAGCCGTGCAGCGGGTGGCCGACGGTACGACCACCGGACGCCTGGTCGTCGTCCCGGAAGGAGCATAGCGATGACTGCCCCCGACGCGGCCGAAGTGCGGCGCCTCACCCAGGAGTTGCTGGCCGCCCACCCGCCCGCCGGAACCGGCCGCACCGAGTTCCTCCGGGCCCGGTTCGACGCCGGACTGGCCTGGGTGCACTACCCCGTGGGACTCGGCGGGCTCGACGCGCCGCGCTCCCTGCAGCCCGTCGTCGACGCCGAACTGGCGGCCGCGGGCGCGCCCGACAACGACCCGCGGCGCATCGGCATCGGCCTCGGCATGGCCGCGCCGACGATCCTCGCGTACGGCACCGACGAACAGAAGCGGCGCTTCCTGCGGCCGCTGTGGGTGGGGGAGGAGGTGTGGTGCCAGCTGTTCAGCGAGCCGGGCGCGGGCTCCGACCTCGCGGCGCTCGGCACCCGCGCGGTGCGGGACGGGGACACCTGGGTGGTCGACGGGCAGAAGGTGTGGACGTCCAGCGCCCATGTGGCCCGCTGGGCCATCCTGATCGCCCGTACCGACCCCGGACTGCCCAAGCACCAGGGCATCACGTACTTCGTCTGCGACATGACCGATCCCGGCGTCGAGGTACGGCCGCTGCGCCAGATCACCGGTGAGGCCGAGTTCAACGAGGTCTTCCTCAGCGGGGTACGGATCCCCGACAGCCGTCGCCTCGGTGCGGTCGGCGAGGGCTGGCGGGTCGCCCAGACCACGCTGATGAACGAGCGGGTCTCCATCGGCGGTTCCCGGATCCCGCGCGAGGGCGGCATGATCGGGCCGGTCGCCAGGACCTGGCGCGAGCGCCCCGAACTGCGTACCCACGACCTCCATCAGCGGTTGCTCACCCTGTGGGTGGACGCCGAGGTGGCCCGGCTCACCGGGGAGCGGCTGCGCCAGCAGCTCGTCGCCGGCCAGCCCGGCCCCGAGGGTTCGGGGATGAAGCTCGCGTTCGCCCGCCTCAACCAGGAGATCAGCGGGCTGGAGGTCGAACTCCTCGGTGAGGAGGGGCTGTTGTACGAGGACTGGACGATGAGCCGCCCCGAGCTGGTCGACTTCACGGGCCGCGACGCCGGCTACCGCTATCTGCGCTCCAAGGGCAACTCGATCGAGGGCGGTACGTCGGAGGTGCTGCTCAACATCGTCGCCGAGCGCGTCCTCGGACTGCCCACCGAGCCCCGCAACGACAAGGACGTCGCATGGAAGGACCTGGCCCGATGACCGGGACTAAGGCGCTGGGCGAGTCGCCCGCCCCCGACCTGCTGTACTCCGAGGCCGAGGACGACCTGCGGGCCGCCGTACGGGCCCTGCTGGCCGACCGGGCCGACGCGGCCTCCGTCCTCGCCAGGGTGGAGAGCGCCGAACCGCTGGACCGCGGCCTGTGGAAGGCGCTCGGCGCCGACATGGGTACGGCGGGCCTGCTGGTGCCGGAGAAGCTCGGCGGCCAGGGCGCCACGCACCGCGAGGCCGCGGTAGTGCTGGAGGAGCTGGGCCGCAGTGTTGCCCCGGTGCCGTACCTCACCAGCGCGGTGATCGCGGTGGAGACCCTGCTCGGTGTCGACGACGACGGTGAAGTCGCCGAGCTGCTGGGCACGTTGGCGAGCGGCCGGTCCGTCGGCGTACTCGCGCTGCCGCTGTCGGCCGCACCCGGCGGTCCGCTGCCCACCGGGGTCCGGGACGCGGGCGGCGGGGTACTCAGCGGCACGGTCACCGGCGTCGCCGACGCCGTGGACGCCGACGTTCTGCTCGTCGTCGCCGGCACCGGCCTGTACGCGGTGAATGCGGCCGACGTCACCGTCTCGCCGCTCGTCCCGCTGGACCTGACCCGGCCGCTTGCCTCGGTCACGCTCGACGGCGCGCGCGGCAGGCTTCTCGCGGACCCCGCCACCGCGGAAGCCGCGGTGCGGCGGGGCCTGCTGGCGGGGGCCGGCCTGCTCGCCTCCGAGCAGCTGGGGCTGGCCGAGTGGTGCCTGACCGAAACCGTCCGGTACACCCGTGAACGCCACCAGTTCAACCGCCCCGTCGGCTCCTTCCAGGCGCTCAAGCACCGGCTCGCGCAGCTCTGGCTGGAGGTCGTCTCGGCCCGCGCGGCGGCCCGCAACGCCGCTGACGCGCTGGCCACCGGCAGCCCGGAGGTCCCGCTCGCGGTGGCCGTGGCCCAGGCGTACTGCTCGCGGGTCGCGGTGCGCGCGGCCGAGGAGTGCGTACAGCTGCACGGCGGTATCGGCATGACCTGGGAGCACCCGGCGCACCTGTACCTCAAGCGCGCGAAGGCGGACGCGATCGCCCTGGGTGCGGCGGGCCGGCACCTGTCCGCGGTGGGCGGCCTGGTGGACCTGGCGGCACCCGCGTAAGGGGCCCTCGTCCAGCCACTCCTGTACATGCTGTTTAATTGCGACCTGTTCGCAATAACAGCTGATCTTCAACAGGGGTGTGTACGGCATGACGGCCCGACCGGTACGAGGAGTGGCCGCCGCGACGCTGGCCGCCGCGCTGACCCTGAGCGCGGCGGCCTGCTCGAACCCGGACGGCGGGGGCAAGGCCGGCGCCGGCCCGCGGGACTCGGCGGTGGTGGGCATCGCGTACGAGCCCGAGAGCCTCAGCCCGCTGCTCGGCTACGGCAAGGACGGCAACTCCAAGATCTTCGACGGACTGCTCACGCACGACGCCGGCATGAGGCTGCGCCCCGCGCTCGCCGCCGCGCTGCCGGAGGTCTCCGCCGACGGCCGCACGTACACGTACCGGCTCCGCCAGGGCGTGAAGTTCAGCGACGGCCGGCCCTTCTCGGCCAAGGACGTCGTCTTCACCTACCGGACCATCCTCGACAAGAAGACCAACAACCCCTCCAGGACCGAACTCGACGCCGTCGAGAGCGTCCGGGCCCAGGGCGACCACGTGGTCGTCTTCCGGCTGAAGTACCCCTACGCGCCGTTCGCCGAGCGGACCGTGCTGCCCATAGCCCCCGAGCACATCGCGGGCAGACAGGACATCAACAGCGGCCCCTTCACCACCAAGCCGGTCGGCACCGGGCCGTACCTGCTCACCGGCTGGTCCAAGGGCGAGAAGCTCAGCTTCACCGCCAACCCCGGCTACTGGGGCGGCGAACCGAAGGTGAAGCGGTTCACCATGGCGATCATCAAGGACGACGACGTCCGCGCCACCCGGCTGCGCTCCGGTGAACTGGACGGCGCGATCCTGCCGCCCAACCTGGCCCGCGCCTTCAAGGGGGTGAACGGCCTGAAGACGTACGCCGCCACATCCTTCGACTACCGGACCGTAACCCTCCCGACCGCGAACAAGGTCGCGGGCGACACCGCGATCCGCCGCGCCCTCGACGTCGCGGTCGACCGGCAGGCCATGGTCGACAACATCCTCGAAGGCGCGGGCCGGCCCGCCTACGGCCCCGTCCCCACCGGCAGCGAGTGGTTCACCCAGGGCACCGAGCGCACCCACGACGTCGCCCGCGCCAAGAAGATCCTCGACGAGGCCGGCTGGAAGCCCGGCAAGGACGGGATCCGGGAGAAGAACGGCGTCCGGGCCGCCTTCCCGCTCTGGTACGTCTCCGGCGACAAGCTCCGCCAGGACCACGCCCTCGCCTACGCCTCCGACGCCAGGAAGGCCGGCATCGACATCAGGACCGAAGCGGGTACCTGGGAGGTCATCGAGCCCCGGATGAAGGACGACGCCGTCCTCGCCGGCGGCGGCGCGCCGGCCGACCCGGACTTCGACCAGTTCACGCTGCTCAACTCCGCACTCGCCGGCGACGGGTTCAACAACATGGCGCGCTACGCCAACCCGGCCGTCGACCGGGCCCTCGACCAGGGCCGCAAGAGCGGTGACCACGCCGTGCGCAAGGCCGCCTACGACACCGTCCAGCGCGAGCTGGTCAAGAACCCGGGCTACACCTTCCTCACCCACATCGACCACGTCTACGTCGTGGCCGACAAGTGGACCGGCCTGACCACCCAGACCGAGCCGCACGACCACGGGCTGGCCTCCGGCCCCTGGTGGAACGTCGAGGACTGGGCCCCGAACAAGTGACCCGTACCTCCCCGGCGCTCCGAAGGCTCCCCTGGGGCCCGATGGCGCGGATGGCCGGGCGGCGGACCCTGTTCGCCGCCCCCGTCCTGCTGGCCGTCACCTTCGGGGTCTTCGCCGTCGCCGCGCTGTCCCCCTTCGACCCCGTCAAGGCGTACACGGGCACGGCCGGCCTCACCGCCTCGCAGGAGAACCTCGATCAGCTGCGCGCCAACCTCGGCGTCGACCAGCCGCTGCTCACCCGGTGGTGGGAGTGGCTGACGTCCGCCCTCACCGGAGACCTGGGCGACTCCACGGTCATGCGCCAGCCCGTCGCCGACGTCATCGCCGAGCGGCTGGGGTGGTCGGCGCTGCTCGCCGCGACCGCGTTCGCCGTCGCGATCGTGCTGGGCACCGCCCTCGGCGTCCTCGCCGCGCGCCGCCCAGGCGGCTGGCTGGACCGCGCGGTCTCCTCGGCCGCGTACACGCTGGAAGCCGCTCCCGCCTTCTGGCTGGGCCTGCTCGCCATCTGGTTCTTCGCGATCCGGCTCGACGTCCTGCCGGCCGGCGGTCTCACCGACGCGGGCAGCGACGCGGTCACCGCGGGACAGGTCGCGAGCCATCTCGTGCTGCCTGCGGCCGTGCTGGGGATCTCCCAGCTGCCCTGGTTCTTCCTGTACGTACGCCAGGGCGTCGCCGACGCCCTCGCCGAGGACCCCGTACGCGGCGCCCGCGCCCGTGGGCTGAGCGAGCGCACCGTCCTGCTCGGGCACGCGTTCAGGTCCGGCATGCTGCCGATGCTCACCCTGGTGGGCTCGCGCGTTCCCGAACTCATCACCGGCGCGCTGCTCGTGGAGAGCGTCTTCAGCTGGCCCGGCATCGCCGCCGCGACCGTGCAGGCCGCGACCGCAGTGGACTTCCCGCTGCTCGCGGCGCTGACCGTGCTCGCGACCGCCGCCGTACTGGCCGGCAACCTGCTCTCCGACCTGCTGTACGGACTCGCCGACCCGAGGGTGGCCTTCGATGGCTGAGCCCGCCGGGAAGACACTCACCGGAACCCGCTGGCGTTCGCACGGCAGGACCCGGCGCTCCACCCGCACCGTCCGGGTCCGCACGTCCGCCGTGCTGGTACTGGCGGTGGTCCTCGCCGTACTGACGGTGCCGCCGCTCGTCCAGCTCGACCAGCAGGCCGTCGACCTGGCCGCCAGGCTTCAGCCGCCCTCCTGGGCACACCCGTTCGGCACCGACGACGTCGGCCGCGACCTGCTGCTGCGCTGTGTCTACGGGCTGCGCGTCTCGCTCCTCGTCGGCGTCGTCGCCGCGGTCGTCGCCACCGTGATCGGTACGGCCGTCGGCGCCACGGCCGCGGCGCTGGGCGGCTGGACCGACCGGCTCGTCATGCGACTCGTCGACACCTTCTCCTCCATCCCGCACCTGCTGCTCGGCATCTTCATCGTCGCGCTGTTCCGCCCCGGTGTGTGGCCGGTGGTGGTCTCGGTGGCGCTCACCCACTGGCTGTCCACGGCGCGGATCGTCCGGGCGGAGGTGCTGTCGCTGCGCGCCCGGCCGTTCGTGGACGCCGCCGTCTCCGGCGGGGCCTCCCGGTGGCGGATCGCCGTACGCCACCTCGTGCCCGGAGTGCTGCCGCAGGCCGGCCTCGCGGCCGTCCTCATGGTGCCGCACGCGATGTGGCACGAGTCGGCGCTCTCGTTCCTCGGGCTGGGGCTGCCCGCGCACCAGGCGAGCCTGGGCAACCTGGTCCAGACCGCGCGCGGTTCGCTGCTCGCCGGCGACTGGTGGCCGACGCTCTTCCCCGGTCTGTTCCTGATCATCCCCACCCTCGCGATCGCGGGCCTGGCCGGCGCCTGGCGGGAACGGATCAACCCGCGCCGCCGATCGGAGCTGATGCTGTGACCACGCGAGAACGCGCGACGGCCGCCGGAGTGGCAACCGGTGCGCCCGTCCTGTCCGTGCGCGGGCTGTCCGTGCGCTTCCGGATGCGCGGCGGCCGTCACATTGCCGCCGTCACCGACGTGCACTTCGACCTCGCCGCCGGTGAGTGCCTGGCCCTCGTGGGCGAGAGCGGATGCGGGAAGTCCGTCCTCGCCTCCGCCCTTCTCGGCCTGCTGCCGGGCAACGCGCAGACCGCCGGGTCGGCGCTGCTCGGCGGTGCCGGACCGGACCTCGGCGCCGTGGACCTGCTCGCCGCCGACGAGCGGACGCTCGCGCGTACGGTGCGGGGGCGCCGGATCGGCCTCGTACCGCAGAGCCCGGCGGCGCACCTCACGCCCGTGCGCACGGTACGGGCGCAACTGGAGGAGACCGTGCGCGAGCTGACCGGCACCCGCGGGCCCGCCCTGCGCGCGGCCGCCGAGGCGGCGGCCGACCGGGCGGCCTTCCCCGCCGGCCACCTCGACCGCTATCCGCACGAACTGTCCGGGGGACTGGCCCAGCGGGCCGCCACCGCCCTCGCCCTCGTCGGAGACGCGCCCCTGCTGCTGGCCGACGAGCCGACGACCGGACTGGACCGGGACCTGGTGGACCGCACGGTCGACGGACTGCGCCGGCACGCCGACCAGGGACGCGCGCTGCTGATGATCACGCACGATCTCGCCGCCGCCGAACGCATCGCCGACCGCGTGGCCGTGATGTACGCCGGGCGCATCGTCGAACTCGGCGACGCCCGCGCCTTCTTCGGCGCACCCGGCCCCCGGCACCCGTACGCCCGAGGACTGTTGAACGCCCTGCCGGAGCGCGCGTTCCTGCCGGTGCCGGGATCGCCGCCCGAGCTGGGCGCACTCCCCGCCGGCTGTGCCTTCGCCGCACGCTGCGCGCGTACGAGTGCCGCCTGCGACGCGCTGCCCCCGCTCACCGGGGGCGTCGCCTGCCACCACCCGGAGACCGCCCGTGCTTGAGCTGTGGAACATCACCGCCGGATACGACCGGCGCGAACCCGTCGTTCGCGAGGCGGGGCTGACCGTCGTACCCGGCGAAGCCGTCGGACTCCTCGGCCCCAGCGGCTGCGGCAAGTCCACCCTGGCCAGGGTCGCGGCCCTGCTGCACCGGCCCGACGCGGGGACCGTGGTCCTGGACGGGGAGACCGTCCCCGGCTGGCGCCACCGGGCGCCGCGCGAGCTGCGTACCGCCATCGGTGTCGTCTTCCAGCAGCCCCGGCTCTCCGCCGACCCGCGGCTGCGGCTGTACGACCTGATCGCCGAACCGCTGCGCGCGACCCGGCGGCGCGCCGAAGTCGCCGCGCGTGTGGCCGAGTTGAGTGAACGGGTCGGCCTCGGCGACGAGCTGCTCGGCCGCCGGCCGCACGAGGTGAGCGACGGCCAGTTGCAGCGCGCCTGCCTGGCCAGGGCGCTGGTGCTGCGCCCGCGCTGGCTCGTGTGCGACGAGATGACGGCGATGCTGGACGCGTCGACCACGGCCGCCCTGGTCGGCGTCGTCGAGGAGTACCGGCGTGAGACGGGCGCCGGACTCCTGACGGTCGGCCACGACCGCACCCTGCTGGACCGCTGGTGCGACCGCACCCTGCACTGGCCCGAACTAGGGGGTGTCTGAGGGCAGCGTCGGGCCAGGTCTCCGGCCCCGCTCCGGCCTGGCTCCGGCCCCCGAGTCACGGTCACAGGCAGTCAACACCCGTACGGCGGACACGTCAGCCGCCCGTACGGCCCCTCCACTGCGCCACCATGGCGCCCGAATGCCGCAGTTGTGGTGCGGCGGAGGAGGTTGTCCATGGCTATCTCGATCTCAGTGGTGCTGCTGCTGCTGATCCTCGCGGTGATCTTCCTGCGCAACGGGGGGCTGAAGTTCTCGCATGCGCTGGTGTGTGCGCTGCTCGGTTTCTTCCTGGCCGGCACCAGCATGGCGCCGACCATCCAGGAAGGGATCGCGGCAACCGCGAACGTGGTGGGCAGCCTCCAGCCCTGAGCACATTGCGCGTTCATGAAACGTTCCGCACCTCCATGGACTCCTCGGGCGGCGAGCTCTAGCGTCGGCCGACGGCGCGATCTCGTACACATGGAGGTAATCCGTATGTCCCGAAGAGCGTCGCTGAACTGCGCAGTCGTCCCGACCCTCGCGGTGCTCGCGGCGCTGTACGGGCTCCCGGCCCACGCCGACGAGATACCCAGGGCGCCCGGCCACCGGCTGGTCCGCCCGTACGAGGGCGCCCCCGCCACCGCACGGCCCGTCCCCGGCGAGGCCCCGCCGCAGCACCCCTTCCTGGCCCCCAACGGCCGCAGCGGCATGCACGCCGACGCGGCCGGCAGCGGCACCCACCCGTACTCCGGGCCGCTCGGCAGGAACCCGGAGGTGACCAGCCGGAAGATCGCCCCGGTCGGCGGCGAGTGCGCCACCGCGACGTTCGACGCGGCCGGCCGGCTGCTCACCGTCTGCGGCACCTTCCAGGGCTTCAAGCTGAAGCTGCTCGACCCGCGCACGCTCGCCACCCTCGCCGAGTACCGGCTGCCGCAGCGCTCATCGACCGTCGAGGCCGTCACCCGCCTCGACTTCGAGAAGATCTTCAAGGACACCTCCGGCGGCGCCTACTTCTTCCTCGACAACGAGGACCGGGTGGTACTCGCCGACTCCCGCCAGCACATCCTGCGCATCGCCCACGAGCGGACGGCCGACGGCGGTTGGCGCTTCACCGTCGAGGACGACTGGGACCTGACCAGCCAGGTCCCGCACGACTGCGTCAGCTGGACCAACCTCCGCCCCAGCGGCACCTGCGACCCCGTCACCTCCGTGATGCCGGACTGGGAGGGCCGCATCTGGTGGGTGACCCGGCTCGGCCGGGTCGGCACGGTCGACCCGCGCACGTCCGAGATCCGCTCGGTCCGCCTGGACGGCGAGGAGATCCAGAACTCCTTCTCGGTCGCCGAGGACGGTGTCTCGATCGTCTCCGACCACGCCCTCTACAGCTTCCGCGCCGCCGCGGACGGTACCCCGCGGGTGCAGTGGCGCCAGACCTACGACCGCGGCACCACGGCCAAGCCCGGTGCGGTGAACCAGGGTTCGGGCACCACCCCCGACCTCTTCGGCGACGGCTATGTCGCGATCACCGACAACGCCGACGACCGGATGAACGTCCTGGTGTTCCGCCGGGGCAAGGATGTGCCGGCCGCCGAGCGGCTCGTCTGCAGGGTCCCGGTGTTCGGCCCCGGCCGTTCCACCACCGACAACTCTCTGATCAGCTGGGGCAACAGCCTGGTCGTCGAGAACAACTACGGCTACGAGAACCCCACCTCCCTGCTCTTCGGCCGCAGTGTCGTCGGCGGCGCGTCCCGGATCGACGTACGCGAGGACGGCAGCGGCTGCGACACGGTCTGGGAGAGCGAGGTCCGCTCGCCCTCGACCGTGCCGAAGCTCTCCACCGCCAACGGGCTGCTCTACTTCTACGAAAAGGAGCCCAGCAGGCTCGGCATCGACGCCTGGTACCTGACCGCGGTCGACTTCCGCACCGGCGAGCAGAAGTGGCAGCGGCTCACCGGCACCGGCCCGTCGTACGACAACAACTGGGCGCCGATCACGCTGGGCCCGGACGGCACGGCGTACGCGGGCGTCTTCAACGGCATCGTGGCGATCCGCGACCGCGACTGATCCACCGCCGCCGCCCCGCCCGGGCAGCTGCCGAGCCTCCTCAGCCGCCGGCACCCTCCTTGGGCTGGTCATCGACGATCTCCGCATCGACGACGTCCTCCTGCCCCTGGCCCTCGGGGGTGCCGCCGGCGGACGTGGCCGCGCCGCTGCCCTGGCTCTGCGACTGGGCGTAGATGGCCGCGCCGATCTTCTGCGCGACCGTATTCACCTTCTCGGTGGCGGCGCGGATCCCGGCGGTGTTGTCGCCCTCGGCGGACTCACCCTTGAGCTTCTCCTTCAGCTCTGCGACGGCCGTCTCGACCTCGGTCCTCACATCGCCGGGGATCTTGTCCGGGTTGTCGCGCAGCACTTTCTCGGTCTGGTAGACGAGGCTCTCGGCCTGGTTGCGGGTCTCGGCAGCCTCCTTGCGGCGCCGGTCCTCGTCGGCGTGCTGCTCGGCCTCGCGGACCATGCGGTCGATGTCGTCCTTCGGCAGCGCGGAGCCGCCGGTGACCGTCATCCGCTGTTCCCTGCCGGTGCCGAGGTCCTTGGCTGCCACGTGCATGATGCCGTTGGCGTCGATGTCGAAGGTGACCTCGATCTGCGGCACGCCGCGCGGGGCCGGCGGCAGACCGGTCAGCTCGAACATCCCGAGCTTCTTGTTGTACGCCGCGATCTCGCGCTCGCCCTGGTAGACCTGGATCTGCACGGACGGCTGGTTGTCCTCGGCCGTCGTGAACGTCTCGGAGCGCTTGGTCGGGATCGTGGTGTTGCGTTCGATGAGCTTGGTCATGATGCCGCCCTTGGTCTCGATACCGAGGGACAGCGGGGTGACGTCGAGCAGCAGGACGTCCTTGACCTCGCCCTTGAGCACACCGGCCTGGAGCGCGGCGCCGATGGCGACGACCTCGTCCGGGTTGACACCCTTGTGCGGGTCCTTGCCCGTCAGCTCCCTGACCAGACCGGTCACCGCGGGCATCCGGGTCGAGCCGCCGACCAGGATCACGTGGTCAATGGCGGATACCTTGATCCCGGCGTCCTTGATGGCATTGTGGAACGGACCCTTGCAGCGCTCCAGCAGATCGGCGGTCAGCTGCTCGAACTGGGCGCGGGTGAGCTTCTCGTCCAGGTGCAGCGGCCCCTCGGCGGAGGCCGTGATGTAGGGCAGGTTGATCGTCGTCTCGGTGGCCGAGGACAGCTCGATCTTGGCCCGCTCGGCCGCCTCGCGCAGACGCTGCAGCGCCATCTTGTCCTTCGACAGGTCCACGCCGTAGCCGTTCTTGAACTGCTTGACCAGGTGGTCGACCACCCGCTGGTCCCAGTCGTCCCCGCCCAGGTGCGTGTCCCCGTTGGTGGACTTCACCTCGACCAGGCCCTCTCCGATCTCCAGCAGCGACACGTCGAAGGTGCCGCCACCGAGGTCGAACACGAGGATCGTCTGGTCGCTCTCCTTGTCCAGGCCGTAAGCCAGTGCCGCGGACGTCGGCTCGTTGATGATCCGCAGCACCTTCAGCCCCGCGATCTCGCCCGCCTCCTTCGTCGCGGTGCGCTGGGAGTCGTTGAAGTACGCCGGGACGGTGATCACGGCATCCGTGACGTCCTCGCCGAGATACGCCTCGGCGTCGCGCTTCAGCTTCTGCAGCACCCGCGCCGAGATCTCCTGCGCGGTGTACCGCTTGCCGTCGACGCTGCCCGACTCGGGGAACCGCCACTGCGCGTCGTCCATGTGGCGCTTGACCGACCGAGCGGTGAGTTCCACGTTCGTCACGGCCTGCCGTTTGGCGATCTCCCCGACCAGCACGTCACCGTTCTTGGCGAAGGCGACCACCGACGGGGTGGTCCGGGCTCCCTCGGTGTTGGGGATGACGGTCGGCTCGCCGCCCTCCAGCACACACACGACCGAGTTCGTCGTCCCCAGGTCGATACCCACTGCGCGTGTCATCTCCGACTCCTTCCCCGGACTGACCAGCGCGTTCAGACACTGTGCTGATGCCTCCTGCGTAGAACCTGAGCGGCTCGCTGTCAACATGAAACCGCCGCCGGCATCGGGGCCCAGGGTCAGGCATGGGTCTCAGGTGGGCCTCGGCGGTTTGATCCACCCCAGCGACCGTTCGACGGCTCGCTGCCAGTTCTCGTACTCCGACTCCCGTCGCCCGGGTTCCATGTCCGGCAGCCATTGGGCAGCCCGGTGCCAGTTGCGGCGCAGGACCTCCAGGTCCGGCCAGTAACCGGCGGCGAGTCCGGCGGCATAGGCGGCGCCCAACGAGACCGTCTCGGCGACCATGGGGCGTACCACCGGCACGTCGAGCACGTCGGCCAGAAACTGCATGAGCAGGTTGTCGGCGGTCATGCCGCCGTCCACCTTCAGCTGCTTCAGGGCGAGCGAGGAATCGGCGTTCATGGCGTCGACGACCTCTCGCGTCTGCCAGCCGGTGGCCTCCAGGACGGCTCGGGCCAGGTGTCCCTTGGTGATGTACGAGGTGAGGCCGACGATGACACCGCGTGCGTCACTGCGCCAGTGGGGTGCGAACAGACCGGAGAACGCGGGGACGATGTAGCAGCCGCCGTTGTCCTCGACCGTGCGCGCGAGGGTCTCGATCTCCGGTGCGCTGCTGATCAGTCCCAGACGGTCGCGGAACCACTGGACCAGCGAGCCGGTGACGGCTATCGAACCCTCCAGGGCGTAGACCGCGGGCTGGTCCCCGATCTTGTAGGCGACGGTCGTGAGCAGCCCGTGCCGGGACCGCACCACATGGGTGCCGGTGTTGAGCAGCAGGAAGCTGCCGGTTCCGCAGGTGCACTTCGCCTCGCCCGGGGAGAAGCAGGTCTGGCCGAACAGGGCGGCCTGCTGGTCGCCGAGGGCCGCCGTGATCTGGACGCCCGGGAGGACCGAGCGGGCATCGCCGTACCTCTCGGCCGAAGACCGGATCTCCGGCAGCATCGGGCGGGGAATCCCGAAGAACGCCAGGAGCTCCTCGTCCCAGGTGAGCGTGCGGATGTTCATCAGCATGGTGCGGCTGGCGTTGGTGGCGTCCGTGAGGTGCACACCGCCGGCCGGGCCGCCGGTGAGGTTCCAGATCAGCCAGCTTTCCATCGTGCCGAACAGCACCTCGCCGTCCTCGGCGCGCTGCTCCAGCCCATTGACGTGGTCGAACAGCCAGCGGATGCGCGGCGCCGAGAAGTACGTCGAGGGCGGGAGGCCGCAGCGATCGAGGAAGAACTCCTCTCCCGGCTCGTTTCTCAGGCTCTCTACGAGCGGTGCTGTGCGGGTGTCCTGCCAGACGATCGCCCTGCCCAGCGGGGTGCCCGACCGCCGGTCCCAGAGCACCGTCGTCTCCCGCTGGTTGGCGATGCCCATCGCGGCGACCTCTCCGGCTCCGACACCGACGTCGGAGAGGGCCTCGGGCACGACGCGCTGCAGATTCCGCCAGATCTCGACGGCGTCGTGCTCGACCCAGCCAGGCCTGGGGAAGTGCTGCTGGTGCTCCCGCTGGGCGACCGAGGCCAGCCGCCCATGGTGGTCGAAGAGAATGCATCGGGTGGAGTTGGTGCCCTGATCGATGGACATCACATAACGTTCAACCATGATCGGGTCTGCCTTCCGATGTGTCGAGGAGGCGGTGGGGACTCACCAGCGAGCTGCGCCCAAGTCTCTGGAGATCGCCCGTGCGGCCTCGCGGATCAGGGTGATCAGGGCCGGCTGGGGACGGCCCCGGCTGTCACAGATCCGCTCGACCGGGCCGGACACCCCGATGGCACCCACCGCGAGGCCGCCCTGCCCCCGGATCGGCGCGGCAACGCCGGCGTCGCCCATGCTCATTTCCTGCACCTCGGCGGCCCATCCGAGCTCCTGGATCTCGGCGAGCGCCCGGGTGAGCTCCTCCGGGACGACCAGAGTGTGCCGCGTGTACGCCTCCAGCCCGGCATCCAGCGCCGGCTCGACGGGGGTGGTCCCGAAGGCCAGCAGAACCTTGCCGAGCGAGGAGGCGTGCAGAGGCAGCAGCGAGCCCACGTCCAGGGCCTGGAGGGTGTCGTCCGGCCGGAAGACGTGGTGGACGACGAGCACCTTGCCCTCCAGGGGCGTACCCAGGCGGACCGCCTCCCCACTCCGGGCGGCCAGCGCATCGGCCCAGTTGATGGAGCGCGACCGCAGCTCGTTGACGTCGAGGTAGCTGGTGCCGAGGTGCAGCAGCGCCGCCCCGAGCTGGTACTTCCCGGTTGCCGGGTCCTGCTCCACGAAATCCACGTGCTGGAGAGTGCGCAGAAGCCCGTGGGCGGTGCCCTTCGCCAGCCCGAGCGACGCCGCCACCTCGCCGAGTCCGAGTCGGCGGGGACCTCCGGCGAGCAGACGCAGGATCGCCGCCGCCCGTTCGATCGACTGGACTGGGCCGGCCATGAAGCGATCATAATCCCGCGCTACGGGTCCGTCTCAGGCGTCGGCGTCCAGGTGCGTTCACGTGGTGCGTCCAGGTGCGTTCGGTAATGCCGACCGCTGTTCGTTGACCGCCCCCGCTCTCCTCCATAGCGTCGGCTCATGCCGGAGTCCGGCGGGATGCTCACTGGAGGAAGCACATGGTGGCAGAAGTGAACACGATGCTTCGGGAGACAGCCGAGTATGTCCATCCGCTGCCGCCCGTCCCCGGGGCCGTCTCGGTCATGCGCCGGCGTGCGCGCGCGGTCCTCGCCGACTGGAACCTGTCCCCGGAGGTCGCCGAGGACGCGATCCTGGTGATCTCGGAGCTGCTCACCAACGCGATCGTCCATGCCCTGCCCCCGGCGGCGCTGCGGCTGTCCTGGGTCCGGGTCGACGGGCTCAGCGCCCTGCGCGTCGAGGTCAAGGACGCGGGACCCGCGCTTGCGGCTGGGCGGCCGGCCGTGCGGCTGGACCCGGACGAGCAGGGCCGGGGCCGGGGGATCATCCACGCCCTGGCGGCTCGGTACGGCATACGCGTCCAGTCCGACGGCATCGTCCGGTGGGCGGATCTCGCCGTGGCGTGAGGACCCGCCTTTCAGTTTCTGTTCAGGGTTCGGGTCACCCCCGAGACGACGGCGGTGGTGAGCGACCCGCGAGCACCGCCCACTCTCCGGGGCCCGAGACCCTGGCGTCGGTCAGGATCAGCTCCCCGGCCACCCGGGCGTTGACGAGGGTGAGAGAGCCCCCTTCGAGGGCCGACCGCCTCAGGGCCTGTCCGTTCGTAGGTCCACTCGACGCCCCTGGGGGCAGGCGTTCCACAACTCACGTTCCGGTCTCCCAACTATCTTCCCTCCCCATGTCACAGACGTCCGGGGCTGTCTCGTCTCTGGGGTGAGAGTCAGTTCTGGAATCCGGAAGGTGATCGTTGTGAGGGTGTTTGTGGCAGGCGGGACCGGGGTCCTGGGGCGGCGACTGGTGCCGCAGCTCGTGGCCAGGGGCCACCAGGTGACGGCTACGACGACGAGCGCGGTCAAGTCGGGCTTGCTGGAACAGCTCGGCGCGGATGCTGTCGTGATGGACGGCCTGGATGCGGTGTCCGTCCGTAAGGCGGTGGCAGAGGCCCGGCCGGACGCGATCGTGCACCAGATGACCGCGATTTCCCCGGCGCACGCCGGCAAGCCCGATATGAAGCACATGGACCGCTGGTTCGCCACCACCAACCGGCTGCGCACCGAGGGGACGGACCACCTGCTGGCCGCCGCCGAGGCGACCGGCGTGTCCAACGTCGTCGCGCAGAGCTACGCCTCCTGGAACGGCATCCGCGAGGGCGGATGGGTGAAGACCGAGGAAGACCCGCTGGACCCGATGACGGGGACGACGGCCCGCCCGGGGATGGAGGCGATCCGCCATGTTGAGGACGTGGTCGTCAAGGCTGGTGGTGCGGCCCTGCGATACGGCGGGTTCTACGGGCCGGGCGCCATCGACGACCAGGTCGAGCTCGTGCGCAAGCGGCAGTTCCCGCTCGTCGGGGGCAGCACCGGCTACAGCTCGTGGGTGCATCTCGATGACGCGGCAAGCGCCACCGTCCTGGCCGTGGAGCAGCATGCGAGGGGTGTGTTCAACATCGTCGATGACGAACCGGCCCCGGCCCGCGAGTGGCTGCCTTATCTGGCAGCGTGCGCGGGGGCGAAGCCACCGATCCGGGTCCCCAAGTGGCTGGCCCGGCTGCTCGCCGGGGAAGTGGCGGTGACGATGATGACCGAGGGACGGGGCTTCTCCAACGCCAAGGCGAAGCGGGAACTCGGCTGGGAGCTGCGCTATCCGTCGTGGCGGCAGGGCTTCCGGGAGAGCCTCGGCTGACAGCGTGAGCGAGGCGGGGGACGTTCGGTGGTCACGCGGGCTCTCGGAACTCCGGCAATTACGTTGTCGATTTGACCTGGCTCCGTCAGGATCTTGGCCATGGAGCAGCCCGCTGAAATCCTCCGCTCGGACCAGGTCGAGCTGCGCCGTTGGCGTGTGCAAGACATCGAGATCCTGCACCGGTTGATCACCGAGTCGCGTGATCACCTGCTCCCCTGGATGCCCTTTGCGGCCAGCCACGACTGGAAACAGGGCGAAGAGTTTCTGACTCTGTGCGAGGAGGAGTGGGCCTCGGGCGAGGCGTACCACTACGCGATCACCTCGGGCGGTGTGGTGATCGGCAGCTGCAGCCTGATGCGCCGGATCGGTCCGGGCGGGCTGGATATCGGCTACTGGCTCCACCACGCGTGGACGGGGAAGGGGTTGGCCACCATGGCTGCTGCTGCCCTGGCACATGCGGGACGCCGGATGCCTGGCATCGATCGCATCGAGATCCATCACGACGAGGCCAACCCCGCCAGCGGAGCCGTCGCCCGGCGCTTGGGTTTCACCGAGATTGAGCGCGTGCAGGTGCCGGAAGGGCCTGCGGCCCCGGGTGAGACGGGCGTTGACGTGATCTGGCGCCTGCGGACCCGCCCCTCGCCAAGCCCCTGACGCCGTCAAGGTTGTCGCCGAGGGGCGGCCTGTCAGTGGCGGCTGCCATGCTGCCCCTATGCCTGACACAACCACCGCCGCCGACTATGCATGGCTCAATGAGCAGTACGAGGATCTGATGGAGGCGTACTGCATCACGCTCGTCCAAGGGCTCGCCCCCGAGGAACTGCTCCGGGCCCTCGGAGCCGAACCGGGGGTGCGGATCACCGGCGTGACGGGGCTGCGCGAGCCGTCGTACGACGTGTGCGGCCATGAGCAGATGTTCGTGGGAGCCGCTTCCGTCGGTGGCTGGTCGCTGATGGTCGAGTACAACGGCTACTTGGGTGTCAGGGACGAGGCCATGCTCCCTGTTTCGCGCGGACGCACGGTGGTCTCACACTTCCGCAACGTCAATGCGGTGGACCACTTCTGCTGGTACCAGGACGGCACCACACGCCTGCACTTCGAACCGCTCTTCGCCTACTACCGCGACGGCAGCCACCCGGACGAACTGCTCACCGAGATGCGGGAATCAGGCTTTGACCTCAACGATGCCGACGACCGGGACTACGACGGACACACCGAAGCCGCCTTCGCTCTGGCCCACCGGATCACGGGCATACGCCTGACGCCGGAACTCTTCGCCTCCGCAGAGTTCGTGTGCGGTCTCTCGCCCGTGCACCACGAGTAGCTCCGATCGTCGTGCTGGCCACACCGCCCGGTGGGCGGCCCGGTTCAGTCGTTCAGGGCGGACTCGACGAAGTCCCTGAGGGCGGTGACGTCGGTGTATATCGACGGTGCCTCGGCGCAGGTCAGGCTGTCGTTCCCGCTGCGGCTCGTGGCGCCGATCAGCTGCCACTCGTCCCCGGCCCGGACGATGGCGGGGCCTCCGGAGTCGCCGTAGCACGCGCCCTGCGGGTCACCGTTCTCGTCGAGCGGGCTGTCCACGCACAGTTCGCCCTCGGGGCTGATGCCGGTGCACCCGGAGTCCACGAGCGTGGTGTCGAGCTCCTTGAGCGACTCCGAGCCCTCGTCGGCGCCCCTCTCCGGTGTGACCTGGCCCCAGCCGAGGAGGCGGGTGGGCGTGCCCACGGGTGCCTCGCCGGCGATGGCGATCGGCTGGGCCTGCACCGGCTCGGCCAGTCGGAGGACTGCGAAGTCGTACTGGGGGTGGGTGAGGACCTCGTCGACGGCACTGGTCTCACCGCCGGACGACCGGTCCGCGGACCCGACCCGCACCGTGTACTCGGCGCCGTCCTCGACGCAGTGGGCGGCGGTCACGGCCACGTCGGGCGAGACCAGCGAGGCGCCGCATTGGAACCCGCCGTTCGCGTGCAGCGAGGCCATGAACGCGTAGTCCTCGGACGCCTGGCCGCCGCCCACGATGTACGGCGAGACCGGGTCGGGGGAGCTGCCGGCGGACGCCGCCGTCGAGCCGGCGAGGGTGAGTACGGTCGCGACTGTGGTCGCACCCAGGGCTTTGAGCAGGGATGACTTATTCACGGGGCACTCCAGTTCCGGAACTCGGTCCGGACGGTGGGGGGATGTGACAGCCCCGGATTCTTGAACCCGACATGTCATCGAGCAATAGGTGGTGGGCCACGGTGGCCTGTCGGACCGCCAAACCCCCCAACCGGCGGAAGGATTACCCGGCCCGAGCGGACTCGGCATCGACCTCGACGGCCAGGAGTCAGCGCCGTTCCCCCGCACGGCTCGGTCGGCCGCCACCACGACCCTGTTCCGGAATGCGATCGACTATGACCGACTACTGGCCGTCGGACTCGTCGGGCTCGTCGGTGTCATACGCGTAGAGGGGCCTGTGGTCCAGCAGCTGAGCCGGTGTCACGTCGTCCCAGGGCCCGCATCGGCTCGTGGAGGCTGACGACGTTCTCCGTCGGCTGCTCGGGCGGATAGGGCGACTCGGGGTGGAGTCGCTGCCAAGGAAGTCGGGCCGCCAGATGCTCGCGTCGAGGGTCCGGTCCACCGTCCAGTCCCAGTAGGGGAGTTCGACGGAGTCGTCGATGGCCTGCAGTTCCTGCTCGAAGTCCAGGAGGAACTGGCGGTGCCAGGGCAGGAACGAGGGCCCCCGGTGGGCGACGCGCGGACCGAAGTCGGTGTCGCTCGTGACGAAGTCGCGGTGGGTGCTGACGAACCTGTCGTACCGGCCACGGCGCTTGAGTTCGAGCAGGGCGCCGATGAAGTTCCTCTTCTCGGTGGCGGTGAGCGTCGCTTGGTTCTTGCGCATGAAACAGGCTTCTTCTTTCCTGATCGATGGTTAGGCGAACGGGACGAGCGCGGCGCTGTTGAGCTCGTCGACCGCCGCCCGGGCGACGTCACGGGGGCTGTCGAAGGTGTCGTAGTGGTTCACGACGCTGATCCACGAGCCGTCGGCGTTGCGCATCACGTGCAGTTCCTCGCCGTCGATGAGAACTTCGACCTGCGGTCCGGGCTCTACGCTGTGGTGCTCTCCGTGCTGGTGTGGGGAGCCGCCGGGGACGGTTCGTCCCTGGATGCGGCGCCCCTTGTAGACCTCGTCGAACTGCACAGGACCGCCGGAGGGCGAGACGGGGTCCGCCTGCTGCGGCTGATCGGCGGACTGCCCCGCCAGGGCTATGGGCGTCACAGCGGCGGCGCCCGCGACTGCGACGAGCGCGCCCGTCAGGATGCGGCGACGCGTCCTGTCCACGGCGTGGGTCCCCCGGAAACGTCCGTCGGCAACATACCGGGCGATACTGGGAGTAAGGGCCTGCCCGTGTCGAGCCGGAACCGATCACCGGGAGTGCGTATGAACTCTGGCTCCGACCCTGCCGCCGGGGACTTGACCCTGCCCTGGGCACATCTGGCCGCACTGCTGGTCAGCGACTCGGGAGAGATCATGGCCTGCTCGGAGGAGGCCGCGGACCTCCTCGGCTACCTCCCCGGCGACGTGGTCGGCCTCCCCGCCTCCGCACTCTTCCCCACCTCGCCCGACTGGCCCACGGGCCGGGCGCGGGCGCGGGCGCCGCAGAGGGAAACCCGTACCGTCCTTCGACACAGGGACGGGAGCCGGGTAGACGTCGTCGTGGCGGCGTGGCCCATGGCGGGGAGCAGCGGGACGCTCGCGCTGGCCCTTCTCGCGGAGACGGCTTCAGGGGGCCCGGCGCGCCTCCCGCCCGTACCCGAGGAGCCCGGACGGGGCTCTGCTCTTGGGGTACTTCGCGAGGCGGCCTCCCGGATCGGCAGCTCCCTCGATGTGGTCAGGACGTGCCAGGACCTGATCGACGTTCTGGTGCCGGCGCTCGGGGACATGGGCAGCGTGACACTGACGGAGTCCGTCCTCGCCGGTAACGAGCCGCTCCCCGTCTACGACGCGCGTGAGCCGAGGCGGCTCGTGGCCGCCAAGCACGCGCACGGCCCTCGTCCGCCCCGGATGGTGCAGGTTGGTGACGCGGTGCCGCCCATCCCGGCGCTGCCGCAGTTCGCCGCGCTGTTCGACGGCGAGACCGTCGTCTGGCGCTCTCCCGAGGAAGCCGCCGTCCTGCTCGGACACGATCCCCGGCTGATCGCCCTGCTCCTGCCTCCCGGCATGCGGCAGTCCCTCGGGGCATCGCTGTTCGCCCGTGGCGTGGCCGTCGGCTATGTGGTCGTGGGCCGCACCCGTGATCCGCGGCCCTTCGACGAAGAGGACAAGTGGCTCATGCAGGAGCTCGCCACCCGGGCCGGACTCGCCGTGGACAACGCGCGCCGCTTCACCCGCGAGCACCATACGGCCGTCACACTCCAGCGCAGCCTCCTTCCGCGGGCGAGCACCGACACCGCCGCGGCCGAGACGGCAGGCTCCTACTTCGCGGCCGAAGGATCTGCCGGCGCCGGCGGAGACTGGTTCGACGCGATCCCGCTGTCCTCGCTGCGCGTCGCTCTGGTGGTGGGTGATGTGATCGGACACGGTCTGAAGGCCGCCGCGACGATGGCGCGGTTGCGGGCGGCGGTGCAGACGCTGTCCGACCTCGACCTCCCTCCCGATGAGGTCCTGCTCCGACTGGACGACCTGCTCCACCGTGTCGCCGCTGAGGCCGAGCACCCCGATGTCGTGGGCGCGTCCTGCCTGTACGCCGTCCACGATCCGATCACCGGGCGCGCCCTGCTGGCCAGTGCCGGTCACCCGCCGCCCGCCGTCGTGCACCCCGACGGTACGGCCCGCTACCTCCACGTCGAACCCGGCCCGCTCCTCGGAGTCGGCGGACTGCCCTTCGAGGTGACCGAAGTCCAGCTGACGCCCGGCAGCACCCTGGCCCTCTACACCGACGGCCTGACAGGCCGGGACCAGGAGCCGCACGACCTGTTGCGCCAGCTGTCGTCCGCCTGCCGCCCGGAGCGCGCACTCACCGACATCGGTCGCGACCTGGTGCACACCGCCCCGCGCACATCCCCGCGGCCTGATGACGTCACCGTCCTGCTTGCCCGCCTCCGCGCCGTCCCGCCCACGGACACGGTCGCCTGGAGCTTCCCGGCCGACCTGGCCGCCGTGGCCCGAGCTCGTCGGGCGGCGACCGGCCAGCTCTCCGACTGGGAGTTGGAGGACCTCGCCTTCTCCACGGAACTGATCGTCAGTGAGCTGGTCACCAACGCCATCCGCCACGCCCACAGCGGGGTCACGCTCCGTCTGACCCGCGACCGGGTGCTGGTGTGCGAGGTGTCCGACGCGAGCAACTCCCAGCCGCGACTGCGCCATGCCCGCGCGACCGACGAGGGCGGGCGGGGGCTGTTCCTCGTCGCTCAGCTCAGCAGCCGATGGGGGAGCAGGTACGGCGTCACGGGCAAGACCATCTGGACCGAGCAGCCGATCGGCGGGGAGTGACCAGCCTCCATACCCAGGCGGCGGACGGTTCCACCCAGGTGGGTGGAAGCCGGCAGCGGCCATTCAAGGGGGACGTCGCCCGGTGATACACACGGCGCGACGTTGTCGGTCCGCACTGTGGAGTGTCCCCTCATGGATGTATCACGCCGCCAGGTCCTCGCACGTACAGGTGCTGTCGGGGCGGGAATCGCCTTCGCCGGTTCTCTTTCCGACGTCTTCGCCGGTACGGCTACCGGCGCCCCAGAGTTGGGAGAAGGGTCTGGGTACGGGCCGCTGGTGCCCGATCCGGAGGGGCTGCTCGATCTGCCGGAAGGCTTCTCCTACCACGTACTCTCCCGTGAGGGAGACGAGCTGCTGAGCGGTGAGGGCCTGGTCCCGGGCAATCACGACGGCATGGGCGCGTTCGGCGGCGAGGGGGGAAGCGCCCGGCGCATCCATCTCGTCCGCAACCACGAGAACCACGCCTCCGCGCGCGGCCCCGTCCCGGCTGTTGTCGGGATCACCTACGACCTGGGAGGCAAGGGCGGCTGCACGGTCATCGAGCTCGACGGCCGGAACAACGTGATCGGTGAGCGCGTCGGCATCGCCGGCACCGCAGCCAACTGCGCGGGCGGGCCAACCCCTTGGGGTACCTGGCTCACCTGCGAGGAGACCGAGGACCGGGCGGGCACGAACGGCTACACCAAGGATCACGGCTTCATCTTCGAGGTCGACCCCGTGGACCCGTACCGCACCGGAGCCGCCCCGCTCACCGCGATGGGACGCTTCGCGCACGAGGCGATCGCCGTCGACCCGGACAGCGGCATCGTGTACGAGACCGAAGACGCCTTCAAGCACCCGTTCGGGCTGTTCTACCGATTCCTGCCCAACAAGCCGCTGGGCGGGACGGGTTCGCTGCGCGCGGGCGGGGCTCTGGAGGCGATGCGGGTCCCTGGCGTCCCCGACCTCTCCGTGATCGACGAACCGGGTGCGAGCTTCGACGGGGTCGAGTGGGTGCCCGTTCCCGACCCGCTGGCGAAGCGGACGCCGATCCGGCTCCAGGACTTCGGGCGGAAGGGCATCACGCATGCCCAGAAGCTGGAGGGCTGCTACTGGGGTGACGACTCGGTGTACTTCGTCTCAAGCTTCGCGCGGTCCAAGGACGGCTCGGGGTCAGACCACTCCGGCCAGGTGTGGCGCTACGAGCCGGACGCTCGCCGCCTCACCCTGGTCGTGGTCTTCGGGCCCGACTCGGACATCGACCTGCCCGGCGAGGCCCCGGACAACATCTGCCTGGCACCCGGCGGCGGCCTCATGGTCTGCGAGGACGGTGGCGGCGAGCAGTACGTGTACGGGCTGACCCAGCAGGGCGAGGTATACCCGGTGGCGCGCAACGCGCAGGCGGTGACATCTGCTGCTGCCGCAGCGGGCGGCTCCGCAGAGTCACCGGAGTACGGCGAGTTCGCCGGCGTCACGTTCTCGCCCGACGGCGCGACGATGTACGTCAACTGCTACGCGCCCGGCACCACGTTCGCAGTCACCGGCCCCTGGAGGTAGTGCGGCAGACTGCGTCGGCTCCGGCCGTCGGGGCCCCAGCCGTCGGGGTGCGTTGAGGAGCCCTTACACGTCCTCTACACGTCCTCCCAGGCCATCGAGCTCATCCTCCAGCCGGCGGGCGTCCTGACGAACTGGGTGGTCTTGCGGCCGGAGCCCTCGAACCGTTCGCCGTGCAGGAAACCGGACTTGCGGTATTCGCTGAACCTGTGCGCGATCGAACCGAAGATCTCGGTCCGCTCGGCGACCTCCCATTCGCGGAACTCCGTCAGCGTTCCATCGGTGAGGATCTTCTGCCGGGGCTCGATGAACGCGTCGACGTCGTAGACCAACGGCTCGTCTCCGACGTTGGTGATCGTTCCTTGTGGAATGAACACCTCGCGGACGACGTCAACGTTCGGCCGACCGCCGCCGGTGTTCGTGAACGCGCCGAGGAAGACGTGCATCAACTGGTCGAGCTCGGCCTTGACTTCGGACACGTCGGACACGGGTACCCCTACGCCGAGGGAGACGCCTCGCGCCTGACCGTCGCCCACCGCCGGCGTGTCCTCGGAGAGGATCGACCAGATCTCGATGTCGTGCCGCATGCCCCGGTAGAGAGAACGCCGCCGAAGTACCCCGTCGCGGGTCATCCCGAGCCGGCGCGCGGCTTCGACGCTGCGGGTGTTGCCCGCCGCGACCCACCATTCGACGCGGCTCATCCGGCGTTCCCCGAAAGCCCAGTCGATCAACACACGGCACGCCCGGGTCACCAGCCCGCGGCCCGCCCCGTCCGCCTCCAGCCAGCAGCCGATCTCGCACACCCCCGAGGCGGCGTCGAAGTTCGTGAACATGACCCCGCCGACCAGCGTGCCCTCCAGCCAGATCCCATAGATCCGGCGGGTGTCCTCGGCCTGCCGGTCCGCATACCGCTGGAGCACGGCCGTGGCAGAGGGAAGGTCGGGGCTGAACGTCGCCCAGGGTATCCAAGGGTCCACATAGGGGCGGGCGCGGTCGATATGGGCGAGGAACTCCTGGGCGTGCCAGGGCTCCAGCGGGCGGAGCTGCGCGTTGTCGCCGAGCGGCAGTGCGAACACGGACATCCTTTCCAGGTACGTAACGAGCGTTCGGTATGTACAGTGGCAGTATGCCGCCCGCACCCGGAGACCGTGAAGCCCGCCGCGAGGACGTGTCCCAGGCGGTGTGGCGCGTACTCGCCGAGAAGGGGTTCGGCGGGCTGACGCTGCGTGCCGTCGCAGCCGCCATGGGTGTCTCGACCGGCATGCTCATGCACTACTTCCCGACCAAGCGGGCCTTGGTCGCGCATGCCCTGGACCTGCTGGAGAAGCGCACCGCGGGACGTCCGCGGCGTGAACGTCCCACCGAGGGCCTTGCCGCCCTGAGAGCAATGCTGCTGGACATCCTGCCTCTGACCCCGGGCGACACCGCCCGTAACCGCGTCTGGGTCAGTTCATGGGACCTGTCCCTCGCCGACGAGTCTCTCGGCAAGGACCAGGCCGACCGCTACACCCGGTTGCGCTCGGCGATCCGCCCGCACCTCGAAGCGGCTCGCGACCTCGGCGAACTGCCGGCAGACGCCGACCCGGAGCAACTCGCCGCCACCGCAGTTGCGTTCACCCACGGACTCGTCGTCCAGGCCCTCTTCGACCCCGGCCGGTTCCCCGAGGACGTACAGATCGCGATGCTCGACGGCTTCCTCGCTTCGCTCGCCGGCCCAGCCTGACGGCGGCAGCAGGCCAACGCCGTTCCGGGGGAACTCCCGGACCGGGACGTTGCAACCACGTTGCGCTCGCGGCCGGTTCAGGATTCCTTGATCATGTCAGCGCACTTCTCGCCGATCATCATCGTGGTGATGCACGGGTTCACCGCCGGCAGGAAGGGCATCACCGACGCGTCGGCCACCCGCAGCCCGTCGATCCCCTTCACCCGCAGCTGCGGGTCGAGCGGCGAGGCGGGGTCGTCCGGTGGGCCCATCCGGACCGTCCCCGCCGGGTGGTAGACGGTGTTGTGGGTCTCGCGGATGTACGCGAACAGCTCCTCGTCGGACGTGGCTGCGGGCCCGGGGGCGAGCTCCGCGCCGGTCCACGCGCGCATCGGGGCCTGGGCGGCGATCTCGCGGGCGAGCCGCAGCCCGTACGTCATCACGCGGATGTCGTGCTCGTGCGTGAAGTACCGCGGGTCGACCTTCGGCTTGTCCCGGTAGTCACGCGTGCGCAGCCGGACCGTGCCCATGGACCGGGCACGGGTGACGTTCGGCGTGAGGCAGAAGGCGTTGTCCGTGGTCGGGTAGCCGCGCCGGTAGGTGTTCAGGTCGAAGGGCACCGAACCGTAGTGGAACATCAGGTCCGGGCGGTCCAGGCCCGGTTCGGTGTTCGTGAAGATGCCGATCTCCCACCACTGGGTGGAGGAGGCGACCATGGGCTGCTTCGCCTCCCACATGATCACGCCCTCCGGATGGTCCTGGAGCGCCTCACCGACGCCGGGCGAGTCGGCCCGTACGTCCACTCCGACGTCCCGCAGATGCCCGGCCGGTCCGATGCCCGACAGCATCAGCAGCTTCGGCGAGTCGATGGCCCCGCAGCACACGACAACCTCGCGCCGGGCCCGGACCGCGCCGGTGTGAATGGTGTCGGGCTCCAGGTACTCGACACCCGTGCAGCGCCGGCCGCTCTCGTCGAACAGCAGCCGCCGGGCCGTCAGACCGGTCCGTACCTCCAGGTTCGGACGCCGGCCCAGTACCGGGTGCAGATACGACACCGACGCCGACGAACGGACGCCGTCCGCACGGGCGTTGATCTGGAACCAGTGCGCGCCCCGCACCACCGTCGTGCCGGTGTTGAACGGCGTGGTGGGAATGCCCGCCTCCGCGCAGGCCGCCAGCAGCGCCGTACCGCACGGGTCCTTCGGGGGGACGGTACGGATGGTGACCGGGCCGGAGCGCCCGTGGTGGTCCCCGGGCGCGTCGTTGCTCTCCAGGCGCCGGTAGAGCGGGAAGCAGTCCGCCGCGCTCCAGCCGGTACAACCCAGCGCCGCCCACTCGTCGAGATCCTCGGCCGGTGCCCAGAAGGCGATGCACGAGTTGTGCGAGGAGCAGCCGCCGAGCACCTTGGCGCGGGCGTGCCGCATGAAGCTGTTGCCGTTCTCCTGCGGCTCCACCGGGTAGTCCCAGTCGTATCCGGACTCCAGCAGGGCCATCCACCGGTCGAGCCTGAGGATGTTGTCGTCGCCGACGTCCGACGGGCCGGCCTCGACGAGGCAGACGCTCACCTCCGGGTCCTCGGTCAGCCGCGCGGAGACGACGGCGCCGGCCGTGCCGCCGCCGACCACCACATAGTCGAATTCCGGTGACGGGCCGGGCGGAACGCTTGCTGCGGACATCGTTCTCTCCAGGACTCGGGCGGTGGGGGTGGCGGTCAGGACCCGGGTGGTGCCGGCTGCGTCGGGTCGAGAACCTCCGCGCGGTGGGCGTCCAGTACGCCCGTACGCTTGCGCTGGACGAACCAGTAGTAGGTGAAGCCGCCGAGCGCC
This sequence comes from Streptomyces mabaensis, assembly GCF_053763515.1. Taxonomy (NCBI): domain Bacteria; kingdom Bacillati; phylum Actinomycetota; class Actinomycetes; order Kitasatosporales; family Streptomycetaceae; genus Streptomyces; species Streptomyces mabaensis. The sequence continues at coordinate 67,178 of NZ_JBSOPZ010000025.1, forward strand.
ACGACGCCGATGAACAGGAACGCGCCCCAGCGCAGGTACCAGTGCTGCGGTCCGGTCGCGTTGTACACCTCGGCACGGGGCCAGGCGAGGTTGATGGACATCGCGGCGCCCCACAGCACGGCGACGATGTTGACGGGCAGCCCGAGCCGGCCGAGCGAGAACCGCCCCTCCTTGGGCTGCCAGCGTCCGCGCAGCCGTTGCACCAGCATCGGCCCGGTGACCAGGAGATACGCCAGGTAGATCATGATGATCGCGATGCTGGTGATCACCGAGAAGATCTGCGGCTGATTGATGTTGATCACCAGGATGACGACCCCCACCACACCGATCACGACGGCGGGCACCACCGGGGTCTGGAACCGTGGGCTCACCCGGGCGAGCACCGAGCCCGCCGGCAGGTTGTTGTCCCGCGCCATCGCGAACATCAGCCGGATACCGGCGGCGTGCACGGCCAGCACACAGACCGTGATCGCGACGACCACGGCCCACAGGAAGATCTCGCCGATGGTCGAACCGAGGGTCTCCAGCACCACGTACTGCAGACCGCCGGTGGACAGTTCCTCGGCCTTCAGGTCCGGTACGGCCATCAGGGCGAAGAGCAGGATGAACCCGCCGATGAGGAACGAGGCGATGAGCGCCCGCAGGATGGCACGCGGCGCGTTGCGTGACGGGTCGTGCGACTCCTCGCCGAGGGAGGACGCGGTGTCGAAGCCGTACATCACGTACGCGGAGGCCAGCGACGCGGTCAGGAACGCGCCGAGATAGCCGAGGTTCTGGCCGCTGCCGAGCCCGTAGGTCTCGGTCAGGACGCTGCTGGGGCCGCGGGTGATGTGCGCCGCGAGGAAGATGATCAGCGCGACGGCGGCGATCAGCTCGATGAACACGCCCGCGGAGTTGATCCGTGCCATGAGCTGGACGCCGAAGGCGTTGACCAGGGTCGAGAAGAGGATGAGCACCGAACCCAGCAGAACGGCGTTGGCCGCCGCGTCGGTCGGCCCGCTGCCGTCACCGACGAACTGGAACCAGTCGTCGATCTGCGGCAGCGTGATCTGGTAGGCGAGCGCCACGGCCGACAGGGTCACCATGGTGGCTGTCATCATCATCCAGCCGCCGAGCCAGCCGACGTGCGGGCCGCCCATCTTCTTCGCCCAGTTGTAGATGGACCCCGCCACCGGATAGCTGGCCGCCAGCTCACAGAAGCACAGCGCCACCATCAGCTGGCCCACGAAGACCATCGGCCAGGACCACCAGTAGGCGGGCCCGCCGAAGGCCACCCCGAAGTAGAAGAGCTGGAAGGTGCCGGTCAGGATCGAGATGTAACTGACCCCGGCGGCGAAGGTGTGGAAGTTGCCGAGGGTGCGTTTGAGCTCCGGGCGGTACCCGAGCTCGGCGAGCGAATCGTCGTCGTGCTGGCTCTGGGTCCGGACGGGGCTGCTGGGGTCCGGCTCCCGGCCGGAGGATTCCGTACTCATTCGAACCACCGCTGCGGACGCGGCGCGAGATTGCGCCAGATGTGTTTGGCCTCCTGGTACTCGGCCAGCCCGGCCGGTCCCAGTTCCCGGCCGAAGCCGGACTGCTTCATGCCGCCCCACTCGGCCTGCGGCACGTACGGATGGAAGTCGTTGATCCATACCGTGCCGGCGCGCAGCCGGGAGGCCACCCGGTGCGCCCGGCCGACGTCCTGCGACCAGACCGCTCCGGCCAGCCCGTAGACGGTGTCGTTGGCGAGCGCGACGGCCTCGTCCTCGCTGCGGAACCGCTCGACGGTGAGCACCGGGCCGAACGACTCGTCGTGCACCACGGACATCGCCGGCGTGCACTCGTCGAGCACGGTCGGCGGATAGTAGTAGCCGCCGCGCAGCGCCGGGTCGTCGGGACGGGACCCGCCGCAGCGCAGTACCGCGCCCTCGGCCAGGCCGGCCGCCACATACGCCTCCACCTTGTCGCGATGCGTCGCGGAGATCAGCGGGCCGGTACGGGCATGCTCGTCGAACGGGCCGCCCAGCCGGATCGTCCGGGCCCGCTTGACCACCTCCGCGACGAACGAGTCGTGCAGCTCCTCCTGGACCAGCAGCCGTGCCCCGGCCGAGCAGACCTGGCCGGAATGCAGGAACACGGCCATCAGCGCGTAGTCGACCGCCGCTTCGAAATCGGCGTCGGCGAAGACGATGTTCGGATTCTTGCCGCCCAGTTCCAGCGCGACCTTCTTCACCGTCGGCGCGGCCGCCGCCATGATGCGCCGGCCGGTGGCGAGCCCGCCGGTGAACGACACCATGTCGACCCGCGGGTCCTCGCAGAGCGGCGCACCCGCGGTGGGGCCCGCGCCCAGCACCAGGTTGGCCACCCCGTCGGGCAGGCCCGCCTCGGCCAGCAGCCGCATCAGGCCGATGGCGGTGTGCGGAGTCAGTTCGCTGGGCTTGAGGACGAACGTGTTGCCCGCGGCCAGCGCCGGCGCGACCTTCCACGACGTCTGCAGCAGCGGATAGTTCCACGGGGTGATCAGCGCGCAGACCCCGACCGGCTCGTGCACCACCCGGCTGTCCGCGTCGGGCTCGCCGGTGTCCACGATCCGGTCCTTGCCGCCCGACGCCGCGAGGTTCCCGAAGTAGCGGAAGCACTTGGCGATGTCATCGATGTCGTACTCGCTCTCGACCAGCCGCTTCCCGGTGTCCAGGGACTCCGCGCGGGCGAGCGCCGCCTTGTCCCGCATCAGCAGATCGCCGACGCGCAGCAGCAGCCGGCCCCGATCGGCCGCCGGGGTACCGGGCCAGGGCCCGCGGTCGAAGGCGTCACGGGCGGCGGCGACGGCCGCGGCGGCGTCCTTCGGCCCCGCCTCGTCGACGGTCCCGACCAGGGTGCCGTCCGCCGGGCAGCGGATCTCGCGCACCTGCCCGTCGACGGCGGCGGTCCACTGGCCGCCGATGAACAGCTGAGGCATGGGGACTCCTGAGGGGTCGACAGTCGGGTGCACCGCCGGGGCCCGGCACGCCGGGACCCGGCCGCTTACCCCATCCACCGACACTAAGGAAAACCGGGCGCATCCGCAGTACGGGGGAGTGGCCGGATCGGAGCACCGCGCCCCGCCGCGGTCCCACGGGCGGGTCGGGTACGTGCGTCGCACCGGGGATCACGCGCCGTGCCGGCAGGTCGTCCTCACTCCACGGCTGTACGCCCAGTCGTCGAGCAGCACCGGATCCGGACCCCGGTAGGAGCTCAGCGCCGAAGCGGTCGCGACGGAGTCCGTGTCGACTGCGACGGCCGTCCGGGTGGCGGGCGAGCAGGACGAGGATCTCGCTGTACCGGCGGCTCAGCCGCGTCCTGCGGCCAGTGGCCAGCCACCGGCAGCGCCTCGTCCCGCGCCGGACCGGTCCGGCAAGGACTCCGGCTCCAGCACGACCCGGCCTCAGGAGGAGTTGACCAGCCGCATGTAGCGGGCCCAGTCCCACAACGGCCCCGGATCGGTGTGCGTGGCGCCGGGAACCTCGTGGTGGCCGATGATGTGCGCACGGTCCCTGGGGATGCCGTACCTGGCGCAGACAGCGGCGGTGAGGGCCGCGGAGCGCTCGTACATCGCCTGGGTGAAGTACCGCGGCCGGTCGACCCAGCCCTCGTGCTCGATGCCGATGCTGTCGGTGTTGTAGTCCCAGCTCCCCGCGTGCCAGGCGATGTCCCGCTCCCGCACGCACTGCGCGATGTACCCGTCCGAGGAGCGGACGACATAGTGCGCTGACACCTGCTTGGCCGGGTTCTGGAAGATTCCGAGGGTGCCGGTGAACGACGTCTGCGTGACGTGCACGACGATCCGCCGCACGGGATACGCCGAAGGGCGCGACGACGCCGTGAAGTTGGCCGGTGAGGCCGGCGACCAGCGCGCGAGCGGATGGTCGGTGGTGGCCGCGGAGGCGGCGCCCTGCGCGCCGGGCAGCAGGACACCGGCCGCGGCGGTGAGCGCGGCTCCCCGCAACAGGCGTCTTCGGCTGGGGTGTTGGCTGCGGTGCTCCGCCCGGTGCTCCATGAGTGGTTACCGTACGTGACGCGGCCCGGACTCCGGAAGCGCCCCCCGGGGCGTGTCACCGGTCCGCGTACGCCGCCGGGTCGTCCAGGACCGCCCGTACGACGGAGTGCGCGGCGCCCAGCAGCGGTCCCTCGGAACCCAGCCGCGAGACGATCAGGGAAGGGCCGGCAGGTTCCGCGGTGCGTCGCGTCAACTCCCGTTGCAGGGACGGCAGCAGCCAGGGCGCGAGCCGCGACAGCGCCCCGCCGAGGACCACGGCCTGCGGGTCGAGCAGGTTCACCGCCCCCGCGACCGCGATCCCGAGGGCGGCGCCGGCGCCGCGCAGGGCCCGCCGGACAGCCTGATCGCCCCGGTCCGCGTGCTCGGCGAGTACGGTGACCGGGCGCCGGCCGTCGGCGGTGATCCCCGCCGCGCGCAGTACGGCCTCCTCACCGGCGTACTGCTCCAGGCAGCCGCGCCCGCCGCAGGCACAGCGCGGCCCCTCGGGACGGACCGGCACATGCCCGAGCTCCCCGGCGTACCCGTGCGTGCCGCGCAGCAGCCGGCCCTCGACCACCACGGCCGCGCCGATGCCGATCTCGGCGGAGACATGGACGAAGTCCTGGGGCGCCGGCTCGCCGCCGAGCCACAGCTCGGCGAGCGCGCCGAGGTTCGCCTCGTTGTCGACGGTGAGCGGACCGCCGTACGGCAGAGCGGCGCCGAGGTCGACGTCCGTCCAGCCCAGGTTGGGTGCGCGGACGACGGTCCAGGTGCCCCGGGCCACCAGTCCCGGCACGGCGACGGCGAGCCCGGCCGGACGCAGCCCCGAGCCGCCGGCCGTCTGCGTCACCTGCCGTACCAGCTCGGCCAGTTCCTTGAGGACCGGCCCGGGCGGGCGCCCCCGGTTGCCGCACTCGGCCGACGCCCGGGCCCGCACCGCTCCGCGCAGGTCCACCGCGCACACCGAGATATGGTCCACGCCGATCTCGGCGCCGATGCCGACCGGGCCCCGCTCGCCGAGGGCGAGGGCGCTGCCCGGCCGGCCGGCCGTACCGGACCGCTGCTCGGGGCCCAGCTCGACCAGGAGTCCGCCCCGGACCAGCTCGTCCACCAGGGAGGACACGGCGGCGCGGGTCAGTCCGACCCGGCCGGCGACGGTGGCCCGGGACAGCGGGCCCTGGGCGGCGACCGTGTGCATCACGAGGGAGAGGTTCCGCCGGCGTATGTCCTGCTGCGTGTGGGGGAGCGGGGTGGTCATCGGTCCGCCTGTCGTCTGAACAGCGCGTCGCTGTCGGCGAGTACGGAACCCAGCCGGTCCAGCGCCTCGGAGTCCACGGGCAGCGGCGGGTGGACCGGGCCGTGGGCCGTGCCCCAGCGCCGCGCCACCGCTGCCGGATCCTCCTCGGTCACCAGCCCGGCGGCCTGTGCCGCCGCCCCGAGCGCCACCAACTCCCGGGCCTCGGGCACCTGTACGGCCCGCCCGGAGAGCCTGCGTACGGTGTCCCGCCAGGCGGTCCCGCGGGCCCCACCCCCGATGAGCAGCAGCGGCGCGCCGGGTCCGGAGCCGCCGTCGAGTGTTGCGCCGTCCGCGGTTCCGCCGTCCGCCACCCGGTCGAGGGCCGCGAGCAGGGCGTACACCGCCCCGTCGTACGCGGCCTGGAGCACCTGTCCCGGTGAGGTGTCGTGGCGCAGCCCGTACAGCAGGCCCGACGCGTGCGGCGCGTGCGGTGTCCGCTCGCCGTCGAGGAACGGCAGCACGACCACGCCGCCGCCCGCCTCCACCGCCTCCCGGTCGCGGCCGAGCAGGGCGGCGATCCGGTCGACCGCGAGCGTGCAGTTGAGGGTGCAGGCCAGCGGAAGCCAGTCGCCGCGCGCGTCGGCGAAGCCGGCCACGGTGCCCGTCGGATCGGCGGGTTGGCGCTCGGTGACGGCGAACACCGTGCCGGACGTGCCCAGGCTCAGCACCGGGGGGCCGCCCGGGCGCAGACCCAGTCCGAGCGCGGCGGCCGCGTTGTCGCCGGTGCCGGCGGCGACCAGGATGCCCTTGGAGAACGACAGGTCCGTGGTGTCCCGCAGCGTGCCGGCCACCTCGCGCGGCCGTACCACCTCGGGCAGCAGCGCGGGGGAGAGGCCCGCCAGCGCGAGCACCTCCTCGTCGTACGCCTCGGTGGGCGCCGCCCACCAGCCCGTGCCGGAGGCGTCGCCCCGGTCGGTGGTGCCGCGTCCGGTGAGCCGTTCGGTGAGATAGTCGTGTGGCAGCCGGACGGCGGCCGTCGCGCGTGCCGCCGCCGGTTCGTGCTCGGCCAGCCACGCCCACTTGGCCACGGTGAAGGCCGGGCCGGGCACACTGCCGATCCGCTCCGCCCAGGCCCCCGGCCCGCCCAGCCGCTCGATCAGCCGCTCGCTCTGGGGGGCGGAGCGTACGTCGTTCCACAGCAGCGCCGGGCGGACCGGCCGGCCCGCCCGGTCCAGGGTGACCAGCCCGTGCTGCTGGCCTGCGACGGAGATCGCGGCCGCCTGTCCCGCCAGGGGGCCGCAGGCGCGGAGCGCCGCGCACAGCGCATCCCACCACTGCTCGGGATCGCTTTCCCGCCCGGCCCCGCCGGAGACCGTGTGCGGTGCCTGCCCGCTCGCCATGATCGCGCCGGTCGCGGCGTCGACGACCAGCGCCTTGGTGGACTGGGTGGAGCTGTCCACGCCGACGACCAGCGGCCCCTCGGGCCCCTCGGGTACTGACATCAGCCTCTCCGTCCCTGCGGGCTCTTCCCCTTCGATGCTCCCGGATACTAATTTGTTAAGTGCCATGACGAAATAGCCGAGGGAGCACCCATGAGCTTTTCACCGACCCCCGAGGACCGGTTCAGCTTCGGTCTGTGGACCGTGGGATGGCAGGGCCGTGACCCGTTCGGCGAGGCCAGCCGTCCCGCCCTCGATCCCGTCGACGCCGTACGGCACCTCGCCGGTCTGGGCGCGTACGGCGTGACGTTCCACGACGACGACCTGATCCCGTTCGGCGCCACCGAGGCCGAGCGCGAGGCGCACGTCAAGCGCTTCCGGCAGGCGCTGGACGCGACCGGTCTGGTGGTGCCGATGGCCACCACGAACCTCTTCACCCACCCGGTCTTCAAGGACGGCGCCTTCACCGCGAACGACCGCGACGTGCGGCGGTACGCCCTGCGCAAGACGATGCGCAACATCGATCTCGCGGCCGAACTGGGCGCGCGGGTGTACGTGGCGTGGGGCGGCAGGGAGGGCGCGGAGTCCGGCGCCGCCAAGGACGTACGGGCGGCCCTGGACCGGCTGAAGGAGGCCTTCGATCTGCTGGGTGAATACGTCACCGGGCAGGGTTACGAGCTGCGCTTCGCCATCGAGCCCAAGCCGAACGAGCCGCGCGGCGACATCCTGCTGCCCACCGTCGGCCACGCCCTGGCCTTCATCGAGCGGCTGGAGCGGCCCGAGCTGTTCGGTGTCAATCCGGAGACCGGCCACGAGCAGATGGCGGGCCTGAACTTCCCGCACGGGATCGCGCAGGCGCTGTGGGCCGGCAAGCTGTTCCACATCGACCTCAACGGCCAGAACGGCATCAAGTACGACCAGGACCTGCGCTTCGGCGCCGGTGATCTGCGGTCCGCGTTCTGGCTCGTCGACCTGCTGGAGACGGCCGGCTACGCGGGCCCGCGGCACTTCGACTTCAAGCCGCCGCGCACGGAGGACGTCGACGGGGTGTGGGCCTCGGCGGCCGGCTGCATGCGCAACTACCTGATCCTCAAGGAGCGCGCCGCGGCTTTCCGGGCCGACCCGGAGGTCCAGGCGGCGCTGCGGGCCTCCCGGCTGGACGAACTCGCGCGGCCCACGCTGGACGAGGGCGAGACGGCGGCCGGACTGCTCGCCGACCGCGGCGCGTTCGAGGACTTCGACATCGACGCGGCCGCCGCGCGCGGGATGGCCTTCGAACACCTCGACCAGCTCGCCATGGATCACCTGCTGGCGGCCCGCGGCTGATGGCGGCTACCGCTGAGCGGGCGGCGGCTGGTGCAGGCCGAAGGGGGACCCCTGGTTGTCGCGGCACAGCTTGAAGTGCCCGAACTGCGCGATCGACTCGGCATCGGCGCCGGCGTCGAACGCCTCGACGGTACCGCCGAGTTCGAGAACCCGTGTGAGGGCTGCCTCGATGTCGTCGACCTTGAAGAACACGTACGGGCTCGCCCCGGCGTCTCCTCCGTGCAGCCCGCCGGGGACCTGCGGAGTCCGGATCGCGAACCCGCCGCCGTCGGGAGTGCCCGGCTCGAAGGTCCAGTCGAACAGGCCGCCGTAGAAGGTGCGGGCCCGGTCGGCGTCCGCCACGCCCAGTTCGAAGAAGGAGATCTCACCGGCCATCGGGGGCTCCCGCCATCCGTACCCAGACCATCGCACCCACAAAGCCACCGTACGTCCCCCCACCCACCCCCGCACCCGAACGGCCCACCCGCCCAGGGGGTGTCCGGTCGATCATGCCGGGCTCCCGTCGTCTGGCACGCACATCTGCCGCGTTGGCCGAATCCGCCCATAGCTCCGCTATTGCCGAATCCGGCCGCCTTGCAGCTGCGCTCGGCATCCGGAGGATGAATCAAAGAGCCGAGACGGAGCGAGCGAAGCGAGTGCAGTGCACCAGACGCCGCTCGCTGATCCGGCCTGATCGACCGGACACCCCCTAGCCGCCTCCGCCGTACGCTGCTCCGGCAGGCCGGCTACCCGGTCAGTACCGCGAGGGCCGCCGCCGGGTCGGGGTCCGGGGGGCCTGCCGGGGTCCAGTGGCCGCGCTCCTTGCGGTACGGCCACCAGCGTCCGTCCGGGCCGTGGCGCAGCTGAGTCTCGGTGCCCACCACGGTCCAGCGGTTGCGGGTGGCGCGCAGCCGGGGCCGTTCCTCGTCGTCCCAGGCCGCGTCGAGTGCCGCGCGGGCGCGGGCCAGTGCTTCCGGGCCGGGGGACCACTCCTCCTCCAGTACGGCGAGCGCGGCGCTGCCGCCGTACTCCCAGGCGCGTGCGGCCCGGGCGAGTCCGGCCCGTTCGCGTCCCGTGCCGGCCGCAAGCCGGGCCGCGAGGTGAGCCGGCGGTCCGGCGGCGGCCAGCCGTGCCGCGTCCTGGCCGGGTGTCAGTGCGGCCTGCACGGGGTGCTGTTCGTGGCCCGGAGTCACGGCCTCGGCGAGCAGCCGGTGCGCGGTCCCGGCCGCCGCCGAGGCCAGGAACTCCAGGGCCGCCACGTCGACACCGGGCGCCGGATCTGACTCGCCGTCGAGCGGCGGCGGGGTACCCGGCTCGTCGGGGAGGAGGGGGAGAGCGGGCAGTGGCGGCAGGTCGCGCGCCGCGGCGAAGGCCTCCGCCGCGGACACACCCCGCGCCGCCCGCTCGTCCTCACGCGCCCCCGGCGGCTGCTGGTGCGCCGCCCGCGCCACACTCCGTACCTGGAGCTCGTCGAGCAGCTCGCGCTCACCCCGGCCGCGCATCAGCAGCAGTACGAACGGGTCCTCGTCCAGCAGCCGGGCCACCTGGTAGCAGAGGGCCGCGGTGTGCGGGCACAGGTCCCACGCCTCGCAGTCGCACTCCGGCTCCAGATCGCCGATGCCCGGCAGCAGTTCGACGCCGGCCGCCGACGCGTCCTCCACCAGGTGCGGCGGCATCTCGCGATCGAGCAGCGCCGCGATATGACCGGCCCGCTCGACCGCCATGTCGAGGAACCGGTCCCACTCCTCCTCGGTCAGCCGCTGCAGCAGGACGTCACTGCGGTGCGGGGTGCGGTCCCGGTCCCGTACGACCGCAGTGATCCGCCCCGGCTGCACCGACACCGCGCCGACGGCGCCCTCGCGCGCGTACCTGCGGCCCTTCTTCAGCTGCTCACCGTCCAGCGCCGTGTCCTCCAGAGCCTTCAGCCAGGCCTGGCCCCACCAGCTCTGCGCGAAGCCGCGGCCCCGCGCGGGCGGCAGCGCGGCGAAGGTGCGCTCGCTCTCCGGGCGTTCGCCGTACGGCCCGCTCCCGTGTCCGCCGCTCATCGCGTGCCCCCTCGCAGCTCCACCAGATCCGCCAGCTCGGCGTCGGTCAGTTCGGTCAGCGCCGCCTCGCCCGCGCCGAGTACGGCGTCCGCCAGCTCCCGCTTGCGGGTGAGCATGTCGGCGATCCGGTCCTCGACGGTGCCCTCCGCGATCAGCCGGTGCACCTGCACCGGCTGGGTCTGGCCGATGCGGTACGCGCGGTCGGTGGCCTGCGCCTCGACGGCCGGGTTCCACCAGCGGTCGTAGTGCACGACATGCCCGGCGCGGGTGAGGTTGAGCCCGGTGCCGGCGGCCTTCAACGACAGCAGGAACACCGGCACTTCACCCTCCTGGAAGCGGCGGACCATCTCCTCGCGCCGCGGCACGGGCGTACCGCCGTGCAGGAACTGCGTCGGCACACCGCGGGCCGCAAGATGCCGCTCCACGAGCCGCGCCATCTGCACGTACTGAGTGAAGACCAGGACGCTCGCGTCCTCCGCCAGGATGGTGTCGAGGAGTTCGTCCAGCAGCTCGAGCTTGCCGGAGCGGCCGGCGATGCGTGGCTGCTCCTCCTTGAGATACTGGGCCGGGTGGTTGCAGATCTGCTTGAGCGCGGTGAGCAGCTTCATCACCAGCCCGCGCCGCGCGAAGCCCTCGGCGCCGGAGATCTCCGCGAGGGTCTCGCGCACCACCGCCTCGTAGAGCGCGGTCTGCTCCGTGGTGAGCGAGACCGCGTGGTCGGTCTCGGTCTTCGGCGGGAGCTCCGGTGCGATGCCGGGATCGGACTTGCGGCGGCGCAGCAGGAACGGACGTACCAGCGCGGCGAGCCGCTCGGCGGCGTGCGGGTCGTTGCCGCCCTCGACCGCCTGGGCGTAGCGGGTACGGAACGTGCCGAGCCGGCCCAGCAGCCCGGGGGTGGTCCAGTCGAGGATGGCCCACAGCTCGGTGAGGTTGTTCTCCACGGGAGTGCCGGTCAGCGCCACGCGGGCCTTCGCGCCGATCGTGCGCAGCTGCTTGGCCGTGCCGGAGCGGGGGTTCTTGACGTGCTGTGCCTCGTCGGCGACGACCATGCCCCAGGTGACTGCCGCGAGCCGCTCCGCGTCCAGCCGCATGGTGCCGTACGTGGTGAGGACGAACTCGCCTTCGGCCAGGGCCTTCAGGCTGCGGGCGGAGCCGTGGAAGCGGCGTACCGGGGTTCCGGGCGCGAACCTCTCGATCTCGCGCTGCCAGTTGCCCATGAGGGAGGTCGGGCATACGACGAGCGTGGGCCCGGCGGCCAATTCGTCGTGCTGGCGGTGCAGATGGAGCGAGATGAGGGTGATGGTCTTGCCGAGGCCCATGTCGTCGGCGAGGCAGCCGCCGAGACCGAGCGAGGTCATCCGGACCAGCCAGTTGAGCCCGCGCAGCTGGTAGTCGCGCAGGGTCGCGGCGAGCGCGGCGGGCTGCGCGACCGGCTGCGCGTCGGCCGCCTCGGCCGCCTCGGGGTCCGCGAGACGTTCGCGCAGCCGCTCCAGCCAGCCGGTCGTCCGTACCTCGACCCGCTGCCCGTCGACCTCGGCCGAACCGCTCAGCGCGGCGCCGAGCGCGTCGACCGGCGTGATCTTGTGGTCCTGGCGCTCGCGGGCCCTGCGCGCTTCCTCGGGGTCGATCAGCACCCACTGGTCACGCAGCCGCACCACGGGCCGGTGGGACTCGGCGAGGCGGTCCAGTTCGGCCCGGGTGAGCTGCTGGTCGCCCAGCGCGAACCACCAGTTGAAGGCGAGCAGGGCGTCGGCGGAGAGCAGCGAGGGCAGGCCGGAACCGGCATGGCCGGCCGGCTGCCCCGTGGTCTCGGCTGCTGCGGCTGCTTCGTCTGCTGCCTCGCCGGGGTGGCCGGGGTCGCCGTCCGGTGGGCCGATGACGGCGCGGGCGGTGAGCTTACGGGCGAGCTCCTTGGGCCAGTGCACCTGCACGCCGGCCGCCGAGAGCGCACGCGCCGCCGGCCCCAGCAGCTCGGTGACGTCCTCGTCGGCCAGGTCGACGGAGTCCGGTACGGCGTCGGAGAGCAGCGGGGCGAGCGGCGCCCAGGCGCGGGCGGCGCGCCGCAGGGCCAGCAGTGCGTCCATCCTGGCCCGCGGTCCGAAGCGGGTGGCGGCGCCGGCCCACACCTCGGCGGCGTCCGCCACGAGGGCCGGATCGCTGACGCTGTGCAGCTGCGGCACGGCGCGGAAGGACGGTCCCCTGCCTGCGTTGCCAGCCCGGCCCGCGTTGCCCGCCCTGCCTGCCTTGCCCTCGCCGGCCGCTGCCGGGTCGCCGGTTTCCGCCGCGGCGTCGACGGCCTCCGCAAGGCCCAGCACCTCCACGCGCAGGGAGATCCGTACGCCCGCGTCCTGGCCGGCGGCGATGTCCGCCGCCCAGGCGCGGTGCTCCGGTACGTGCTGGGGCGCGGGGGCGGCGAAGGCGGGGCCGCCTGCGGCCAGGGCGGCTGCCGGTGAACGCGGCAGCCCGTCGGCCACGGCGTCGAGGAAGGCCCGCAGCAGCTCCTCGGGGGCGGGCAGCCGGAGGGCCTGGGCAGCCAGGGCCGGGGCTGGGAGCGGGACGGAGTGTGCGGTCGGCGGCATCGCGGCTGCAAGCTCCCGTACCCGCTCCAGGTCCTCGGCGGACAGCGGTCCCGCACGCCAGGCGTCGTGGTCGGTGGCGCTGAGCCCGGGCAGCAGCAGCCCCCGTGCGGCGAACTGGAGGGCGAGCACGGCGGCTGCGCCCCAGAAGACGGCGGCGGGGTCGGCCCCCGCCGTCACCCGGGCCCGGGTGAGGACGGGCAGCGCGTCGCGCACGGGCAGCAGCAGCGCCCGCACGGCCCTCGGCCGCACGTCGGCTGCGACCACGGTCAGCTCCGTCACCGGACCAGGGACGGCCGGCGGCTCGCTCCCGTCACCGTGCCAGAAGGCGATCGTGCCGGTGCGGGCGGGGTCGGCGGGCAGGAAGACGACGGAGCAGCGGGCGAGTTCGGAGACCTGGGAGGGCGTTGCCGCGGGAAGCGTGTGCACAGCGAAAGCGCATTCCTCAAATTTGACTAGTGAAGCCAGGAGCCGCCGAGAGTACCTCACCCGCATGGACGGTGGGAGTAATACTGAGGTGACGCAGGTCACGTGTGCCCGCGGTCCGGGGCCGGCCGGCGAGTCGTCGCGATCGCGGGAACCGTCGGCCCCGTCCGGGCGTTGACCGGGCAGGAAGCGGCGCCAGCCGTGAAGGAGGCATCCGAGATGTCGAAGAGCGCGAAGGTCGCCACCGGCGGAGTGGTGGTAGGGGTCGCCCTGATCTGGGTGATCGGTTTCTGGCCGGCCCTGCTGGTGATGATCGGTGTGCCCGTGGCCGCGTATCTGCTGCTGGACTCCTCGCAGCGGCGCAGGCTGCGCAGGGTCACGCGCAAGGAGATAGGCCGCTGAGACCGGAGTCGACCGGTACGGCAAAGCGGGCCGGCACGGGAAGCCGGTCGGCACGGTGAATCCGAGCGGCGCGGAGAGCCGATCGGCACGGTGAATCCGAGCGGCACGGAGAGCCGATCGGCACGGGGAAAAGGGGGAGTTTCCGCACGATGCACAGCGGCACGATCACGGCGGTCAGCAGCAATGGCACGTACGCGTTCGCCAAGCCGAACCGGGACAGCATCACGCTGCTGGCCGGGCTCGGCGTCGAGGGGGACGTGCACGCGGGCGTGACGGTCAAGCACCGCTCCCGGATGGCGCAGGACCCCACCCAGCCGAACCTGCGCCAAGTCCACCTCATCCACCAGGAACTCTTCGCGGAAGTGGAGGACGAGGGCTTCAAGGTCGCCCCCGGACAGCTCGGGGAGAATGTCACCACCGCCGGCATCGACCTCCTCGGCCTGCCCACCGGGACTCTGCTGCGCCTCGGCGACGAGGCCGTCGTGGAGGTGACCGGACTGCGCAATCCCTGCCTGCAGATCGACGCCTTCCAGGACGGCCTGCTCAAACAGGTCGTCGGCCGGGACTCGGCGGGCCACATCGTGCGCAAGGCCGGGATCATGAGTGTGGTCCGGACGGGCGGGGTCGTGCACCCCGGTGACCGGATCACGGCGGAACTCCCGGAAGGGCCGCACCGGCCGCTCAAGCGGGTCTGAGCCGTGGTCACGGTCCCAGGAGTCCGCAGCCACGCGGCAGCCTCGGGGCCGACGGCTCGCACGATGCCGTCCCGACCAGACGTCCGGGCAGGACGGCTCGCGTGGGGCGGACGGGCTGCCAGGCCGAGGGAGTCAGGCGGGCGGCCAGGCCGCGCGGACCGGTCTGGGCCACTGAGGGACGGGGGACGGGCGGGCGGACCGGGCGAGGTCACTTCGGGCGGGCCGGCTGGTGGGGCGGGTTGGGCCGGGTTGCTCGGGACAGGGGATCGGGCGTGGCCACTTCGGGACAGGCGGGTCAGACCGGCAGGGTTGGGCCGGGTTGGGCGGACCGGGCGAGGTCACTTCGGGCGGGCCGGCTGGTGGGGCGGGTTGGGCCGGGTTGCTCGGGACGGGGGACCGTGCGTGGCCACTTCGGGGCAGGCGGGTCAGACCGGGCCTGGTTGGGCCGGGTTGAGCGGGGCCTCCCTGCCGGGGGCGAACGGGGCCGGGCGGGCCGGGTTGCCCGGGACGGGGGTCAGGCCGGGCGGACCGCCACCTTGTCCAGGGCCTCCAGCAGGCCCGGCAGGGCCGGGCCCCGGCCCACCGGCAGGACCTCGCCGGGCTCGTCGTCCAGCAGGATGAACGCGATGTCGTCCGTTCTGGCGACCATGGACCAGCCGGGCCCGTCGGCGCGCAGCGTACGGGCGCCACCCGAGGCGAAGGCCGAACGGACGCGGCCCAGCGGCGGCGGCGAGTCCGCGTAACCATGCGCCTCTTCCAGCGCCCGGCGCACACCCGGATGACCCGGTTGACCGGCGGGCGCGTCATCCCCCGGGACGGCATCGGCGTCGGCGTCGGCGTTCGCATCGGCGTCCGCCCCGCCCGTGCCCGCATCGTCGTCGAACTGCTCCCGCCACGCGGCCCACTGGAGCGCGATCTCGTCGGCCCCGAGCCGCCGCTGCGCGGGGCCCCACTCCCCGGCGTCCGGGGGCGCCAGCGGCGGCCGGCCCGTGCCGTCCGCCCCGGGCTCCGGATCATGCGGGGCCGGCAGCCCGGGCGCCGCCACCGCAACCGCGAGCGGCCAGCCGGCCAGTGAGACGACGACGGACCGCTCGTCCGGCGACAGGTCGTACTCCATGCCGCAGTCCCAGGACGCGATGGCCACCGCGACGAGCGACACGTCGTCGATCACCACTGTCCACCGCGCACCGTCGCTGTCCTGGCCGAGCACCAGGCCGTAGCCGCCTTCGTACGCCTCGAGGCCGAGCGCCGCGCACGCCTCGGGGAAGTCGTCACCGAGCACGCTCGGGAACTGCGCCGGGGTCAGCAGCACAGCGGTCAGCACATACAGCGAGTCATCGGCGCCGGCGTCGCCGCTGTCGCCGATGTGGTCCGTCCCGGCCACGGCATCCTCCCTATCGCTTGTCGTCGGCGCACCCTAACCAGTCGGTAACCCGGGCGTCGAGAGCCTCCACCCGACGAAAATCGTTCGGCCCGCCCTCGCCGCCCCGCCTACCATCCGTCCATGCCCGCCGCCAAGTCCCACTTCGTCTGCCTGCCGTGCCGCGCCTCCTTCAAGAAGGAACCGGACTACGCGCGGGTCCGCCAGAACCTCTGCCCGCAGTGCGGCGGGCTGCTGATCAACGCGGGCTCCGCCTTCGCCGCCCCCAAGCGCCGGGACAGCGCCGCCTGGTCGGCACTCTCCGCCGTGCTCGGTGCCGGCCTGCGGTTCCGCCAGGGCTGCTGCGGCGGACCCGGCTACCGGCCGCGCACCCCGCGCGAGGTCCGCGAACGTCTCGCGTACGCGGCGCGGACCGGTATCAGCCCGTCCGAGGCGCTCAGCCGCTCCGGCCTCACGGACACCGACGTCAGGCAGCGGGCAGGCCGAGGAGGGTACGCGCCACGGCCTGCGGGGATTCGTCGCGCTCCCGGGCCAGGGCGATGACGGCCCGGCAGGCCAGCTCGCTCACGCCGAAGGACAGCGCCTCGGGCGATACCCAGGTCGCGGCCTCGTCGATGCGCTCCTGGTCGTCCTCCGCGCATGCCGACACATAGGTCGCCGCGGCCTCGAACAGGTTGTGCCGTGGCGCGGCGGCCCGCGCCACTCCCGACCGCTTCGCGGCGCCGGTGCCCCTGTCCCGTACGAGGAACCGCCGGATCTTCTGGATCACCCCGATCACCTGCCCCCTCGATAGTGCGATCAGCTGATCTTTCAAGTGTGCCCCCTCAACGTAGAGTTGGACCTCCGTCAACAGAAGGGGCACCGAGCGGTGAAGCGGTATCGGCAGGTGCCTGACCAACTCCCACCAGGAGTCGGGGGTCGACCCGGCCCTCCACCAGCAGTGGAGGCAGTGGGTAGGGGGCCGGAGGCAGGGGAGTGGACTCTCCGTCCGCGAGTAAATCCATAAGCTGGTCCCAAAGTCCGGACTTCACCCAGCGTTGGTACCGCACGATCAGGCTGGAGGGGTTGCCGAACTTCCCCAGGGCGTTCCAGGCACTCCCGGAACGGGCCTTCTCCAGCATCGCCTCCAGCGCCTGACGGTGTGACAGCTGCGCCGTACGGTCACGCTTGACCGTGGCCACGATGGTGGGCTCCACCGCCGCCCATGAGGCGTCAGTGAGGACTGGGACGCCCCGATTCCGGCTGCGGAACCAGGCGGTGAGGCTGTCGTCCGCGCGAACCTTCTTTGGCACCTCGCCCTGCAAGGTGACTTTGACGTCCAGGAGGTCCAGCACTTCCGCCTGCTCAGCCGGCGTCATGTCATGGAGGCGGGTGCGGGCCGTGTCGGCCAATGCCTGCAAGTCTTGCGCCCTCTGCTGGGCGACTTCGGTCTCGGCCTGCCATGCCGCAGCTTCCTTACGAAGCCGGACGAGCTGGTCTCGTTCTCCCTTCAGGGTATTGGTCGCGCGCGTGATCGCCTCGGGGGCGCTGCCCTGCTCGGCGGCCATCACCATCAGTGAGGCAATGGCCCCATCCTGCGCTTCGATTTGCCGGTCAAGCTCGGTGATCCGATCGGCATGGTTGACCACCTGCCCAATCGTCATCTCCAGCCAGTCCTGGGACATGGACGTAAGGCGCGCCGGGTCCTCCATGAGGCGGCAGACTTCCGTCCAGACGCGCTCTTCCACCGCGTCAGCGTCCACCTGAGAGCACGAGCAGACGGCTGCGCCTGGGTACGCCTCCACCTTTCCCGAGCAGCGGTAAATGCGCCCGGAGCGGTCCGTACGGTTCAGACCCGTGTAGTAGGCGCCGCACTTGCCGAACACTCGCTTGGAGAGTGGATGGGCAGGAAGGTCCGCGGCAGGCGTGCGCGTACGTGCATTGCGGGCCAGCGCCTTATTCAGGTGGGCGACTTCTACGTCATCGAACAGAGGCGGCAGCTCGTTGACGACGGTCGGGCCGTACTGCGGAGTGCCGTCCGGCTTGACCTTGGTGCCATTGCTCTTGCCTGCGGTCTCGGGGTTGCGGAAAATCACCTCTGCTTCCTGGACCGCTCTGGACTTCAGCTTCCTGCGCAGGTTCTGCGCGGTCCAGAGCTTGCCTGAGCGAGTCCGCAGACCCTCGGCGTTCATGATCCTGGCGGCCTGGCGGCAGTTCTTGCCATCGATGACGAGCAGCGTCCATGCGCGCCGCATGACGGTCGCTTCATGGACTGCCTTGCACTGACTGGCCCCGTTGCAGACGTCGAGGACGAGATGGGACTCGCCTTTCTTGCCCTTCTCGGCGATGCGCCAGCCGTATGGTGCGACGCCTCCTGCGTGCTTGCCTTCCTCGGCCTTTTCCTGGATACCTTCCTGCGTCCGCGTGCGGATGCGCGTGTACTCCTCGAAGGCGTAGTTCGCCTCCTCGCGCATGGCGTCACGGCCGGCATCGGTGGTGTTGTCGATGTCTTTGTTGACCAAGGCGACATAGACGCCGATGTCCTCAAGAGCCCACACCCAGCGCCAGAAGGCACGGTCCGTACGGCCGATGCGGTCGCTGGCTGGTACCGCCACGAGGTCGAAGGCGCGGGGTTCGGTGATGGCCAGGGCCATCAGCCGGTCGAACTCGGGCCGCGACCCCATTTCCAGGGAGCCGGACGCGCCCTCGTCCTTGAAGGTCTCGACGTGCTCGTGGCCCTTGCGTTCGATCCAGGCCTTTGTCTTCCTGTCCTGGCTTGCAATGCCGTAGCCGTTCTTCTGCTCCTCCGTGGAGACCCGGAGGTAGGTCACGGCCCGAAGCCGTGGCTGCTGGACGCACCCGAGGACGTCCAGGGATGCCATGAGAGTCTTTGTCATGTCAGTCCTTCCCGACTGGCCAGACCCCGGCAGCGTGCCCGCGCTCCGGGGTCACCCATGTGGCGGGCAGCCTATGCCGTAGCACTGTCAAGGCGTGGGAGAGCGTCAACTTCGCCAGGCGGCGGTAGGCGTCTTGCGCTCCTCCAGGACGGAGGCTTCAGCGCTTCGCGGATGTCCTCGCGAAGGTCCAGACGTCCCTTGTCTCTGGTCATGCAGTCCTCCCCTGCAGAGAGCCTCCGGCTTCTGCCAGAGGCTTTTGGTTTTTTGTGCTCAGGAGACGGTCCGCCTGGTCGCGCGCTGTCGTCGGTGAAGGGCTGCTTTGTCCGCCCTCCCAGCGTTCGCGCAGCCGCAGTCCGGCGATTTGGGCCATCAGGTCGAGTTCGGCCGGCCACACATATCGGAAGGGGACCGACCGGTGCTCGCCGTGGCCGTCGGCCACGTCGATGTAGTGGCAGATCATTCTGCGAGGACGTCCACGGTCGACTCGACGACGCCGGGACGGAACATGGCGCTTGAGGACTGGTCGTACTTTTCTGCTATGAGCTCTCCGAAGTACCCGTCTTCATCGATCACTGGCGGACCGTAGCGCTTCAGTTGCCAGGAGCGCCGACATTTTCTGGCGGCTGGAGGGGCTAGTACCACTGACGAATCCGAACTACAACGCCCAGCTTCTCCAAAGCAACGGCGGCCTCGGGTAACCAAGTGCATAGGACCTGGCTCACGGATACTTCCGGCTGGCGACGTCGGCTGCGTAGGCGCCCCAGTCCCCGGCAGCGGCTCGCTGCCATTTGACGCCGACGGTGATGTCGATGCCGAGGGCCCGGGCGAGGACCGCCGTGGGCAGCTCGGTGGCGATCTGCAACGCAGCAGTGGGCACGTTCCCGGTTCCCGGCGTGCGGGGATGCCCGCACCGCCAGTCCTGAAACGTACACCGGCGTCAGGACTCACGTGCCGCCAGTGCGAGGAAGCGGTCGTCCTCGTCGGCGTACGAGGTCATCCGCCAGCCCGAAGCGGCCAGTAGCGGGCGGAGGTTGGGCTCGGCCCGCAGGTCGTCGGGGGTTACGTGGCGGCCCTGGCGCGCGGCCAGCGCCGCCCGCCCGATGGGATGGAAGAGCGCCAGCACGCCGCCCGGACGTACTACCCTGGCCAACTCGCGCAGATTCGCGGCGGGTTCGGGCAGGTGGGCGATCAGGCCCGCGGCGAAGACGGCGTCGAGTGACCGGGCCCGCAGGGGCAGCCGGGCGACGTCCGTGAGCAGCAGCCGCGCGCCGCGGTCCCGTCCGGCCTGTACGGCAGCCTCCAGCATCGCGGGCGTGAGGTCCGCGCCGATCACCGTGCCCAGCGGGCCGACGGCCTCGCGCAGGGCGGGCAGCGCGCGGCCGGTCCCGCATCCCGCGTCGAGTACCGAGTCCCCGGGGCGCAGCCCCAGTTCGGCCACGGCCGCCGCGTAGGCGGGACCGTCGTCGGGGAAGCGGGTGTCCCAGCCGGCCGCGCGCGCTCCGAAGAACGCCTGGACGTGAGTGTGGTCGTCGCTCATAAGCCCATGATCTCCCACGGCCGTACCTTACGTTCGGTGCGCACGTTCGAACTCGGCGTGATCGTTCGAGAACGTATCTCTGTCATATTCCATCAGCTTTCGAAATGCGCCCCCTGTTCGCGCCCTCACCCGGACTAGCGTCCCTGGGCCATGGGACACCTGGACCACGCAGCCTTCGGCTGGCTGACACCCGTGCTGTCGTACGCGATGGCCTGCATCGGCGCCGCCCTCGGGCTGCGCTGCACCGTACGCGCGCTCGGCGCGACCGGCCGGTCGCGCCGCAACTGGCTGATCACCGCGGCCTCCGCGATCGGCACCGGGATCTGGACGATGCACTTCGTCGCCATGCTCGGCTTCAGCGTCACCGGCACCGAGATCCACTACAACGTGCCGCTGACGATCCTCAGTCTCCTCGTCGCCATGGTCGTCGTCGGCGGCGGTGTCTTCGCCGTCGGCTACGGCCGGGACCGGACCAGGGCGCTGGTGATCGGCGGCCTCACCACCGGGCTCGGCGTGGCGAGCATGCACTACCTCGGCATGGCGGCCCTGCGGCTGCACGGAGACATCGCCTACGACCCGTTGCGCGTCGCACTGTCCGTCGCCATCGCGGTGGTCGCCGCCACCGCCGCGCTCTGGGCGGCGCTCAACATCAAGTCGCCCCTGGCGGTGGCCGTCGCCTCGCTCGTCATGGGCGCGGCGGTCAGCAGCATGCACTACACCGGGATGATCGCGGTGAGTGTGCAGGTCAGCCCCTCGGACGGGGAGCTGCCCGGGGCCACGGCGATGCAGTTCGTCTTCCCCCTCGCCGTCGGCCTCGGGTCGTACCTCTTCCTGACGTCCGCCTTTGTCGCGCTCTCCCCGACGGCGGGCGAACGCGAGGCCTCCGCGTCGGCGCAGCGGCTCGGCGAGAACGCCACCGCACACTGAGCCCGCCGACTGGCCCCGGCCGTGGATACGGCCTGGTCACGGCACCATCCGCCCCTGTCATCCGGAACGAGGAGGCCATGCGAACACCCCGCAGGACACCGGGCGCCAAGGCCGCGCCGCCCGCGCACGCGCCGGCGCGCGTCACCCCGGCGGCGCGCGGACGACGGGCGCACGCCGGCCCGCCCGCCGACGAGGACACGGCGGAGGAGCAGCTGAGCGCGCGGCCGGGCGGCGCCGCCGGCGCCCCGCCGGCCGCGCCCCTGGGCTGGCGGCTGCGCCCGCGCACCGTAAGAGCCAAGATCGTCTCGCTGCTGATGGTGCCAGTGGTCTCGCTGCTCGCCCTCTGGGCGTTCGCGACCGTCAGCACCGCGCAGGACGTGGCCCGGCTGCAGCAGCTCCAGCGCGTCGACGACGAGGTCCGTACGCCCGTCGCGCTCGCTGTCGCCGAACTCCAGGCCGAACGCAGGGCGGCTGTACGGTACCTGGCCGTACCCGACGCGGGACGGGCCGCCGAGTTCGAACAGCAGGCCGGGCAGACGGACCGCGCCCTCGCGAAACTGCGGCTCGGTGAGCGGCACACGGTCGCCGACGCCGGCGCCCTGCCGGCCGGTGTCGCGGACCGGCTCGAGCGGTTCGTGGCCGGTGCCGAGGGACTGTCCGGCGTACGGAAGAACGTGACGGACCGGCGCGCGGGCTGGGATGCGTCCTATGCCGAGTACACGGCGGCGATCGGCTCGGCCTTCGCCGTCGGCGGCGCGCTCTCCGGCATCCAGGACGCCGAACTCGGCTCGGACGCGCGCGTGCTGCTGGAGTTCGGCCGGGCCGGCGAGATGCTCGCCCGCGAGGACGCGCTGCTGTCCGCCGCCCAGTTGAACCGCAGTCTCAGCGGCGAGCGGCTGCGCTGGTTCACCGGGGCCGTCGAGACCCGGCGGGCCCTCACCGAATCCGCCGCCGCCGACCTCCCGGATCCCCAGCGCACCGCCTGGCGCGAGCTGTCCACCGCAAGCGCGTACGGGAGACTGCGCGCCGCGGAGGACAAGGTGCTCGCCGCGGCGCCCGGGCGGCAGGCGGCCCAGGCGGTGCCGGCGGCGGCGTGGGACGAGTCGTACACCGCGGTCGGCGCGGCACTGCGGGAGATCGAGACCGCGGCGTACCGGACGGCGGCCGACCGCTCCGATCCGCTGACCCGCGGTGTCCTCACCCCGGCGGGCGCCGCCGTGCTGCTGGGACTGGGCGCTGTCGCCGCGTCGCTGGTCATCTCGGTGCGGATCGGCCGCGGACTCGTCGTCGAACTGGTGACGCTGCGCAACAGCGCGCTGGAGATCGCCCGCCGGAAGATGCCGCATGCCATCCACCGGCTGCGTGCGGGTGAAGAGATCGACGTACGGGCCGAAGCCCCACCCGGACCACCGGCGGAGGACGAGATCACCCAGGTCGGCGAGGCGCTCACGACCGTCCACCGGGCCGCGCTCAGCGCCGCCGTGGAACGCGCCGAACTCGCCAGCGGGGTGTCCGGAGTCTTCGTCAACCTCGCCCGTCGGAGTCAGGTTCTGGTACACCGCCAGCTCAACCTGCTCGACGCCATGGAGCGACGGGCCGACGACCCCGGCGAGCTCGGCGACCTGTTCCGGCTCGACCACCTCACCACCCGGATGCGCCGGCACGCGGAGAGTCTGATCATCCTGTCGGGCGCCGCTCCCGGGCGGGCGTGGCGGATGCCCGTACCGCTGACCAACGTCGTCCGCGCCGCGGTCTCGGAGATCGAGGACTACGCCCGCGTGGAGGTGCGGCAGTTGCCGGAGGCCGCGGTCGCCGGAGCCGCGGTCGCCGACCTCACGCACCTGCTGGCCGAACTCGTCGAGAACGCGGCGCAGTTCTCCCCGCCGCACACCAAGGTGCGCGTGAGCGGCGAACCCGTCGGCAACGGCTACGCGCTGGAGATTGAGGACCGCGGGCTCGGCATGGGCAAGGAGACGCTGGCCGACGCCAACCGGCGTATCGAGCAGTCCGAAGCGCTCGACCTGTTCGACAGCGACCGGCTCGGCCTGTTCGTGGTCAGCCGGCTCTCCGCCCGGCACGACATCAGGGTCCACCTGCGGACGTCGCCGTACGGCGGCACCACCGCGGTCGTCCTGCTGCCCACCGCGCTGTTGCAGAGCGCACTCACCGCGGGCGCGGGAGCGGGCGGTGCGGGCGCGGGTTCCGGCGCGGGCCTCGGCTCCGGCGAGCAGGCCCTGCGGGAGTCCGCGGAGCGTGTGGACCGGCCCGAGCGGCACGAGACCGGCTCCGCTTCCGGGAAGGGGTCGGAGTTCGGGCCCGGTTCTGGTTCTGGTACCGGTTCTGGAAACGGGAACGGGTCCGGCTCCGCGGCGATTCCCGGCCCGCGGGCGGCGCGGAACGGGAGCACGGCCGTGCCGGCTCCGGCGTCCCGGCCCGCCCTGGCAGGCGTCCCCGGGGCGCAGTCGCCGAAGCCGCGCGCCGCGGACCAGCGGGAACCGGCCCCGGGCCCCGTGCCCACCGTGACGCCTGCGGGTGTCACCCCACTGAGGCTGCGCGGGGCGCCCCCGCCCGACGACCGCGGTGCGGCGACCGAACTGCCGCGCCGAGTCCGGCAGGCCAGCCTCGTCCCGCAGTTGCGCGAGGCTCCCGCCCCCGACGCGCAGTCCGCCGGGCCGGACCCGGACGGCGAGGACGCGGGGCGGCGTACCCCGGAACAAGCCAGAGACCGTATGGCGGCCTACCGCAACGGCTGGGCGCGTGGCAGCGAAGGAGAACCGACATGATCGAGCATCAGAGGATCGATACCGTTCAGCGCTCCGGGGAACTCGACTGGCTGCTGGACGACCTGGTGGTACGCGTCGGAGAGGTCCGGCACGCGGTGGTGCTGTCCAACGACGGCCTGGCCGTGGGCGCGTCGACCGGGCTGATCCGCGAGGACGCGGAGCACCTGGCAGCCGTGGCCTCCGGTTTCCACAGCCTGGCCAAGGGCGCGGGCCGGCACTTCCACGCCGGGAGCGTGCGCCAGACGATGGTCGAGATGGACGACGGCTTCCTGTTCGTCGCCGCGGCGGGCGACGGCTCCTGCCTCGCCGTACTGAGCGCGGTGACCGCGGACATCGGCCTCATCGCCTACGAGATGGCCCGGCTGGTCAAGCGGGTCGGCGAGCATCTGTACACCCCGCCGCGCTTCACCGCGCGGCCGCCCGCGGCCGGTTGACCTCAATGACCGGGGTGTCCTCGACCGAGGAGAGGGACGACGGCGGCCCGCGGCAGCCGGGCAGTCAGTGGTACGACGCCGAGGCGGGCCCGCTCGTACGCCCGTACGCGATGACGGGCGGCCGGACCAAGCCGGGGCCCAGCAATGTGCGCTTCGACCTGATCGCGCTGGTCGTCGTCGACGACAGTGCGGCCGACCGGGCCGCCGAGTCGCTGCTCGGCCCCGAGCACCGGGCGCTGCTCGCGCTCTGCCGTTCGGAGACCCAGTCGGTCGCCGAACTCGCCGCGGACGCCGATCTGCCGGTGGGCGTGGTGCGGGTGCTGCTGGGCGACCTGCTGGAAGCCGGTTATGTGAAGGTCAGCCGGCCCGTACCACCCGCACAGCTACCTGACGAGAAGATCCTGAGAGAAGTGATCGATGGGCTCCGAGCGCTCTGACGGCACGGGCGGGGAAATGGCCGCCCTCGCCCTGAAAATACTGGTCGCGGGCGGCTTCGGGGTGGGCAAGACCACGCTCGTCGGCGCGGTGAGCGAGATCCGGCCGCTGCGTACGGAGGAACAGCTCAGCGAGGCGGGTGAGTGGGTGGACGACACGGGAGGCGTCGACCACAAGACCACCACGACGGTCGCCATGGACTTCGGACGCATCACGATCCGGTCCGGACTGTCGCTCTACCTGTTCGGCACGCCGGGGCAGGACCGTTTCTGGTTCCTGTGGGACGAGTTGTCCCAGGGCGCGCTGGGTGCGGTCGTGCTCGCGGACACCCGGCGGCTCGAGGACTGCTTTCCCGCGGTGGACTACTTCGAGCACCGAAGCATCCCGTTCGTGGTGGCGGTCAACTGCTTCCCTGGAGCGCGGACGTACGGCGCGCACGAGGTCTCGCGCGCCCTCGACCTCGAACGCGGCACGCCGGTCGTGCTGTGCGACGCGCGCGACCGCGACTCGGGGAAGGAGGTACTGGTGCGGCTGGTCGAGTACGCCGGCCGCATCCACACGGCGCGCCTGCTGGACTCGGTGGGACAGCCGGCTGGCTGAGCTCCTTGCCCCTCGGGCGGCGGTGGTGAAGGCTTGCGGAGCACATCGCGTGTCGCGGGGGACGAGTGAGTGACCGAACGGGGAGGACCGGGGAGATGGCACAGGAACAGGGGCTGGACTGGCTGCTGGACGACCTGACGCGCCGCGTCGAGCAGGTACGGCATGCGCTGGTGCTCTCCAACGACGGCCTGGTGACCGGCGCGAGTACGGGACTCGAACGGGAGGACGCCGAGCATCTCGCGGCGGTCTCGTCCGGGCTGCACAGTCTCGCCAAGGGATCGGGACGTCACTTCCGGGCGGGCAAGGTCCGGCAGACGATGGTCGAGTTCGACGAGGGTGTTCTCTTCGTCACGGCGGCGGGCGACGGCAGCTGTCTGTGCGTCCTCAGTGCGGCCGAGGCGGACATCGGACAGGTCGCTTACGAGATGACCCTGCTCGTCAACCGGGTGGGCGAACATCTGGGTGTCGCCGCGAGGCAGCGGGGCAGCGACTGACGAGTTATCCACAGGGGCGGGCGGTACTTCTCGCGCTGAGCTACGGTCTTCACAGAGAGTAACCGCGCCTCACGGGGGAGGACCGTCATGGAAACACAGATGAAGGTACGCGCCGACGTACGGGCTGAAGAACGGGCCGACGTACGCGCCGACGCGCGCGCCGACGTTCGAGCGGAAGGCGAGGGCAGGCCGCTGGGTCCGGAGCGGGCCGCCAGGGAACTCGCCCTCACGCGGGGCGAGTTCGATATGGGCGTGCGGCTGGGCATCATCCGCGCCCATCCGGTGGCGGAAGGACGCGTGCGGCGCAGTGCCGTCTCCCGGGAGGAGATCGAACGGCTGAAGGGGACCGAGAACTTCCCCGAGTCGCTGCGCAGCCGGGTCCGGACCGCCGGCGCGGCGGAGGCGGCCCAACTGCTCGGCATCAGCCCGCTGCGTATGACGCGGCTCGCCCGTTGCGGACTCGTCAGCCCGGTCACCTTCCGGATCAACCGCTACCGGGCCGTCGTCTGGCGCTATCTGGCGTACGAACTCCAGGAGTTCGCCGCCCGCGAGCCGCACCTGCTGACCGGGCGCAGTACGCCGGAGATGCGCGCCGTACTCGACGCGGGGGACGACCTGCGGCCGCGCAACTGGCGGGGCCGACGGGTCGGGCTGCTGCTGCGGCAGACCGCCGATCCGTGGGCGCGGGCGGCGGCGCTCGCCTGCGTACTCGACCCGGTGCAGTTCGCGGAGGTGATCGAGGATCCGTACGAACGCGCCTACCTCCAGCGCCTCGCCCCGCCGCCGGTTCCGGGGATCCCCGACTCGCCCGCGGCCCAGGCGGTCTCGGCGCGGCTGCTCTACGCGGACGATCCGGACGAGCTGCTCTGGCACCGGATCAGCGTCGCGCTCGCCGTGGAGGACGCGCGCGGCGTACGGCCTGCCCCGCGCCCGGGCGACGGCAGGGCGGGCGCCGAACCGGGGAAGGCGCCCTACTCCACCACGACGGGGGACAGCGGGCCGACGTAGAGCCAGGAGCCGCTCTCGCGGACGAATCGGCTGCGCTCGCGCAGCGACCCGGAGTGCGCGCCTTCCTCGAAGTGGGCGCGGAACTCCACCGCTCCCTCGCTGTCGAACAGCCCGCCGTCCGACGCGGCGAGGATCTCCAGCCGCACCCAGTGCTGTTCCGGGTCGAGCTGCAGGCGGGGCGGTCTGGTCGTGGGGTGCCAGGTCCGCCGCAGGTACGGCACGTCGCCGACGGCGAACGCACTGAAGCGCGAGCGCATGAGCAGCTCGGCAGTCGGCGCCTTGGCCTGTCCGGCGTGGTACCGGCCGCAGCAGCTCTCGTAGGACGTGCCCAGCCCGCAGGGGCAGGGCGCGTCGGGGGCGATCGCCGTCCGCCGGCGTGCGTTCTCTCTGGCCACGCCCCGATTATGTCAACGCTGCCGGCCCCGCACGGGAGCCGCTGCCTCGGTGCCACCGGGACGCCGGGAGCCATGGAGGAAGAGCACCGAATTGACGTACCGCCGCCGGAAGGGGGTGAGACTGCGGCGCAGCAGTCCGTGCTCGGCGACATGCGCGGTGCGCGACTGATGGCCGGACAGGTCGAAATCGGCCAACGGCAGCCAGTCGCGGCCCGGCAGCACCCAGCCGCGGTAGCCGTGGCCGGCCAGCAGGTTGAGCACGGCTTCGAGTGGCCCGATCCGGGCCTCCAGTTCGATGAAGAGCGCGGGACGGTCACCGAGCAGTGTCTCCTCGGCACCGCGCAGCACGTTCAGTTCACTTCCGTCCACATCGATCTTGATCAGGGTGATGCCATGCAGACCAAGACTGTCGACCCGGACACAGGGCACCGGTATCGACCGGGCGTGCAGGTCCCGGCGGACGAGCGACGAGACGCCGCGGTTGCCGCCGTCCCCCGGCGGCAGCCACAGCTGGACCGTGCCGCCGTCGCGGTCGGTGGCCGCCGCGTGCACCACGTCGACGTGGGCGGGTGTGGTCGCGGCCAGCAGGCGGGCGAGGTGCGGGACCGGCTCGACGGCCACCACCCGGCCGGCCCGGCGGGCCAGCTGCCGGGACCACGGGCCGTACCAGCCGCCGACATCGACGGCCGTGCCGCCGGGCGGGCAGAAGTCCGCCAGCCGGCGCAACTCCGGCTCATATCGCGGATACAGCAGATCGGCGCACCTGGCGATCAGTGCGGGTGGCAGATGAGGGGCGATGCGGGCGGCGAGCGTCATGGGGCGATCCGCTTGAGGATCCGCTCGTGCTCCTCGTCGGGCACCCGGACACCGGAGGACGGGAGGAGCTGGGGGATGCCGTCGATAATCGGATAGCTGCGGTGCAGCCGCGGGTTGTAGAGGACCTCCTCGGGGAGGAGCAGCGTCAGCCTGCCCTTGTCGATCGGGCAGGCGATGATCCTCAGCAGCGGGTCGTCAGGCTTCATGGGCCAATTCCTTTGCGGGAGTGGGGGGTTCGTCATGACGGGGAAGCATCAGCAGGACGGAGACGGCCAGTGCGGTCCCACCGAGCCGCAACGCCAGCCGCAGCGGGTCCTGCGGCAGCGACTCGCCGAAGGCGAACGTGCCGAGAGCGGCCGTGAACAGGCAGGTCACCGTGGTGCACACCGGCACGATCAAGGAAGCGCGGCAGCGCTGCAGAGCGGTCTGGGACAGCACCAGCCCGGTGACCCCGGTGAACAGCAGGATGTACGGATACGGGGACCCCAGCAGGGCGAGGGCCGCGTCCCCGACTCCCCGGGTCGTCAGGTGACCGGAGACGCCCTTGATGGCCAGCGAGCTGACGCCGTACAACAGGCCGACGGCGACGCCGTACTCGACACCCGCGGTCGGCAGGCGGTGACGACGACGGGCCCGGCGTTCCACGGCCCAGTACAGCCACAGCCCGGCCGCGAGCGCCGGCAGGCAGATCAGCAGGACCCGGCCCGCCGACGCATGACCGCCGACCGCGTCGGTCTCCTGGAGGGAGGCCACGACCATCAGCAGCGCGACGGTGATCATCACCACCCCGCGTCGCTCGCGGCCGCTGGGGCGCTCGCCCAGCACGACCGAGGACAGGAGCAGCAGCAGGACGAGACCGGAGACGAAGATGCCCTGCGCGGCGGCGATGGGAAGGGTGCGGTAGACGGCGAGCTGCGCCGCGAAACCGGCCGCGAGCGCGAGCGAACCACCGAGCCACAACGGGCTGCCGATGAGCAGCCGTACGACCCGGGCCGGCCGGCCGGTGCTCAGTCGCGGCAGGCCGGACAGCGCCCGCTTCTCGAGGACGAAGCCGGTGCTGTAGAAGACATTGGCCAGCAGGGCCGAGGCCACCCCCCACCACACGGCCCTACACCCGCCTTGCGTGCACCAGGAGAATGGAGGCCGCGGAGGGCACGGCACAGGCAGCCCGGTCCAGCAGTCGCAGCGGCCGGGGGACACCGTGGAAGGGGGCGCCGGCCAGGGTGACCACCTCGAAGCCCGCGGCGGTCAGGAACCCCCGCAGCGCACGGGCGGTGAACAGGCGCAGATGGCCCACCACCTGGGACCCCGGCCGGCCGTGGATGCCGCGCAGACTGACCTCCGAGAAGACCGGCTGCACCCCGGCGGACAGCAGGACGCGGTTGTACCAGGCGGCCAGGTTCGGGGTGGAGAGCATCAGATGGCCGCCCGGTCTGAGGACCCGGCGCAGCTCGTCCATGGCGCTGTCGGGATCCACCAGATGCTCGATCACCTCGCTGAAGAGCACGGCGTCGGCGGTCTCGTCCGCCAACGGCAGTCCGCCCGACGTCAGTTCACCGCGCACGACATGGGTCATCCGGGTGGCGGCCCGCCGCAGGGCGTCCTGGGACCAGTCGATTCCGACGACCCGGTGACCGGAGAGGAGGGGAGCCGCGACGGCAGCCGCGGAGCCGTCACCGCAGCCGACATCCACGACGAGGGAGGATTCCTGGGGCAGCACCCGGGCGAGCATCAGGGCCTGGCGGCGGCTGCGCTCGTCGCCGGAGGCGACGGGGACGGCCGGGTTCTCGTAGAACTCGCGCAGTCCCGCCGGGAGGGTTCCCGTCATGGCCCGTCACCTCCTGGAGTGGCCCGTCCCGGAGCGGCCGGCAGGGCTGCCATGGCCGCCAGATACTCCGTGAAGAATGCGCACAGCCGGCGGCCGGCCGCGTCGTCGAGAAGTGCCCGTGACCAGCGCAGCGCCAGATGCAGCCGTCCTCCGGTGCTGGCGGTGGTGACGGTGAGCCCGCGGGGCATCCGGGCGGGGGCGGAGAACCAGACGGCCTCCGCCCGGCCCGCCTCCGCGAAGTCCAGGGGATACGGGACCCGCCCGATGTTGCTGAGCAGTGTCGTCGACGTCCACGGAGCGGCGGCCCGCCGCAGGCCGCGGGTCAGAGCGGCCCGCAGCCCGACGGGCAGGACGGGCGCGGTGAGCAGGGCGGCCGCGTGGCCGAGTTGGGGGCGCGGCGCCGACTTCAGGGCGCGGGTGCGCTCGGCGGTGCGGTGCAGGAGGACGGCGAGAGCGTCGGGGCCGGGCTCCGCGGCGCACTCCTGCGCCGCGAATCCGACCTCGACCAGCCGGGTGCCGTTTCCGATGGGCATCTCGGCACCGCGGGGGCGGTCGTCGACGGGCATGGTGATGCGCATCGGGCGGGGCGGTGCGTCGTGCAGCCGGTTCCACCGCGCGATCATCAGGCATGTGGCGACGAGAAGCTGGTCGTTGACGGTGTAGGCCGCCCCGGCCGGCCGGCCCGGCACCGGAAGGTCGGCCAGCAGCAGGCCGTTTCCGCTGTCCCCCCGGACACCGGTCACGGGTGCCACCCGGGCGGGCCGGGCGGTGCCGCTCGCCGGGGCGGGCAGCGGCCGGCCGGGCCGCGCCGGGACGCCGGCCAACTGCCGTACCGGGGGCGGCGGGGACGCGGCGGCGCCGCCGTACAGCTCGGCGGCCGTGGCCAGGACCCGCAGGCACGCGGGACCGTCCAGGGCGGTGTGGTTGAGCGTCAGCAGCAGCACGCACGCGCTGTCCGTCGCCGACTGCCTGACCACCTCCAGGCGGACGGGCGGTGAGGCGGACAGCGGCGGGGCCTCGGCCAGCGCCCTGGCCCTGGCCCGCTCCAGCGCACCGGGCCCCGGCTCCGGGAAGCGGACCGGCTCCACATCGGGGGCGCCGGTCAGTTCCCACTCGTAGCGCCGCCGGTACCAGGGGCCCGGTGCCTCCCGCATCAGAATCCGTGGGTGACGGCGCAGGGCCTCGCCGAACGCGGCCCGCAACCGGTCCGGATCCGGCTGCCGGGGCAGGTGCACCTCGATGTGCACGGTCTCGGGCTCCTCCTCCCGGAGACAGTGCCGCGAGACCTCGTCGACGGTCGGAAAGGGTATCCGCCCCGGAACCGTCCGGGCCGGTGGCCCGGGGCGGGCCGGCCGCACAGCGGTCATCGCGGCGTGACCTCCCCTGGCTCCGGGGGCGGGGTTGGCGCGGTGCCGGTGTGCCGGCGACGGGTCACGGTCACCAGGGCCGCGCTCACCGCGGTGAGGGCCAGGATCTGGGCCGCCGGGCCGAACGCGCCCCGGCCGGCCGAGGCCGGGTCGCCCGCCCCGGTCGCGGCCGCGATGCCCGCGCCCGCCATCGCCACCAGGGCGATCGGCACCAGCAGGGTGTGCCGCAGGTGGGCAACCACCGCCAGCGCCGGCACGATCAGCGCGAAGGGGCCCGCCACAACGGCGACCACGACGGTCAGTGCGACGCAGCCCAGCACCCAACCCGGCGCCGGCGGGTCCGGCTGCTGCTCCGTCGGGGCGCCCGCCCGGCGGCGTATCAGGGCGAGACAGGCCAGCAGCGCCACGCCCACCGCGCCGCCGATCAGCCCCGCGTGGTAGATCAGCACGGGTTCGTACACGAGCTTCACCGTGCCGCCCGCGCCCTCGGGGATCAGCCATGCCTGCTGCCAGCCGTCGATCCGCAGCGGGATCAGGGTCTTGCCGTTCAGCGTGGCCTTCCAGCCGTCGTTGGCGTTCTCGTACATCTGGAGGTAGCCGGCCTCGCCCGCGCCTACGGTGACCGACCGCCGGTCGCCGCTCCAGTCGCCCGCCGTGGCCGTCCGCTGTCCGCCCGCGGTGGGCGGCCCCGCCTCACCGCGGGTCAGCGTGATGTCGGTGATGGCGAGGGGGCCTTCGTCGCCCGCCTCCACCGTGTGCAGCCCCCGGCCCAGGGGCAGCGTGCCCGCCGCCGTCCGGCAGAGCGTGACCTGCACGGGCCGGCGCTCGGTCAGGTCGCGCACCGTGCCGGACGCGCTCGTCGCGTGCAGCGTGCCGTCGACGGCGACGGGCGGGCCCTCGCCGCACGGCACGGAGAACTTCAGCTGCGGCGCCGGCGGCGGCGTACGCAGGTCGTCCAGCGCCGGAATGTAGACCTCGCTGAGGCCGACCGGCAGTTGCATCCGGTTGTCGGCGATCGGGTTGTGGACGGTCAGGGGCGCGGCCCGGCTGATGGTGATGTCCAGCCGGTCCGTGCTGATCGGCTCGAACCGCGCGACGCCGTTCTCGTCGACGGCGGCCGTCACAGCCCCGTTCGGCGTGCTGACCAGTATCTGCTCGGGCCGGGTGGAGAGTCCGCCCGCCGCCGCGAGGACGATCTCGTCGATCGTCTTCCGGCCGGGCCAGCTCAGATGGATGACCGGCCGGTCCCCGGCGATCCACGCGGTGGTCAGGTCCTCGTCGACGAGATTACGCGGACTGAGGCCGTTCCCGAGCCGGCTGGTGGAGTCGGCGGTGACGGTGATCTGCCGCCGCTGCCGCGGATCGGCGCCCGTGACGAGCCGGTCCAGCGCCTCACCCGGCACCGGCAGCGCCTTGGCCGTGAGGGTGAAGTCCCCGCCCCGGCCGACACTCAGCCTGCGGTGCAGGCCTTCCTCGGCCGAGGCCGGCGAGAGCCCGCCCGGGTCGCTGCCGCGATGGAGCGAGAAGACCTCCGCCCGGGAGTCGGTGCCACGCGCGTCGGTGGGCAGTCGCAGCAGCCGCGTCACCTGGACGCCGGGAACCGCGACCTCGCTGAAGCCCGCTCCCGCCAGCCCGGCCTTCGGGGACTGCGCCGCCAGCACGGTGATCTTCAGCCACTTCGCCTGGCCCGCCGGTGCCTTGACCGGCTGCGGGCTGCCGTTCGGCTGCAGCGGGCTGTCCTCCGCGCCCTGATCGGTCTCCACCCGGACCAGCGTCGGAGCGGCCCGCATTCCGTCGCCGGGCAGCGGAGTGAGCATCAGCGAGCCGGGCACGTCGGTGGGCGAGGAGAAGGCGATACGCAGCCACTGGCCGGCGGCGTTCCCGGCGCTGCCCTCGGCCCACGCGGTCTGCGGATTCCCGTCGAACGCGTTCACCGGGTCGTACTGCGGCAGGTGGAACAGCCAGTTGCCGCTGCTGGAGGCGGTCACCGAGGCGGCGCCCCGCAGGACGGCCGTCGTCTGGTGGCCGGTGCCCCGCGTCGGCAGGATCTGCCGCGGCTCCCTGCCCGGGTCCTGGAGGCTCCCGGAGTGGTTCCGCTCACCGGCGGTGTAGGTGTAGGACGTGTTGCTGTTGACCAGTCCGAAGCGGGTGTCGGCGCGGCGCAGCCCGTCCGCGACGTACTGCGCGGCAGGCGTGCCGAGCCCCGGATGGTTGTCCCCCGTGAGCACGGTGGGCCGGTCCCGCAGCCGCGGATCGGCGGACAGTTGCAGCAGCGCCTCGGGACCGCCGCTGACGACGGCCGTGTCGGCGACCGCCTGCAGGCCGACCTGCCCGGGGCGCCGGGTCCCGTCGGCCGGCTGGTAGATCTCGACGGCCTGCATCCGCGGGAAGATGCCCTGGACCTGCAGCGGCGTGCCGCTGGGGATACGGCCGCCGGTGAGCACCGGGTCGAACCCGGTGACCCGCCGGTAGCCGGAGGCCTCCAGGGTGCGCTTCACCGTGATCGGCGGAACGTAGCCGATCTGGTCGGGGTCGAGGTCGTTGCGTACGACGACGTAGTAGAGGCCGGCGCGGGACAAGTAGTCGCGCAGCCCCGGTACTTCGCTGCCGCTCATCAGCGCCTGCTCCACCGCGTCCATGGCCCGCCGCGAGCCGGGCGTACCGAAGGGCACGAAATCGCGCTGTGCCCAGGGGGAGTCGGCGAGCACGTCGAAGGGCTGGTCGATGGGGGAACCCCAGGTGTAGAGGCCGTGGGCGGTGGCGGGGACGACCAGGGCCCGGCTGTCGGGGGAGTTCTTCTCCAGCCAGTCGGCGGCCTGGGTCCACTGGCTCGGCAGCTTCTTGAATGCGCCGGGCTGGAGGATCGTCCCGTTGACGTACGGCCAGGCGAGGCCGGGCAGCACCAGCAGCGCGGCGATCAGGGGGGCGAAGCGCCGCGCGGGGAGCGGCCGTGCCCCGCGGCTCTCGCCCGCCCTCGCCACCAGGTGCATCAGCCCGAAGGTGAGCGCGAGGGCCAGACCGGGCTGGAACTTGTAGATGCTCCGGAAGGGCTTGAGCGGCCCGTTGAACCAGTCCCGGACCGCGTCGTGGAACGGCGCGCCGAAGGAACCGGCGTATCCGGCCAGCGCGATGAGGACCACGGCGAGCACGGTGAGCAGAAGCCAGCGGCGCTCGGGCAGATCGCGCCGGGCCAGGCCCGCGAGCCCCAGCGCGGCGGCGAACGCCGAGCCGAGGATGGTGACCGCAGCGGTCGCCACGGTCCAGCCGGCGGGCAGCCAGGCCTCGCCGAAGTGGAGGTAGGCGACCCAGTTGCCGGCGCCGCGCAGCAGTTCGGTCGCGGACATCGTGCCGGTGGTGGTGTCGGCCTGTTCGACGTACGGCATGAAGTCCTCGCCGTAGACGCCGAGCAGCAGCAGCGGGACCACCCACCACGCGGTGGCGAGGACGACGCCCGGGGTCCACCAGGCGATCAGGGCCCGCTTGCGGGGGCCTGCCGGACGGCTGAGCAGATAGAGCCCCACGGGCAGCAGCGAGGCCAGCGTCGAGGCCGCGTTGACCCCGCCCATGAAGGGGATCAGCAGCGCGGACGTGGCCGCGGCCACCCGCGGACTGGTCCGGTCGCCGGTCAGCGGCAGCAGCACCCACGGAAGCATCGCGCCGGGCAGTGCGGCTGCCGAGGTGGAGCCGACGACGATGGTGAAGGTCGGCCACAGCGCGTAGACGACGGCGCCGAGCAGCCGGGTCCGCGCGCTGCCGATGTCCAGCCGCTCGGCGAGCCGCAGGGCGCCCCAGAACGCGGTGGCCACGATCAGCGAGAGCCACAGCCGCTCGGCCAGCCACACCGGCATCCGCGCGAGGTCGGTGAGCGCGTAGTACGGCAGGGCCGGGAAGGCGTATCCGGCGTACTGGTTGGACAGCCCGCCGAAACCGGCGCGGCTCTGCCAGAGTTCCCCGAGGTCGCCGATGAACCGCCACGGGTCGGCGGCCACCGGGAGCTTGGTCTCGAAGGTCATCCGGCCCGGTGAGACGGACAGGAACGCGACGAGGACCGCCGCCCAGAAGCCCAGTAGCCACGTTCTGCGGCGCGGCCGGCCGTCCGGCGGCGGAGCCGGCGGCGCCGCGGTCGGCCGGGGCCGGCCGGGCCGGCCGCCCGGCGGGAGGGTCAACGTCGTCTCAGCCACGGGTGCCTCCCAATGGGCTGTTCATGGCTGCTGCCGTTTCCGTGCGGCGCCGGAGGATGAGGAGCAGGTTCCAGGTGACGATCTCGCGCAGGCCCGGGACCCGGGTCACCGCCTCCGCGAGGAACGGCCAGTACCGCGACCGGGCCGATACGACGCTCACGTCGTCGCGGGCGCGCACCTGCCGCAGGGTCGGGCCGATGTGGATCGCGAAGAGGTTCTCGCCGAGCGTGTGCTTGGCGGGGCGTCCGGTCCTGCGCCGGTAGCGGTCGCGGGCGCGGTCCGCGCCCAGGTAGTGCCAGGGCGCCCACTCGTGACCGCCCCACGGGGAGAGCCAGTTGGTGAACGAGACATAGATCAGCCCGCCCGGCCGGGTGACCCGGACCAGCTCGCTGAGGAAGGTCTGCGGATCGGCGACATGCTCCAGGACGTTGGAGGAGAAGCAGACGTCGGCGATGCCGTCGGCCAGCGGCAGCAGATAGCCGTCGGCGACCACGGAGCCGTCCGGAATGCTGCCGCGCGCACCCAGTTCCCGCAGGTCGGGCTCGAAGAGATAGCTCTGCGCGCCGCGCCGCCGGAACTCCTCGGTGAAGTGGCCGCGTCCGCCGCCCACGTCCACCACCATCCGGTCGTGCAGCGGCATCTGCCGTTCGATCTGTTCGGCCGCGTCGTGCGCGAGCAGCGTGTAGCACCGCTCCGGGTCGGTCTGCTCGCTCATGAACGCGCGGAACAGCGTCACGGATCTACGGATGGAGGGATCTTTCATTGCCGCTCACCCCCGCAACAGCGCGGCCTCCGCGGCCGCCGCCCGGAACTGCCGGACCGTGGCGCCCCAGCGGAAGTGCGCGGCCCGCAGCCCGGCCGCCCGGCCGAGGGCGTCGCGCCGCTCGGGGCTGAGCGCCAGCGCGCACCAGGCGGCG
Source organism: Streptomyces mabaensis (assembly GCF_053763515.1). Classification (NCBI taxonomy): domain Bacteria; kingdom Bacillati; phylum Actinomycetota; class Actinomycetes; order Kitasatosporales; family Streptomycetaceae; genus Streptomyces; species Streptomyces mabaensis. The sequence goes on from NZ_JBSOPZ010000025.1 coordinate 103,276, forward strand.
GCGAACGAGCTCTCGCCGCGGGCGAGTACGCCGGTGACGCCGTCATCGACGGAGTCTCTGAGTCCGGGTACGTCGAAGCCGATGGCGGGCGTGCCCCGGGCCGCCGCCTCGGTCACCACCAGCCCCCAGCCCTCGACGAGCGACGGGTGCAGCAGCACCCAGGCCGCGCACAGCAGCCGGTGCTTCTCGGCCTCCGTCACCCGGCCGGTGAAGGTCACGCCGGGGCCCGCGAGCGCTTCGAGCCTGGCCCGCTCCGGCCCGTCCCCCACGATGACGAGCCGGCCTCCGGTGACCGGTCTGACCCGCTCCCACAGCCGCAGCAGCAGGTCGATCCGTTTGTACTCGACGAGGCGTCCCATGGCGAGGAACAGCGGTTCCGCCGACTTGGGGGCCAGGGGGCCCGGCTCCTCGACACCGTTGTGGACCAGCCGGATCCGCTCGCGCGGCACTCCGAGACTGTGCAGCGCGTCGGCCGTGGAACCGGACACGGCGACCAGCAGGCTGCCGCTGTGCGCGCGGGTCAGCGCCCAGCGTTCGAGCTCCCGGCCGAGCCGCGCGGCGGGACCGGGGAAACGCTCACCCCAGATGTCGGTGTGCACATGGTTGACCAGGCACAGGGTCGGGCCGCGGTGCCACAGCGGGGCGAGGTACGGCATGCCGTTGCACACCTCGACGAACAGGTCGCAGTCGCCGACCTGCCGTTCGAAGGCGCGGCGGGCGCGCAGGAAGTGCCCGGCGTCGCCGCCGGCGGAGACCACACGGTAGTCGCGAAAGGCGGCGGGTCCGCCACACAGCAGGGTGACCTGGTGTCCCTGGGCGGTGAGCCCGTCGGCGATGCGGTCGATGAGGAGTTCGGAGCCACCGGCGGCGGGGTTGCCCAGGTCGCGGCGGGCGAGGAAGACGATCCGGCGCGGATGCGGCGGAGGGCCCGGGTGGCGGCCGGAAGGGCGGTCGGTAGGGCGGTCGTGGTGCGGTGGTTTCGCGGGGAGGTGGGGGTGGGGCGCGCGCAGCGTGGGGGGCACGTGCTGGGGCATTCGAGCTCCAACTCGTCTCGGGGTGCGGGACGTCGGGAAGGCGGGCGGCGCGAGCGGTGTGCGGGCGGGGTGGGTTCGTAGTGTTCGCCCCGCTGTTCGATGCCGCTACTCACGACGGTGACAAATTCGGCCCGCCATTGAGCTGACGCATCATCACATTGTGGCGGATTGCTGCGGATTCGGGCGTTCTCTGCCACGCCCGACCAGTACGGCGCCGGCCACCGCCAGCACCAGCCCGGCCGCACCGCCGGCGATCGGCGCCGTCTCACCGACCATCCGCAGCCTGCCGCTGTCCGCCTTCGCCAGCGCCACCTGCTTGTGCTGCGTCTCCGCGGTGAACTCCAGCCCCGCGCTGTCCAGCAGGACCACCTTCGCCTTGGCCGCACCAGGCGCGCGCAGCGTCTTGCGGGGAGCGATCTTCGCGTTCATGATGCGGCCGGTCCGCCGGTCGACGACGAGCTCGATCCCGGCGTTCGCGTACCACTCCTCGGCGTGCACCTGGCTCTGCTTCGGCAGACCCACCAGCCGCCCCGGGACCTGCCGGGTGCCCGTCCGGGTGTCCTTCACGGACCCGGTGAACCGGTAACCCTCGTACCCCGCGACCCGCTTGGTGCCCTGGAACTCCAGCGGGACGGTGGCCCCCAGGGTGTTGTCCCACCAGCGGTAACCCCGTTTCTGCACATCGAAGGGGAACTTCAGGTACGCCTCGCCCGCGAACTCCGGCGTCTCCCCGCAGCAGTGCACCGGAGCGTTGGTCCGGCGGTCGGTCACCCAGCGCTCCAGGGTCCACTGGAACGACCGGCGCGGGTCGCGGAAGGCCCGCGTGTCCGGGGTGTCGATCGCGGTGGAGACGTCCCACACCGCCCGCCCGCTGCGTTCGCTCTCCGCGACATCACCCAGCACCCGCCGGGTGACGGTGATCGGTTTCCCCTTGGCGGGGCTGAGGGTCTTGGTGTCGAAGTACTCGCCGGTGCCGGTGAACACCGTGGTGACATCGACATCGGTCGGGGTCCGTTTGGCGCGCGGCTCCACGTACCAGGCGAGCAGTGGAGCCAGCACAAGCAGAAAAACGCCGGCACCCAGCAGGACCAGCGACAACGGCGAAGCGGTACGACGCATTCAGGCACTCCTGGGCGCGAGGGTGGATTCAGGACGGTCCGCGTCTGTCCGGGCCGGGACCGTAAGCGCCCTCTTGACGAAGTGTCAATGGCACTCACAGACTGGGCACTCGCCGGGCCGGTGTCGTGGGGCGGGGTGCCTTCCGACCGAGAGGCTCGCTGAACCATGCACCGACTGACCGCTGCCGTGCTGACCACCATGGCTGCCGCTGTTCTCGCCGTGGGGGCCGCTCTCGGCATCGTCGCCGCACTCAACGCCACTCCCGAGCAGCCCAATGTGCCCCTCGTCTCCTTCGAGTCGGGCGGTCCGACCGGTTCCCCGCAGCCCTAGGGGGTGTTTATGGACCAGGCCGTACGCACGGCCTGGCGGGACGTCCCCCGCCTGCGCACCCGCAGGTTCGCCGCCCTGGCCATGGCCGAGGTGCCCGCACTCGCCCAGGCCATCCTGGTGGAGATCCGCAAGGAGTACCCCGGCCTGCCCCTGTCCGTCGACGACTCGGGCGAGCCCATGGCTCTGGTCGGCATCCGCCGGGCGCTGGAGGACTTCGTCGACCACCTCGTGGAGGAGGACCGGCCGAACGGACGACGGCTGGAGGTCTTCCAGGAGTTCGGCCGCGGCGAGGTGCTCCAGGGCCGCAGTCTCGACTCCCTCCAGGCGATCTACCGCCTCGGTGTCCGGCTCGCCTGGCGCCGGCTCGCCGAGATCGGGCAGCAGGTCGAGATCCCGCCGCCCGCCATGTACGAGCTGGTGGAGTCCGGCTTCGAGTATCTCGACGGCCTCGTCGCCCAGTCCGTACGCGGCTACGCCGAAGCCGCCGCCCGCCAGGCCGGTGAACGGCTGCGGCTGCAACGGCGGTTGATCACCCTGATGCTCGGCGAGCACCGCACCGATCCCACCGACGCCCTCGCCGAGCACGCCGAGAGCATCGGCTGGCCCCTGCCCGAACGCGTCGCCGTGGGCGTCCTGCTGCGCCCCGCCCCCGAATCCGTCGCCCCGGCCGTGGGCCAGGACGTCCTGCTGGACATGGAGTACGAGCAGCCGCGCATGGTCGTCCCGGAGCCGGACGCGGCCGGCCGGCCCGAACTCCTGCGCCGCGCCATGACCGGCTGGTCCGGCGCCATAGGGCCGCCCGTCCCGCTCGCCGAGGCCGCCAAGTCGCTGCACTGGGCCTGGGCCGCCGTACGCCTGATGCAGCGCGGGCTGCTGCCGGCCGGCCAGGTCCTGCACTGCACCGAGCACACCGAGGCGCTCGTCCTGCTGCCGCCCGAGGAACTGATCGAGGACCTGGCCCGCCGCTGCCTGGCACCACTGGACAGGTGCGCCCCCGCGCACGGCCGACGGCTCGTCGAGACCCTGCTCGCCTGGCTGGAGACCCGCGGCGGCGCCCCCGAGGTCGCCGCCCGGCTCGGGGTCCACCCGCAGACCGTGCGCTACCGGTTGCGGCAGATCCGCGAACTGCTCGGCGACGAGGTGGACGACCCGGACCGGCGCTTCGAACTGGAGCTGGTGTTACGGGCCCGGCGCCTGCGCGACGCCCGGACGGAGCCGGGACGCGGCCGGTGACCCTACTGCCCCGCACCACTCGGGTCGTACGGACGGAACAGTCCCTCCTGCACCACTGACACCAGCAGCCGGCCCTCGCGGTCGTAGATCCGGCCACGGGCGAGGCCCCGGCCGCCCGTGGCGATCGGGGACTCCTGGTCGTACAGGAACCACTCGTCCGCGCGGAACGGACGGTGGAACCACATCGCGTGGTCCAGCGAGGCCATGTCGAAGCCGCGCTCGCCCCACAGCGGCTCGACCGGGATGCGTACCGCGTCGAGCAGCGTCATGTCGCTCGCGTACGTCAGTGCGCAGGTGTGCACGAGCGGGTCGTCGCCCAGCGGCCCCACCGCGCGCATCCACACCGCGCTGCGCGGATCGGCGTCCTTGACCTGCTCGGGCGTCCAGCGCAGCCGGTCCGCGTACCGGATGTCGAAGGGCTGGCGCCGGGCCATGCGCTCCAGTGCCTCGGGCAGCGTGCCGAGGTGCTCCCGGATCTCGTCGGTGACCGTCGGCAGGGACTCGGGGTCGGGGAAGTCCAGCCGGGGCGGCAGCTGGTGCTCGATGCTGCCCGCCTCCGCGCTGTGGAAGGAGGCCGTCAGGTTGAAGATGGTGCGGCCCTGCTGCACCGCGACGACCCGGCGGGTGGTGAAGGAGCGGCCGTCCCTGACCCGTTCGACCTGGTAGACGATCGGCACACCCGGACGGCCGGGCCGCAGGAAGTAGGCGTGCAGCGAGTGCACCGGGCGGTCGCCCTCGGTCGTACGGCCCGCCGCGACCAGGGCCTGGCCGGCGACCTGCCCACCGAAGACCCGCTGCAGGGACTCGTGAGGGCTGCGCCCGCGGAAGATGTTCACTTCGATCTGCTCGAGGTCGAGCAGATCGACCAGCCGTTCAGCAGGGTTCGTCATCGGGTGTTCTCCACTCCCGTAACCGTTAGGGATCCAGTCAGAGCTGGCCGACGGAGGTGACCCGGACGACGGCCCGGCTCTCCTCGTCGGACGCCGCGAGATCGACCTCGGCGCTGATGCCCCAGTCATGGTCGCCGTTGGGGTCGGCGAAGGTCTGCCGGACGCGCCACAGGCCGTGCGCCGGGTCCTCCTCGATCATCAGCAGCTTCGGCCCGCGGGCGTCCGGGCCGGTGCCGAGGTCGTCGTACTCGTCCCAGTAGGCGTCCATCGCCTCGCCCCAGGCGTCCTCGTCCCAGCCCGACTCGGCGTCCATCCCGCCGAGTTCGGCCACGTTGTCCAGGGCGGCCAGCTCCACCCGGCGGAACATGGCGTTGCGCACCAGGACCCGGAAGGCGCGGGCGTTGGTGGTGACCGGCTTGACCTGGTCGGCCTTCTCCTGGGCCTGCTCGGCCGTCTCGACCTCCGGGTTGGCGAGCTGCTCCCACTCGTCCAGGAGGCTGGAGTCGACCTGGCGGACCATCTCACCGAGCCAGGCGATGAGGTCCTCGAAGTCCTCGGACTTCAGGTCGTCCGGAACGGTGTGCTCCAGCGCCTTGTACGCGCTCGCCAGGTAGCGCAGCACGATGCCCTCGGTGCGGGCGAGTTCGTAGTACGAGGTGAACTCGGTGAAGGTCATGGCCCGTTCGTACATGTCACGGATCACGGACTTCGGCGAGAGCGGGTGGTCGCCCACCCACGGGTGGCTCTTGCGGTACACGTTGTACGCGTGGGACAGCAGCTCCTCCAGCGGCTTGGGGTACGAGACGTCCTGGAGCCGCTCCATCCGCTCCTCGTACTCCACGCCGTCGGCCTTCATGGCGCCGACCGCCTCGCCGCGCGCCTTGTTCTGCTGCGCGGCCAGGATCTGCCGCGGGTCGTCGAGCGTGGACTCCACGACCGAGACCATGTCCAGGGCGTACGAGGGCGATTCCTGGTCCAGCAGCTCGAACGCGGCGAGCGCGAAGGTGGACAGCGGCTGGTTCAGCGCGAAGTCCTGCTGGAGGTCCACCGTGAGCCGGATGGTCCGGCCCTCCGCGTCGGCAGTGCCGAGCTGCTCGACCACCCCGCCGCCCAGCAGCGAACGGTAGATGGCGATCGCCCGGCGGATGTGGCGGAGCTGGTTCCGGCGCGGCTCGTGATTGTCCTCCAGCAGCCGCCGCATCGCCTCGAAGGCGTTGCCGGGCCGGGCGATCACGGACAGCAGCATCGTGTGGGTGACCCGGAAGCGCGAGGTGAGCGGCTCGGGGTCAGAGGCGATCAGCTTCTCGAAGGTCGAATCGCTCCAGGCGACAAACCCCTCCGGCGCCTTCTTGCGGACCACCTTGCGGCGCTTCTTCGGGTCGTCGCCCGCCTTGCCGAGCGCCTTCTCGTTCTCGATGACGTGCTCGGGAGCCTGCGCGACGACGAAGCCCGCCGTGTCGAAGCCGGCCCGCCCGGCGCGCCCCGCGATCTGGTGGAACTCGCGGGCGCGCAGCGTCCGTACCCGGTTGCCGTCGTACTTGGTCAGAGCCGTGAACAGCACCGTGCGGATGGGCACGTTGACGCCGACGCCCAGGGTGTCCGTACCGCAGATGACCTTCAGCAGACCGGCCTGCGCGAGCTTCTCGACCAGCCGGCGGTACTTCGGCAGCATGCCGGCGTGGTGGACGCCGATGCCGTGCCGGACGAAACGCGACAGGTTCTGGCCGAACTTGGTGGTGAAGCGGAAGTTGCCGATGAGGTCGGCGATCTTGTCCTTCTCCTCGCGCGTGCACATGTTGATGCTCATCAGCGACTGCGCCCGCTCGACCGCCGCGGCCTGCGTGAAGTGCACGATGTAGACCGGTGCCTGCCGGGTCTCCAGGAGCTCGGTGAGCGTCTCGGTGATGGGCGTCAGCCGGTACTCGTACGACAGCGGAACCGGCCGGGTCGCCGAGCGCACGACCGACGTGGGACGGCCGGTGCGGCGGGTGAGGTCCTCCTCGAACCGTGACACGTCGCCGAGGGTGGCCGACATCAGGACGAACTGTGCCTGCGGCAGCTCCAGCAGCGGGATCTGCCAGGCCCAGCCGCGGTCCGGCTCGGCGTAGAAGTGGAACTCGTCCATCACGACCTGGCCGATATCGGCGTGCCTGCCGTCCCGCAGCGCGATGGAGGCGAGCACCTCGGCCGTGCAGCAGATCACCGGGGCGTCGGCGTTGACGGACGCGTCACCGGTCAGCATGCCGACGTTCTCGGTGCCGAAGAGCTTGCACAGGTCGAAGAACTTCTCCGAGACCAGTGCCTTGATCGGGGCGGTGTAGAAGGTGACCTTGTCCTGCGCCAGCGCGGTGAAGTGCGCACCCGCCGCGACCAGGCTCTTTCCCGACCCGGTGGGGGTGGAAAGGATGACGTTCGCCCCCGAGACCACCTCGATCAGCGCCTCCTCCTGAGCCGGATAGAGGGTGATGCCCTGATCCTCGGCCCAGGACGAGAAGGCTTCGAAGAGGGCATCGGGGTCGGCATCCGGCGGCAGCTGATCAATGAGGGTCACACCCCCCATCTTGCCTGGCCTCCCCCCGGATGAGGGAACCGGTCGGCGGCAAGAAGATCATGGCCGATACGCTGTCCCGTCAACTGGGCTGAAACCCAATGGGCTTCGCACAACAGCATCGCGAGCAACGGGGCGGGAACGATCATGATGGGACCGGCGCACTCTCTGTCGGGGGCAGCGGCATGGCTGGGGGTGGGGGCGGCGGCCGAGGCCGCCGGGCGCCCGATGCCGTGGCCCGTGCTCGTCGTCGGAGCACTGATCTGTGCGGGTGCGGCGCTCGCTCCCGACCTGGACCACAAGTCGGCGACCATCTCGCGCGCGTTCGGACCGATCTCGCGGGGCGTGTGCGAGGTCGTCGACAAGCTCTCGTACGCCGTCTACAAGGCGACCCGGAAGCAGGGCGACCCCCGCCGCTCCGGGGGACACCGCACGCTCACACACACCTGGCTGTGGGCGGTGATGACCGGCGCGGGAGCCTCGGCGATCGCGGTCACCGGGGGCCGCTGGGCGGTCCTCGCCCTCCTCTTCGTCCATCTCGTGCTCGCCGTCGAGGGCCTGCTGTGGCGGGCCGCCCGGGTGTCGAGCGACGTCCTGGTCTGGCTGCTCGGAGCGACCAGCGCGTGGATCCTCGCGGGCGTCCTGGACAAGCCGGGCAGCGGCGCCGACTGGCTCTTCTCGGCCCCCGGCCAGGAGTACCTCTGGCTGGGGCTGCCGATCGTGCTGGGCGCCCTGGTGCACGACATCGGTGACGCCCTGACCGTCTCGGGCTGCCCGATCCTGTGGCCGATCCCGATCGGCCGCAAGCGCTGGTACCCGGTGGGCCCGCCGAAGCCGCTGCGCTTCCGCGCGGGCAGCTGGGTGGAGCTGAAGGTCCTGATGCCGGTGTTCATGCTGCTGGGCGGTGTGGGCGGCGCGGCCGCCATGAACGTGATCTAGATCCAGCCGCCGCGCCGTTCCTTCACCCCTACCCGTGCCAGGAGCGCCACAGGGCCGCGTACGGGCCGTCCGCCGCCACCAGCGCGTCGTGGCTGCCCAGCTCGCTGATCCGGCCGTCCTCGACCACCGCGATCACGTCCGCGTCGTGCGCCGTGTGCAGCCGGTGGGCGATCGCCACGACCGTACGGCCGTCCAGCACCCGCGCCAGTGAACGTTCCAGGTGCCGGGCCGCCCGCGGGTCCAGCAGCGAGGTCGCCTCGTCCAGGACCAGCGTGTGCGGATCGGCGAGCACCAGCCGCGCCAGCGCGATCTGCTGCGCCTGTGCCGGGGTGAGCACCGAGCCGCCCGAGCCGACCTCGGTGTCGAGGCCGTCGTCCAGCGCCCGCGCCCACCCGTCCGCGTCGACCGCGCCGAGCGCCGCCCACAGCTCCGCGTCCCTGGCGCCGGTCCGGGCCAGCAGCAGGTTGTCCCGGAGTGAGCCGACGAACACATGGTGCTCCTGGTTGACCAGGGCCACATGCTCGCGCACCCGCTCCGCCGGCATCCGCGACAGCTCCGCACTGCCGAGGGTGACCGAGCCCGCCCGGGGCGCGTAGATGCCCGCGAGCAGCCGGCCGAGTGTGGACTTGCCGGCACCCGACGGTCCGACCAGGGCCAGCCGCGTCCCGGGGCGGACGTCGAGCGTCACCCGGTGCAGTACGTCGACGCCCTCCCGGTACCCGAAGCGCACCTCGTCCGCCCGTACGTCCCGGCCGTCCGGTGCCACCCGCGCGTCGCCCGCGTCCGGCTCGATGTCCCGGACACCCACCAGCCGGGCGATCGACACCTGGGCGACCTGGAGCTCGTCGTACCAGCGCAGGATCAGGTTCACCGGGTCGACCAGCATCTGCGCGAGCAGAGCACCGGTGGTCAGCTGCCCGACCGTGATCCAGCCCTCCAGCACGAAGACGCCGCCGATCAGCAGCACCGAGCACAGGATCGTCACATGCGTGACATTGATGACGGGGAAGAGCACCGACCGCAGATAGAGCGTGTAGCGCTCCCACGCCGTCCACTCCCTGATCCGCTGCTCCGACAGGGCCACCCGCCGCCCGCCGAGCCGGTGTGCCTCGACCGTCCGCCCGGCGTCCACCGTCTCGGCCAGCATCGCGGCGACCGCCGCGTACCCGGCGGCCTCGGAGCGGTACGCGGAAGGCGCCCGCCGGAAGTACCAGCGGCAGCCGAGCACGAGCACCGGCACCGCGACCAGCACGGCCAGCGCGAGCGGCGGCGCGGTCACCGTGAGCGCGCCGACGAGCAGTCCCGCCCAGACCACGCCGATCGCCAGCTGCGGGACGGCCTCGCGCATCGCGTTGGCCAGCCGGTCGATGTCGGTGGTGATCCGGGAGAGCAGGTCGCCCGTACCGGCCCGCTCCAGCACCCCCGGCGGCAGGCCGACCGACCGTACGAGGAAGTCCTCGCGCAGATCGGCCAGCATCTCCTCGCCGAGCATCGCGCCGCGCAGCCGTACCAGCCGGACGAACACGGTCTGTACGACCAGCGCGAGCGCGAAGAGTGCCGCGGTGCGCTCCAGGTGGAGGTCGCGCGCCCCGTCGGCGAGGTCCTCGACCAGTGCGCCCAGCAGGTACGGGCCCACCATCGACGCGATCACCGCGATGGCGTTGACGGACACCAGCATGACGAACGCCGTACGGTGCCGCCGCAGCAGCTCGCGCACGTACGCCCGCACCGTCGCCGGTGTACCGACCGGCAGACTCGTCGCCGACTCCGGGGCTGCCGGGTCGTACGCCGGTGGTGCCACGCCGATCATGCCGACTCCTCGATCTCTTCCAGTGTTCTCAGCTCCGACACCTTGGTCAGCCGCGCCTCATCGGTCTCGTCACCGGTCTCCTCGTCGGTCTCGCGGGTGACGACCGCGCGGTACCGCCGCTCGCCGTGCAGCAGCTCGCGGTGAGTTCCCACCGCAGCCACCTCGCCGTCATGCACGAACACCACCCGGTCCGCGCGGTCCAGCAGCAGCGGGGAGGAGGCGAACACGACCGTCGTCCGGCCCGCCCGCAGCGCCGCGACGCCCTCGGCGATCCGCGCCTCGGTGTGCGAGTCCACGGCGGACGTGGGCTCGTCCAGCACCAGTACGTCCGGGTCGGTGACCAGCGAGCGGGCCAGCGCGAGGCGCTGGCGCTGTCCGCCGGACAGGGAGCGGCCGCGCTCGGTGATCCGGGTCTCCATCGGATCACCGGTGTCGTCGGCCGAGGCCTGCGCGAGCGCGTCCAGCACGTCACCGCAGCGGGCAGCGGCCAGTGCCTCCGCCGCGCCGACCGCGCCCGATGCCGGCACGTCGAGCAGCTCCCGCAGCGTTCCGGACAGCAGCACCGGGTCCTTGTCCTGTACGAGGACGCAGGCGCGGGCCGTGTCGAGGGGCAGGTCGTTCAGCGCCACTCCGCCGAGCAGTACGGAAGGGCTCTGCTCGTCCTCCGCGGCGTGTCCGCCGAGGCGTTCGGCGAGCCGGCCGGCCAGGTCCGGGTCGCCGCACACGACGGCGGTGAGCCGGCCCGCCGGAGCGAGCAGTCCGGTCGCGGGGTCGTACAGGTCCCCGGCGGGCCGCGCCTCGGAGCTGTCCAGGCCGCCGCGTTCGTCGTCGTACCGCGTCCGCCTGAGCGACAGCACACGGGCCGCGCGCTTCGCGGAGGGACGCGAGAAGGAGTACGCCATGGCGATCTCCTCGAAGTGCCGCAAGGGGTACATCAGCAGCGTCACGGCGCTGAAGACGGTGACCAGCTCGCCCACCGTGACGTGGCCGTCCCGCGCCAGGTTCGCGCCGTACCAGACCACCGTGATCAGCAGCAGGCCCGGCAGCAGCACCTGGACGGCCGAGATCAGCGACCACATGCGGGCGCTGCGGACGGCCGCTTCGCGCACGTCCTGGGAGGCCTGCCGGTAGCGGCCCAGGAACAGTTCCTCGCCGCCGATGCCGCGCAGCACCCGCAGGCCCGCGACGGTGTCCGAGGCCAGCTCGGTGGCCCGGCCCGCCTTCTCGCGCTGGACGTCGGCGCGCCGGGTGGCCCGGGGGAGCAGCGGCAGTACGGCGAGCGCCAGGACGGGCACGCCGACGGCGACCACGACGCCCAGGGCCGGCTGGTACACGACGAGCCCGACGCAGACCAGGACGACCGTGAGGGCGGCCGCGGCGAATCGGGAGACGGCCTCGACGAACCAGCCGATCTTCTCGACATCGCCGGTGGAGACGGCGACCACCTCGCCCGCGGCGACCCGGCGGGTCAGGGCCGAGCCCAGCTCGGCGGTCTTGCGCGCCAGCAGCTGCTGCACCCGGGCGGCGGCCGTGATCCAGTTGGTGACGGCGGTCCGGTGCAGCATCGTGTCACCCAGGGTGATCGCGACGCCGAACGCCATGATCAGCCCGCCGGCGAGCGCGAGGCGCCCGCCCGAGCGGTCGACCACCGCCTGTACGGCGAGGCCGACGCCGAGCGGCAGTCCGGCGACACCGCAGAAGTGCAGAAGTCCCCAGGCCAGCGACTTGAGCTGGCCGGCCAGCTGGTTGCGACCGAGCCACAGCAGGAACCGGGGGCCTGACCGGGCGTCGGGAGCCCCGGGGTCGGCATACGGAAGATCGCGAATCTGCATGATGTCCCAAGACTCGTGGGCGGCTCAATCGGTGCAAGGTTCGCCTTCCGGGACCACCGGGGGCAATCGATTTTCCGCTGGAGGGCCGACTTCGGCACAAGCCCTCTGGTGCGGACGGCAGGGGCGCGCGGAGCGGCACGCGCGCCGTCACTGCTGACCAGCGGGGGGGGGGGGGGGGGGGGGGGGGGGGGGGGGGGGGGGGGGGGGGGGGGGGGGGGGGGGGGGGGGTAGGGGGGGGG